>DASQPA010000210.1:0-13201 GCA_035644215.1 Thermoanaerobaculia bacterium
CGATCCCCAGGCGCTCCCCCAGGCCCTGGCCGGCTGGGAGGCCTTCCACCGCCTCGGCTCCCCCGAGGGGGATCTCGCCCTCGCCCAGGTCGCCCTCTACCTCGCCCTGGCCCCCAAGAGCATCGCCGTCTACGCCGGCTACGGGAACGCCCGGAAGACCGTCGAGGAGCGCCCCGCCGACCCGGTCCCCAAGGTGATCCGCAACGCCCCCACCAAACTGATGAAGGGCCTGGGCTACGGCGCCGGCTACGTCTACGCCCCCGATACCGAGGAGGGAACGGCGGGCCTCGACTGCCTGCCCGAGGCTTTAGCGGGAACGCGTTTCTATGAGCCGAAGGGGGAGGGGTTCGAGGCCGAGCTCAAGGCGCGGCTGGACCGGTTCCGGGGGTTGCGGGAGCAGGTGAAGCGGAAGGGGACGGGGTAGGGCGCGAGTCGCAACCGGATCGCGGCACAAGAGAGGCGGGAGAAAGTCAGCGTCCGAGATTGACATTTCTGGCAAACCATGGAGAATAAAGAGTCTGTAGATGCGCCTACGGGCGCCTTCAGCGATGATGACGAGAGGAGGGGACAACGTGGAGCTGCATAGAGACCGGAATGCAAAATCAGCCAGCCGTCGTCGCGATGAGAGGGCAGCCTTCGCGCTTGCGGGAGCGCTGTCACTGGCGATTCCCTCGCTCTGGCTGACAGGAATGGTAGGCGTTGCTCTTGCTCTTGGCTTCATCGGCACAGCCCTCGGTGTTCTTATCTACCCCGCAGTAGAGACCCGGATCTAGCCAGCCGTGCCCCATGCCGCGGGCGGTGCTCTCGACGCCTTTGGCAGAGCTGTGCTCGATTTTATCGACTACCGGATAGTGACTCTGACGGCTGCCTCGCTTGTGGCGAGCTGTGCCTTGATTAGTTGGTGGCGTCACAAGAAGTGGCCGGCCGTAGGGGACGTTCTCCGGGCCTGTCTAGGTGTGGTCACGGCTTTTACGGGCTTGGTGGTTCTGTGTGTATTCGGGCTCACCAAGCCCCCCTACATTGAGGCCATTTCGCACGAGGGACTGGTCCTGGTTGGTCTGGTGACCTTCTTTTCATGTTTGATCTTTGGAGTTCGCGAGCTCCTTACACTGACGGACAACAAAGAATAGACTCAGGTCGCGTTCCGCAAGTTCGGCGCATAGCGATCGAACCAACCCACCGGACCGGTGCTAGGATGACCAGCCTGCTTACACTTGCGCGTTCCAATGTTCGGCGATCATTCCGGTTGCTGGAGCAGGGCATACCGCCATTTGGCGATGAGGTGCTGACCCTCGCTAAAGAGCATGATCCCGAGTTTCCCAATTTATTTAGTGAAGAGTCTCTTTCGGCCTTTCCAGTCATCTATAGGAATGGCGGAGAGCTGCGATGTGCTCAGGGGTCCTTTTTCGGCTTTTACCTACTTTGCCATGCGATTCGGTCTTGCCTCTCCGCTGTGAATTTTCAGATAGGCGGCTGGCTTTCTGCGAATTCTAGTCTCTATGGTCCGGCTTCGGGGCTGTTCTATACGGCCGCATATCATGCTCTGGCAGGATTTCTCGCAGCCCATGGGCGGGTGCTTGTGGACGAGCAGACCTTCACTTGGGTTTTTGGCGAAGAGAAGCCCCAGGTTGTGGCGGCTTGCTTGACTAAGGAAAACACATGGAAATTTGAAGGCAGGCGCCGTTCTCACGATGCCCGCTGGCTGGAGCTGAAGTCACTATTCGTGCGGAGTTCGTTTGAAATTCCACCTTACTTTAGGCGGCTCTTTTCAGCTTTGTACCCCAACCGATACAAAAGGGGTGTTGACATTCTGGAAATACTCTCGAATCCGAAAGAACATAGAGCTCAGCTTGAAGATCATATAGACGAATTTCTGCTACGTATAGCCGAAATCCGCCATGTGGCAATATATCATTCGTTTGGTGATGATCCTCATATAGTAGACGCTCTTTTCAACCGGGAGCCTGTTCCAGGGGCGGAGAAAAAATTGGGCAATCAGTCCAGGGAACTCGGTCTGTTCTCTCAATGCCTCTTGGAGGATGCGACGGCCGCCGTGCGCCGCATTGTAGAAGGTCTCAAGGTTCCCAAGAACGTTAAGCTGTTTCTATATCTGGGAAGTGGACAGCCTTGGATGGACAAGCCTAGAAGCGAGCTTTGGGAGCCCAATGGCACCAAAGATAACGTGGATGCAATATGGAGTTGGCTAATGGCCTTCGATAACAAGGGGGAGTCGCGCAATACCGGCAATAGTAGAAGTGATGGTAAAAACACTCGCCCTCGACGAAAATCTACGATGTGACCGAGGTGTTCCCGCGAGCGAGGAAAATGAGCGGTGAGGCATCGACGGCGGGGCGATCAGCCACGCTCCAACTCGCGTTCCAGATCGTCGAAGTCGACCACGAAGGCGTCGACCCCTTCTCGGGCGAGGGCCAGGAGGAAGTCGGTGCGGTCCAGACCGGCTACCTGAGAGGCCTTCTCCTGCGAGATCTGGCCGCGTTGGTACCAGTGGATCGCCGCCGCGAGGCGTAACTCGCGGCCGAACTCCTGGGGAGACCGGCGGAGGGCCGAGAAGACCTCTTCGGGCAGCTCGAGCGTCAGGGTCGTCATGAGCGGCTCCTCTCGTCGGGTTGCCCCGCCGCCACCTTCCGCCCCGAAACCTTCCGCACCGTCTCGACCAGCCCCTCCTTGCTCGGCAGCTCGCTGAAGACGTGCGCCTCGCCGCCGGGGAGGTAGAGGAGGTAGAAGGGGATGCCGTAACGGCCGTGCTCGGCCAGGAAGGCGCCGATCTCGTCGTTGCGGTTGGTCCAGTCGGCCCGCATGGGGACCACGGCGTGCTCGGTGAAGACCCGGGCGACCTCCGGGGTGTCGAGGATCAGCCTCTCGTTCACCTTGCAGGTGAAGCACCAGTCGGCGGTCACGTCGACGAAGACCGGGGTGCCGGAGGCGGCGAGCGATTCCGCCCGGGTGCGGTCGAACGTCACCCAGGGGATGAGCCCGGCGGGCTTGCCGGCGGTGGTGGTCGCCGCCGTCGCCTTTTCGCCCGCCCCGGCGGCGAGGACGAACGTCCCCACCACGGCGGCGGCCATGCCGGCCACGGCGAAACGGCGCAGGGCCGGTCGGCTCGGCATCGTCATCCCCCGGTGGTGCAGCCAGGCGAAGAGCGCCAGGGCGAGGAGAGAGAGCTGGATGACCGCCAGCCGCTCCGGGCTCACCTGGGCGGCGAGCACGTAGAACAGCCAGACCGCCGCGGCGGCGAGGAGGAAGCCCATGGCGCCGCGTACGGTCTCCATCCAGGCCCCCGGCTTGGGGAGGAGGCGCGCGAGCCCCGGCGCCAGGGCGAGGAGGAGATAGGGGAGGGCCATCCCCAGACCCACCGCGGTGAACATGGCGGCGATGACCGGCGCCGTCTGGGCGAGCGCGAATCCTAAGGCGACGCCCAGGAAGGGGGCCGAGCAGGGGGTCGCCATCAGGGTCGCGAAGAGACCCGAGGCGAAGTGGCCGGCCAGGCCCTCGCGCGGTCCCGCGCCGCCCAGGCGGGCGAGGCTCTGCGGCAGGGGGATCTCGAACAGCCCCCAGAGGTTGAGGCAGAAGAGGACGATCACCAGGGCGAGGAAAGCAACGAAGCCGGGACGCTGGAACTGCACCCCCCAGCCCACCGCCGAGCCCGCGGCGCGCGCCGCGATGGCCGCACCCGCCAGCGCCCAGAAGGAGACCAGGATGCCCGCCGCCGTGGCGAGCGCCCCGGCGACCACCTCGGAGCGGCCGCGGCCGGCGCTCCGCACCAGGCCGAAGACCTTGAGCGAGAGGACCGGCAGGACGCAGGGCATGACGTTCAACACCAACCCGCCGAGGAGGCCCAGGACCAGCATCAGGGCGAGCCCATGGGCGGCGGGCGCGGCTCCCGGGGTGACGGCGCCGGTCGCTCCGGCCGCCGTCTTCCCGCCGTACCCCGGCACCGGCTTGCCGCCCGGGCCGACCTTCAGGGTGAGCCCGGCCTCGGTGGTCACCGGGGGGAGGCACTGCTTGTCATTGCACGACTGGTAGGAGAGGCTGGCGCGCACCGGGTAGCTCCCCGCGGCCACCCCGGCCGGCAGGGCGAGGTCGGCGCCGAGGACCACCTCGCCGTCGTAGACCGCCAGCGGCTGGGTCTCGAAGGCGAACTTCTGCTTCTTGGCCTCGGGATAGCGGACCGGCGCCGCCTTCCAGCCGGCCGGGAGGGTGAAGGCGAGATCGGTGGGGATCAGGTACTCGAAGGTCGGCTTGTGCGCGTTGACGTGCCAGCCGGGGACGATCGTCACCCGGGCCACCAGGTGGACGGTCGACCCCGGATCATAGGCGGTGCGGTCGGCAGCCAGGGCGAGCTTCGCCTGCTCGGGACCATGGATCTTCGCTGCCGCCGGCAGCGCGGCCAGCAGCAGGAGGAGACAGCCGACGTGGAAAATGAGCGAACGCTTCATGATCGGACCCTCGAACCCGTCTACGAACAACAACCTGCCCGCGGATTCTATTCAGTTGGGGGTGAGGGCTTCAGCCCGGCTTTTTCTTCCCGATCGTCTTAACCACCGGCGGGAGGGGCTTCCCCTGGTCGTCGAAGTAGTTGAGGATGTCGGCCTTCCGGCGCAGCTCGTCGGTCCAGCTGTCGATCTCGTGGTTCAATCGCTGTTCCTTCAACACCGCCTGGATCTGCTCGCGCACCTGCTCGACCGGCGGCATCGGCTGGTTCTGCTTCCTGAGCTCCGGCGTCAGGACGTCCTGATAGTAGGCGGTGATGTCCTCGGTGCTGATGAAGACCTTCGGCCCCAGCCGCTCGTCGACGTAGGTGAGGACCATGAGTTGGCGGGTGACCAGCTGGCGCAGGCCGGCCAGGGTCAGTCCCACCTGCTTGAGTCGTTGGTTGAACTCGGCATCGGTCTTGAAGCGGGAGCGGATCTCCTGGGTGTTCTTGTCGACCCGCGCCACCGGCACCTGCTCCAGGCCGAAGCGGTCGATCTCGTGGAAGCGCAACCGCTCGTCGATGAGCCGCCCCAGCACCCGGCGGCGGAAGCTCGTGTCGCTCTCTCCCGGGTTCACCGCGACGAGGCCCAGGCCGATGATCCGGTCGACGTCCGAAGAGAGGATGGGGTCCTCGTCGACGATCGCGACCACCCGGTCCTTGAGCGTCGCCTGTCCCGCCGACGGAGCCGAAGGCGGCGGGGCGGCCAGGAAGAGGACGAGAGCGGGCGCCAGGAGAAGGGGCATGGGCCGCCATGCTAGCATCGCACCGGCCATGGCTGAAGAGAGCTCCACCCTGCGGGTCGGTCTGGCCCAGATCGACTCCCGCCTCGGCGACGTCGAGGCGAACCTGGCGCGGCATCTCTCGTGGATCGAAGAGGCGCGGCAGCGCGCGGTCGACCTCCTCGTCTTTCCCGAGCTTTCGCTCACCGGCTATCGCCTCCTCCATCTCACCCCCCGGGTCGCCCTGCGCCCCGCCGGCTCCCCGGTCCTCGCCACCCTCGCCACGGCGGCGGGGGGGATGTCGGTGGTGGTCGGCCTGGTCGAGGAGGACGAGCGCGGGGTGCTCCACAACAGCGCCCTCCTCCTCCAGGACGGCGGCCCGACCCTCGTCCACCGGAAGATCTACCTGCCGACCTACGGCATCTTCCAGGAGGAGCGCTTCCTGGGCGCCGGCCGGCGGATCGGCCTCGCCCAGGTGCGGGGGAACCGCACCGGCCTCCTGATCTGCGAGGACCTCTGGCACCCCAGCCTCGCCAGCCGCCTCGCCGTGGCCGGCGCCAAGCTCCTCGTCGTCCCCTCGGCCGGCCCGGGGCGGATCGGGGCCGGCGAGCTGCCCGAGAGCCAGGAGTCCTGGGAGCTGGTCACCCGCTCGACGGCGCTCCTCAACACCTGCTGGGTGGTCTACTGCAACCGGGTAGGCTGGGAGGAGGGCTCGTTCTACACCGGCGGCAGCCACGTGGTCCGCCCCGGCGGCGAGCTCGTCGTCCGCGCCCCGATCCTGGAAGAGCATCTGCTGGTCGCCGAGATCGACCTCCGCGACGCCGACCGCCTGCGTTTCAAGCTGCCGCTCATCGACGACGAGCGCTTTGACATCGAGGGTCCCGCGTGATCCGCCGCGAGGAGGTTGCCGCCCGGCTGACGCTCCACGCGCCGCTCGCCGTGGCAGTCCTGGTGAGCTTCATCCGCGACGCCGTCCTTACCACCGGCTCGGCCGGGGTGACGATCGGCCTCTCGGGCGGGGTCGACTCCTCGCTCGCCGCCGCCTTGGCCGTCCGCGCCCTGGGGCCGGAGCGGGTGCACGGCTTCCTTCTCCCCTACCGCACCTCGAGCGCCGACTCCCTGGCCGATGCCCAGGCCGTCGTGGCGCACCTGGGATTGGCCGCCCGCACGATCGACATCTCGCCCATGGTCGACGCCTATTTCGACGCCAACGAGCCGGAGGCCGAGCCCGGCCGGCGGGGCAACAAGATGGCTCGCGAGCGGATGACGATCCTCTTCGACCAGGCGAAGAAGCTCCGCGCCCTGGTGCTCGGGACCTCGAACAAGACCGAGATCCTGCTCGGCTACTCGACCGTCTTCGGCGACAACGCGAGCTCGCTCAACCCGCTGGGCGATCTCTACAAGCAGCAGGTCTGGCAGCTCGCGGAGCACCTGGGGCTCCCCGCCTCGGTGATCCAGAAGCGTCCCTCGGCCGACCTCTGGCCCGGGCAGACCGACGAAGGGGATCTGGGCTTCGAGTACAAGGTGGCGGACGAGGTTCTCTATCTTCTCTTCGACCGCGGCCTGACCCCGGCCGAGGTGGTGGAGCGCGGCTATCCGGCGGCGGCGGTCTCCCGCATCGTCCAGTACGAGCAGACCTTCCGCTTCAAGCGCCGGCTGATGCTGATCGCCCGTCTCTCGGGGAGCGCGGTCAACCTCGACCAGGAGATCCCGCGGGACTAGCGGCCATGCCCGGCACGCTCCTGGTGGTCGCAACCCCGATCGGCAATCTCGACGACCTCACCCCCCGGGCGCGCGCCGCCTTCGCCGCGGCCGACCTGGTGGCCTGCGAGGACACCCGGCACACCGGCCGGCTCCTCCATCACCTGGGGATCAAGAAACCGCTCGTCTCGCTCCACGAGCACAACGAGCGGCAGCGCCTGCCGCGCCTGCTGGCCGACCTGGAAGCCGGCGCCACGATCGCCCTGGCGAGCGACGCCGGCACTCCCCTCCTCTCCGACCCCGGCTTCCTCCTGGTCCGCGAAGCGGCCGCCCGCGGCATTCGCATCGAGCCGCTCCCCGGCCCCTCCGCCCTCCTGGCCGCCCTGGTCGTCTCCGGCCTCCCCCCCCATCCCTTCACCTTCGCCGGTTTCCCGCCGCCCAAGTCCGGCAAGCGCCGGACCTTCTTCCGCGGCTTTTCGGCCCTCCCGCACACCCTGATCTTCTACGAATCTCCGCACCGCCTGCTGGCGAGCCTCGACGACGCCGTGGCCGAGCTCGGCGACCGGCCGGCGGCGATCGGCCGCGAGCTGACCAAGCTCCACGAGGAGGTGCTCCGCGGCCCGCTCGCGGCGCTGCGCGAGGAGCTGGGCGGGCGGCCGGGGATCAAGGGGGAGCTCGTGATCGTCGTCGGGAACCAAATTCACCCGCCGCCAGTCTAACTACGTATCAGGTTTTTTGCACGGGCCGCCGGGGCGATTCGGCGGCCCGTTTGCTTTGGCGGATCGATTCTTTCCCCGGAACTAATCTCAAATCCCCCGGTCTAATCTTCTATCAGGCCCGGCTCCCCCGCACGACGCGGCACGAGCGCTGGTCTTTCGATCGGAGGTGGCATCATGTTCGAAAGCTCACTCCTCGCTCTCGATCCCAAAAAATCACGTGGCAAAAGGTGGCTCTCCGTTCCCCTTGCCGTCGTGCTCCACCTCGTCGTCCTCGTATCGCTCACGTTTGCCCAGTACTGGAACGTGGACCAGATTACCGAGCCGCAGGACAAGGCCGTCTTCGTGAGCCTCTCCGCCCCGCCGCCCCCGCCGATCGCGCGCGGCACCAGCACCCCCCGTCCCACGGCGCCGCACCCGGCTCCGGCGCCCACTCCACACGCGGTGGTGCAGCCGCCGACGGTGATTCCGGACGCGCCGCCGGTGGCGACGACTCCGCAGACGGAAGAAATCGTTTCTTCCACCCCGACCAACCTGCCGGTCGGGCCGACCACGGGCGATCCTGACGGCGTCGAGCACGGCGATCCCATCGGCGTGCTCCACGGCACCGGGCCGGTGGGCAATACGTCCATCGGCATTGGCACGGCCGACGATCCTCCCATTCCGGTGGGTGGTGCGGTCACCCGGCCGGTGATCATCGATCGGGTGGAGCCGCAATATACCGAGATGGCGCGCCGCGCCCGGCTCGAAGGGACGGTCATCGTGCAGGCGATCATCGACGAGGCGGGGAATGTGCTCGACGTCAAGGTTCTGAAGCGCCTGCCCATGGGGCTCGACCAGTCGGCCGTCGATGCGGTTTCCCGCTGGCGCTTCAAGCCCGCCACGCTCTACGGCCGTGCGGTCAAGGTTTTCTATTCGCTGACCGTCAACTTCCGCGTGCAGTAGCGGTCGAAAAGCGAAAGGAAAAGGAAAGGAGACCGACAATGGGTACCTCGATTCTCTCCACCCTGACCTCGATGAGCCCCATGGCCCTGGCCGTCCTGGTGGCGCTCGCCGTCCTTTCGGTCTGGTCGCTCGCCATCTCGGGCGAGCGGCTCTTCGTCCTCCTGCGGGCACGGCGCCAGTCGCTCGCCTTCGCCCGCTCGGCCGACGAGCCGATGCGCCAGGGGCAGATCCGGATGGCGATCGAAGCCGCCCGCAAGTATCCGGCGAGCCACCTGGGCCGGATCGTCACCGCGGGTTTGACGACGTTCGAGAAAAAGAGCGTCACCCGGCCGGCGCCCGAGGCGATCGAAGCCGCCGCCCGCGCCGTCGAGCGCTCCATTCTCTCGACCACCGCCGAGCTCGGCCGTGGCATCGGGGGGCTGGCGACGATCGCCACCACGGCCCCCTTCATCGGCCTCTTCGGTACCGTGGTGGGCATCATTCACGCCTTTTCGAGCATCGCAATGTCGGGCGCGGGCGGCCTCGCCGCGGTTTCGGCCGGCATCGCCGAGGCCCTGGTGACAACCGCCTTCGGCCTCTTCGTCGCCATCCCCGCCGCCTGGATGTTCAACGTCCTGACCCACCGTATCGCGCGGCTGGGGATCGAGATGGACAACGTCGCCTCGGAGCTGCGCGATCTCTTTTCCGAGCGGGGAGGCGAGTCCCATGCGTCGTAAACCCGGGCGATATAGTGAATCGGTCGCCGGTATCAAGAGCGACATCAACGTCACCCCTTTGGTCGACGTCTGCCTGGTGCTGCTCATCATCTTCATGGTGGTGACGCCGCTCCTCACGAATGCGAAGGTCGCTCTGCCCGAGACCCGCACCCCCGACGTGCTGCCGGAGCGGGCAGGCCAGCTCACGGTTTCGATCCAGGCGGACGGCGGTCTTTCGATCGGGCCGCGGCCGGTGGCGGAGGCGAACCTCGCCGTCGCCCTCCGCGAGATCCACGCCCGCTCGCCGGAGCGGGAGGTGGTGGTCAAGGGAGACCGGCGGCTCTCCTATCAGCAGGTGCGGCAGGTTCTCCGCCAGGTCAACGCCGCCGGTTTCGCCAAGGCCGGTCTGGCGACCGAGAAACGCAAGAAGTAGGGAAAGGAGAGCGTCATGTCCATGGGAATCGGTGGCACTGGTGGCATCAAGAGCGACATCAACATCACGCCGCTCGTCGACGTGGTGCTCGTCATGCTGATCATTTTCATGGTGGCGACTCCGATGACCCAGGTGGGCTACGGCGTCCAGGTCCCGGCCGAATCCCACACCCCGAGCCCGGTGCCGCCGCCCAACCAGCTCGTGATCCGGCTGGACGCGGCAGGGAAAATCTTCCTGAACCACGAGGAGGTGGCCGCACCGGCCTTCCCCGGCCGCCTCCGCGACGCCCTGGCCAGCCGGGCCGGAGTGGTCTTCTTCGCCGCCGCCGGGAGCCTGCCCTATGCCCAGGTGGCGGAGTTCATGGATCTCTGCCGGGACAACGGGGCGAAGAATCTCGGGATCGTGTTCGAGGAGTTGGAAGGGTAGGCTCGATGTCATGCGGCACCCCCAGGCCCGGCCAGGGGGAGGGGGTGCCGCCATCTGCACTCCTCTTTTCCCGACTTTACGGCAACGGCTTCAACTCAGGATAAACGTGACTGACTACCACCTTGTTGGTGCCATGACACGAGAAGCAGTTTGCACTTGGAGCTGATGGCGTTTGTCCTTGCGCAAACGTCTCCATGGTGGCATTGGCAAGGTGGTTGGTGCCCACCTCATTGCCGCCGTTGGGTGCGGCGCCGCCAATGGTCCACGTCGTGCCTAACTGGAAGTACTTTCGGCGTACATCCGCTGCATTCAGCTGAGAGATCACGCTGGCATTGGCCGCGATCACCTGTGTGTTCAAGCCCGCAGCATTGGCAGGATTGCCGCCGTCGTTTGAACCCCATGGCTTCGCCCGCAGCACCGCGGCCGGACCCACTGGCGAGCCAGTAATCGCGCTGCCCGTCCAACTATTGCTTGTCGTATTGAACGGACCCGCTGATCCACTCGGCGTGAAGAGCCAAGCGCCCGCTGTGTTTTGAGGAATCGTCTTCGAGCCGGTTGTTGAGTTGTAGGCATATGTCGCATTGGGTGCGTTGCCGAGATGCTCGAACGTTCCCCACACCATTTCGCCATGGCCGTTGGTGGAGCCCACCACGTGGATGCCCAGCATGACCAGGCTCAATGTGGCCTGTCCATTCGGTACCCAGTTGTTCGGGTTGCTCTTGTTGAACGTTGGCACGACTGCACTGACTTGAACGTAGTCGTTCGGATTCGGCACCGCAGTTGCCGCCATCCAACTCGACTTCGTTTCAATCGCCAGCGCGATCTGATCCAGAATCGTGTGCCCCTTGCCCGATGCGAACGTCACCACTGGAGCCACTTCCGCCGCTGTCCTCGGGAACGTGATGGTAGTGTTAAACGGAATGACGGCTGCGCCCTGCATCGAACGATGGTAGGCAAACACGTCGTTGACGGCGGTGATGTAGTAAATCAGGGAGCCATTCTGCGAGATCAACACACCGCTATCGGCTTGACCGGGTTCGACGTCGATCACATTGCCGGCCGAATCAATGAAGATCGGGATCTTGTTGATCACCAGCTTACGAGACTGGATGGCTGCTGTGAACGCGGCCGCAGAGACTACCGGCGTAGGCCGTGCAGGTGTCAACATGATGCGCTGACGTACCACCGGCGCCAACTTGAGCATGCGCGGCTGCACCGGCTTGCCGAGCTTGTCGAAGAACTGCAGCTGGCCTCCCGCTGTTCTCTGCACATTGGTGATCTGCGCCGGCGTGCCATTTGCCAGGTTGATCGTTGGTGGCTTTTGACCTGGTTTTTCGCGCTGTACCTCTACGACCTGACCGGTACGTGACAGCACCATGGGCAAGCCATGCGGACCCAGCTCCATGGCGCGCAGATTCATCCGAATCGGCAAGCCAGGGGAATTCTGAATGAACGTGCGACGGCCGTTGCTATCTTCGGGGGTCACGGTAAAGAACTGTGGCGAGAACATGATGCGGCTGCCACCGCCATAACGTGCCGGAGCCGGCGACGTCAGCCATAAAAACATTTGTTCGGTCCATTGAAAGAAGCCGCAGTTAGGAGCCAGCACCACCGTGCTGTCTGCGGGCTTCACGACACCATTCAGTGTGACCGAGCCACTTTCAAAAAAGCCCGCAACCGTGGCTGGCGAGATCGGACAACCTCCGGAGGGGTCCGTAGGGACGGGTTGCGCATGGGCGGCTTGAGCAGCACCCAATGCGACGGCAAGCGCGCCGCTCATGATGATGCCCCGAATGGTTGCACTGGTTGATGTCATCTTCTTCTCCTTCGCGTTGTCGACACTGGTTTGTCCAACATGCCTTGACGGACAGCAGGAGGCGGCGCAGGCGGCACCCGAGTACGCCACGCCGGCCCCATGACATGAAGTGCAGGCTAACGGCTATCCGGCACGCCCTGCGAGGCACCTGAAAGGTCAGCCCTTGCCGAACCATACGTCGCGAGTCCCTCCCCCGGCCGGTTGGCGAAGTACTCTGCGCGGTTTCTCCGCACCGATTTCGTGTCGGCAATCATACCGCAGTCCTCGGGGTCGAGGTAGCCTGATTTCCGCCCCCGCATGATAATTGTGGTATTTGCACTCGGCGATATGCCAGTATCTCTGCCCCTTCGCGGGCGGGGCCTACAACAAACGGCTCCGGCGGGTGACGTCAGGCGGTGCCGCCCGCGCGAGTCTGCAGAAGGCCCATCCCATGGCAGCCGAGACGAGGAGGAGCGCCCCGCTTGCGCTCCAGAACGACGCGTCCGCACCGGCCTTCCAGATCAGCACGGCCGGGCCGGATGCGGCCTGCCACTCGGCCTTGCCGTGCAGCCAGAGATCGAGGTTTGAATACAGGTTCCCGACCGTGTGCAGCACCACGGCGGGCAGAATCGAATTCGTCCGATACGTGACCGTGCCATAGATCGCGGCCACGGCTACATAGTACGGCCAGAGGATTAACGTGAAGTCCAGATGCGCGACGGCGAACATCGTTCCCGTCACCAGAATCGCGACGGCCCACCCGTAGCGGCGCTCGATCGGCCCCTGCATGTAGCCGCGGAACGCGGCTTCTTCGACGATGCCGGCCACCGGAGCCGCCATGAGAAGTAGCGACAGCACCGTGATCCTCGGCACCTGTGCAAAATCCGGCAGCTGCTGTTGCGGCAGCACGACCATTCGATTCACCACGCGGAGCGCCAGGACCAGGGCGACGATGCCGAGACCGCCGGCGAGAAGTGCCCAGGCCCACAAGCGACCCGAAATGCGGTTGGCGCGAAGGCTCGTTCGCCGCTCCTCGGCCGTCGATTCCGGGGGACCGGCTCCCTGGAGATACCGCCAGAAGAACCACAGATACACGGCCGTCACCGGCACCGCCCAGGGGATGCCCGCGTAGTACCGCAGGTTGGCTGCGAACAGGAGGTTCCGTGGGATCGTCCCGGCAATCATGACCAGCATGCCGAGGAGCACGGCCTGAATGAGGATCGCCAAGAGTCTCCCTTCGTTACCCCTGCCTTCGTTTGCTTGCTTGGCAAAAGCC
>DASQPA010000211.1:0-27937 GCA_035644215.1 Thermoanaerobaculia bacterium
GTTCCGCCAGTGGGCGACGGCGCGCTTGAACGAGTACCTCGTCAAGGGATTCACGATGGACGACGAGCGGCTCAAGAATCCGCCGGGCAAAGGCCATACGGATTACTTCGACGAGTTGCTGGAGCGCATCCGCGACATCCGCGCCAGCGAGCGCCGGGTGTATCTGCGCGTGCGGGAGATCCTCGCGCTGGCCGCCGACTATGTGCCTTCCGAGCCGGAGACGCAGCTCTTCTTCCAGACCGTGCAGAACAAGCTGCACTTCGCTGCCACCGGCAAGACCGCGCCGGAGCTGATCGCCGAACGGGCCGACTCCGCCAAGCCCAACATGGGGCTGACTGCGTGGAAGGGCGGGGTGGTCCGCAAGGGCGATGTGACCGTGGCCAAGAACTACCTGACCGAAGACGAGATCAACGAGCTGAACCGCATCGTCGTCATGTTTCTCGATTTCGCCGAGGATCAGGCCCGGCGGCGCAAGCAGATCTTCCTGCACATTTGGCAGAGCCGTCTCGAAGACTTTCTGCGGCTGAACGAGCGCGCCATCCTGCCCGACGCCGGCAAGGTCAGTCGCGAACAGGCGGATGCCGTCGCGGAGCAGGAGTACGAGCGCTTTGCGGCCCACCGCCGTGCCCAACTCGAAGCCGAGGCGGAGGCTGACGCTCTCAGACAACTCGAAGATGAGATGAAGAAGCGGCCGAAGCCGAAAACGACCCGGCGCCCGAAGAGCCCATGAGCGAAACCGAACCTCGATCCGACATGTCTTCTCCGGCCCGTTGGAAGTACCTTAGGCCGAGCCGTGGCCGAAGGCGGTGGGGTGCTTGGGCTGGTAGAGGCCGACCTCGCCACCGCCGGGGAGCCGGAAGCTCGTCAGGAGGCCCCACCTCTCCTCGTGGATCGGGGCGCAGGGGACGTTTTTCGCCGCCAGCGACCGGACGGTCGCCTGCACGTCGTCACAGGTGAAATAGAGCTCGTGCCGGCCGTTCTCCTCCGCCGGATGGAAGGCCGCCTCGGCGGGGGGGAGGGCGAAGATCAGCCAGCCGTGGCCGGCGTCGACGGCGGGAAACCCGAGGACGTCGCGGAAGAAGGCGCGGTCGGCGTCCGGGTCCTGGCTGTAGAGAATGACGTGAGCACCGGTCAGCATGGGAAGGCCCCCTTTCCAGTCGTGAGCATAGTCGAGGCCGTACTCCCCTGGTATAGGGCTCGGCGAGGTTTCCCGAGACCTTGGATACACATCCCAACGGCTGAGATGTGCATCTGAGGGCTCGGATGGCGATCTCAGACCGCGGATAGACTTCTGAGCTGCCGGAAAGCCTTCCCGAAGGACCGGAATACACATCCTGACGCCAGAGATGTGTATCCGGGCCAGAAAATACACATTTTTGCAGCAGGGATGTGTATAGAAGGTGCTCAGATCCCTATCTCAGTCCTGAGATAGCCTTCTGAGCTGCCAAGAAACCCTGCTGAGGGCCACGGATACACATTTTGACAGCAGAAGTGTGTATACAGGACGCTGGGATCCCTTCCCAGCCTCCCGGATCGGGTCCCCAACGCCCGGGATAGACTCCGCGCGGAGGGAGGTGCGTATGACCACCACGCGGATCGTCATCGCCGGCGGCGGGTTCGGGGGACTTTGGACGGCGGGGCGGCTGGAGCGGCTGCTGGGGCGGGAGCCGGGGGTCGAGATCGTCGTCGTCTGCCGCGACAACTACTTCCTCATGACCCCGCTCCTCTTCGAGGCCTGCTCTGGCACCCTGGACGTCCGCCACTGCTCGCTCCCGGTGCGCGAGTTCCTGCGCCGGGTGCGCTTCGTCGAGGCCACGGTGCATGGCATCGACCTCGACCGCCGGGTGGTGCGGGCCGTGGCCGCCGAGGGCCGAACCTACGAGATCCCGTACGACCAGCTCGTCCTCGCCCTCGGGGCGATCACCAACCAGAGCCTGATCCCTGGCTCCGAGCACGCCTTCACCTTCAAGACCCTGGCCGACGCCATGGTATTGCGCAATCACTTCATCGAGCGCTTCGAGCGGGCCGACGTGGAGACCGATCCCGAGCGCCGGCGGCGCCTCCTGACCTTCGTGGTGATCGGCGCCGGCCTGGTCGGGGTCGAGCTGTTCGGCGAGCTCACCGCCTTTGCCGACGAGATCGTCCGCTACTATCGGCGGGTCGATCGCGACGAGGTCCGCTTCGTCCTCTGCGAGCGCGGCCCTCGCGTCCTGCCGGAGGTCGAGGAGGAGCTGGCCGGCTATGCCGCCACGGTCCTCGCGGGCCGCCGCGGAGCGAGCCTCAAGACCGGCGTCCTCGTGCGCTCGATCGAGCCGGGCCGGGTGAACCTCGAAGGGGAGACGATCGAGGCCGACACCATCGTCCTCTCGGCCGGCATCGCGCCCAGCCCCATCCTCGCCGACCTGCCACTCGACAAGGACCGGCGCGGCCACGTGATCGTCGACGCCACCCTGCGCTGCCCGGCGCGCCCCGAGGTCTGGGCGCTGGGCGACTGCGCCCACGTTCCCGATCCGCAGGGGAAGCCCTACCCCAATCTCGCCCAGCACGCCCTGCGCGAGGGCCGGGTGCTGGCGGGGAACCTCGCGGCCTCTCTCCGCGGCCAGGACCTGGAACCGTTCGTCTACGAGACCCTGGGGATCATGGCCTCGCTCGGCCATGCCGACGGGCTCGGCAAGGTGCTTAGAGTCCCCCTCCACGGCTTTCCCGCCTGGTGGGTGCGGCGGAGCTACTACCTCCTCCAGATGCCGCGCCTGAGCCGCCGCCTGCGCATCGTCGTCGACTGGACCATGGCCCTCCTCTTCCGGCCCGACATCGTCAAGGTCGACCTGGCGAGCGAGCGCGCGCTCCTGGCGCGCGACCAGGCGGCGGGGGGCATTGCACAAAACTAAACCCTGGGTTAAGGTTTGTGCGATGTATGGGATCGCCTCGCACCACGAAAGCTCGCCGGACTGGGGAGCACTGTACGGCGTTGCGCAAGCCCAAAGTGGCTACTTCACGACCGAGCAGGCGGCTGCGGCAGGCTACTCTCCGCAACTGCTTGCCAAATATCTTCATAGCGGAAGAGTTGTGCGGGTGCGGCGGGGCGTCTATCGCCTCGTGTACTTTCCAGCCAGCGAGCATGAGGATCTTGTGGTGCTCTGGCTCTGGGCCGAGCAGGCGGGTGTGTTCTCTCACGAGACGGCGCTCGCGTTGCACGACCTCTCCGACGTGCTTCCATCCAAGGTTCACATGACGGTCCCGGCAAGCTGGCAGCGTCGCCGGCTGCGGATACCCACCGGCGTCATCCTGCACTACGCAGAGATCAGCAACGACGAGCGAACGGGCTTCTACGCCGTGGCGGTCACGACTCCGGGAAGGACCCTCAGAGATTGCATCGAGGCGAACGTCTCGCCTAAGCTCATGCGCCAGGCGGTGTTCCAAGCTCGACGCCGGGGGCTCATCTCCGAGCAGGACGGCGCCGCGCTCGACGGGAGGGGTTGTAGAGACGGCCAGCCGCTATCCCAGCCATTGCCGTGACCTCGAAGACCAGGCCGTCTCCAACGCCGACGGGACCCAGGCGTTTCCAGCCTGCGGAGACGCCCTGGCGGCGGTGGTTCCGGGGGATTTTGTGGTAGCGGCTGGGCGTCTCTACGAAGACACCGAGCCGGTAAGTTAGCGCCTATGGGGCTCCGACCCCTCGGTTATCCACTTTTCTGGAAGACCCCGTCCAAAAGATTGAAGCACGACGGCCACCGCCATCTCTCCGGCGGTGGCACAGGCATTGCTCTCCACCGACACCGGAAGTCGTCGTAGTTGGCTGTTCAGAGTCGATTTTCTCTCGACGAGAGAGGAGGCGGAGGACGTGTCGGCAAAAGGTCTGTCTCGCTTCGAAAACCTTTTCAAATTGACGATCGGAAGCGGCGCCTCGCGCTTTCTCTCACGAATCATTCTGTCCTCTTGGGGAGTCGCCCTCGTCCTCCTTTCCGTGACGAGCGGGGCGGCCTCCTCGCCCACACCGCCGGCGGTCAACGAGGTGAAGCTGCCGCTCGCCGAATACCTGGCGCTGGTCGAGAAAGGCGATAAAGCCGAGCGCGAACGGGCGGCCGCGACGGCCCGGCGCGAGGCGCCGGTGGCGGAGATCGTCACCCAGAAGACGGCGGTCTCCCTGCCGGAGGGAACGGAGGAGGCCGAGCTCACCGCCCGCTACGAGGCGGTCGTCCAGGGCCATCCCACGGCGCCGCTCCTCCTGCCGTTCGCCGGGCTTTCCATCCGGGCCGAGGTCCATTCCCTCTCCGGCAGCGGCGGAGCGCTGCCGGCGCTCGCGCCGGAGCCGGGGCGCGGCCTGCTCCTCGTGGCGCCGGCCCCGGGGCGCTATGCGATCGAGGTCCATGGCCGGGCCGCTCTCGCCGACCGCGAGGGCGTCCGCCGTCTGGTCCTGGCGCCGGTCGCGGCGCCGGTCGCCGAGGTGGCGCTCGAGCTGCCGGCCGACCTCGCCTGGAGCGCCCCGGGCGCCGTGGCGGTCGAGGACCAAACGGCGGGCGGCCGGCGCGCCGTGCGTTTAGCCGTCGAGCGTGGCGAGGCGCAGGTCCTCGAGATCCAGCGCCGCCTGGGGGGCACCGAGGCCGAGAAGCTCCTCGCCCAGAGCGTCGTCCTCACCCTCTTCCAGCTCCGGCCGGACGGCCTGCGCCGCCACGACGTGGTGCTCTACGAGGTGTCGCGGGGGAGTCTCGAAACCCTGGCCGTCGAGCTGCCGGCCGACCTCGCCGTCGAGCAGGTGGCGACCGACGAGGGGGACGTGGTGCCGGTGGTCGAGGCCCGCATACTGACCGTGCACCGCAGGCGGCAGCTCCAGGGGGTGGGCTACCTGGTTCTCAGCTCGACCCCGCGCTCCGGAGCGGCGCTCCCGGCCCGCTCGGTCGACCCGGCCGGCGGCATCGAGGTGCGGGCGCGCTATCTGGCGGTGGCCTCGTCGGTCGCCGCCGAGGTGGCTCCCCAGCCCGCGGTGAGCTGGTCGCGGGTCGACCTCTCCGACCTGCCCAAGGCCCTCGGCGAAGCGCTCCAAACGCTGGACCTCTCCGCCGCCTGGCGCTACGCGAGCCCGGTGGGTTCCGCGGCAACCCCGGCCGAGCCGGGCCTCGGCATCGCCTTCCTGCCCACCGCGCCGCGCCTGGCGACCCTCGTCCGCCGGCGGGAGACGACGACGCTCCTGACCGTCGACGGCACGCTCCTCCACCGCGACCGCTTCACTCTGGACCAGGCCGGCGTGTCGCTCGACCTGACCCTCCCGGCCGGGGCCGTCCTCTGGTCGGTCCAGGTCGGCGGGCAGGCGGTGCGGCCGGTCGAGCGCGGCGGCGGGCTTTCGGTGCCGCTCGGCTTCCTCGCCGGGGTGGCGGGCAAGCAGCTGCCGGTTGTCGAGGTGGTCTCGGTGCTCGAACGGAAGGTCCCCAAAGGCCGCTCGCAGCTCGCCCTCGATCTACCGCAGGTCGGGGCGCCGGTCGTCGAGCACCAGTGGCGGCTCCTCCTGCCCGAGGGGGCGCGCTACCGCTTTCAGAAGGGCGAGCTCCAACCAGTGCACGAGGTGGTCCGATTCGTCGGAGGGAACCCTGCGCAATCCGTCCTGACGGATCGGATCAACGTCGGCGGCAACGAGAAGGGACAGCAGAGCAGCTACCAGGGTCCAAAGGACAAGAAGGCCGCGAGCTACTTCGACTTCGACAACTTCGCCGAGCAGGCGAAGGTTCTCAAGCAGGGTCTGGTGGGCGGCGTCAAACCGCTCCCCATCACCATTCCGGAGACCGGCAAGGTCCTCCTCCTGGCCGGTGCCCTGCCGCCGGTACGGGTGGGGGTGGCGCTGGACGTCAAAGGGAAGCGGTAAGCCATGACCAGGAAATTTCTCGCACGAGGAGACAGGAAGATGAAAACCTTTAGAAGCTTCCGCCGCGGCGCCCTCCGGCTCGCTCTCTGCGGCGCGGCGCTTTCGCTGCTGGCCGCGGCCCCCGTCCGGGCGCAGGAGGTGACCCTGCCGCTCTCCCGCTACGAGGAGCTGCGCACGCGCGCCAATCCAGAGGCGACGCCTTTGCCTCTGCCGCCCGCTCCCTTCGCCCTCGAGGTGGCGGACCTCACGATCACCGCCAGCCCGGCCGCGGCGCGGGTGGTCGAGCGGCTCACCCTGACCCTCTATGCCCCCGGCTGGCAGACCGTCCCGCTGGGACCCCAGGAAAGCTCCGGCTCCTTCGTCGCCGCCCGCCTGGGCGACCTCGAAGGACGGGTGGTGGTGGGCAAGGACGGCAGCTCGCTCGTCGTCCGCGGCAGCGGCCGGCATCAGGTCGAGCTGGAGTCGGTGCTCCCGGTCTCCCGCGACGAGACCGCCACCCGGCCGACCTGGAAGATCGCCCTCCGGCCGCCGGCCGCGGCGGTGGTGCGCGGCCACCTCGCCGCGCCGAAGGAGATCGAGGAGGTGGCGGTCGAGGGGGAGGGGCTCGCCCGCCGGCTGCCGGAGGGGGGCTGGGAGGTCGTCGGCGCCCCCGGCGCGGCGCTCGACCTCACCCTCCGCGGCCGGCCGATCCTCCCCGAGCGGGCCACCCTGCCGCTCCGTTTCGAGGCCACCGCCGCGACCGAGACGGTCCTCTCGCGCACCAAGCTCACGGTGCACGGCTGGATCGAGGCGCGGATCGCCCAGGGTCGCCTGGAACAGCTGGTCGTGCCGCTGCCGGAGGGGCTGGCGCCGGTCGCGGTCACCGGTCCCCTGGCCGGCTGGAACGTCCTCTCGGGGAAGCTCGTCATTACCCCGCTCGCCCCGGCCGAGACTTCGCTCGCCGTCGAGCTCGACCTGACCGGCCCGCCGCGGGACCGCTTCGCGAGCCCCACCCTGGTTCCCGAGGGGAGCGCCAGCACCCGCCTCTATGCCCGCGCCGCCCTCGCCGGGGACGGCCTCCTCGACCTCGAGCCCGGGGCGGCGCGCATCGCCGACGAGGCCGAGGTGGCGCGACTGCCCGCCTCCTTCAAGAGCGCCCAGGGGCGGCTTCTCGCCATTCCCGATCCGGCGCGGCCGCCACGCTGGGCGGCCTCGTGGGCGGAGAAGACCGAGGTGCTGGCGGCCCAGATCGACCGCTTGCGGGTCGACGTCCTCGTCGGCGAATCCGGGCGCGCCTCCTATGAGCTGTGGGCCGAGGTGAGGAACCGCGGCGCCCAGCAGCTGACCTTCACCCTCCCCGCCGGTTTCGAGCTCGCGGCTGGGGCGCGCAACGGCCTGGAGATCGCGACCGGGGTGGCCGGCACGCCGGGGACCCTGGCGGTGCCGCTCACCGCCGGCGAGGGCGCCCAGGTGGTCCATCTCAAGGGGCTCGTCCCGCTCGCCCTGCCGAACGGAGGAGGCGACCTGGCGGTGCCGCTCCCCGGTCTCTCGGCGCCGGCGGCGCGGGTCGAGATGCGCCTCCTCCTGCCCGGCGGCCGGGCCTACACCCTGGCCGACGAGACCCGGGCCGGCGCCGTGGCGGCGCCGCCCAGCGCCACCGCGCCGAACGTGCCGAACGCCTCCGCCACGGGGGCGACCTTGAACAACCTGAGCCAGCAGGTCCTGGCCGCCGGCCGGCCCTCCGGAGCGGCGGGGGCGCCACCTCTCCCCACGCCGTTTGGCTTCGCCGAGGTGCAGGCGGTGTGGAGCGCCCTCTCTGCCGCGCCGGCACCGCTCGTCCTCCACGTCAAGAGCGCCAAGGAGAAGGACTCATGGTTCTGAGACAACGCCTCGCCGTCCTGCTCGTCCTCCTCTCCGCCGCCGGGGCAGTATCGGAGGCATTGGCGGCATCGGCGGCATCGGCCGCCGCCGCGCCGGGACCCGGCGAGGTGATCCTGCCGCTCCATGACTATCTGGCCCTGGTCGAGAAGGTCGAGCGGCTCGACCGCGAGCGGGCGGGGGAGACCGCCCACCGCGAGGCGCCGGTGTCCGAGGTCGTCCTCCAGCGCACCGTGGTCACCCTCGGTGCGCTCGGCTCGGGTGGAGAAGCCGAGGCCGGGCTCACGGCCCACTACGAGGCCCTGGTCCAGGGCCATCCCAAAGAGCCGCTCCTCCTGCCGTGGAGCGGACTCGCCGCCCAGGCCGAGGTCCATGCCCTGGCGGGCGCCGGCGGGGGAGCCGCGGCCGGCGCCGCGACCGACCCGAAGAGGGGACGCGGGGTGCTGCTGGTGGCGCCCGCCCCGGGGCGCTATGCGATCGACGTCCGCCGGCTGACCCTGGCGCCGGTGGCGGCGCCGGTCGCCGAGGTGGAGGTCGAGCTGCCGGCCGACCTCGCCTGGAGCGCGCCCGGCGCCGTCGCCGTCGACGAGAAGGTCGCGGCGGGGCGCCGGACGGTGCGCCTGGTGGTCCGCCGCGGCGAGGCCCCGGTCCTGGAGATCCAGCGCCGGTTGGACGGCACCGAGGCCGGCAAGCTCCTCGCCCAGAGTGTCGTCCTGACCCTCTTCCAGCTCCGGCCGGACGGCCTGCGCCGCCACGACGTGGTGCTCTACGAGGTGTCGCGCGGCAGCCTGGCGAGCCTCGCGGTCGACCTGCCGCCCGAGCTCGCCGTCGAGCAGGTGGCGACCGACGAGGGGGACGTGGTGCCGGTCGTCGAGGCCCGCCACCTCACGGTGCACCGCAAGCGGCAGCTCCAGGGGATCGGCTATCTCGTCCTTACCTCGACCCCGCGCGCCGGCACGGCGCTCCCGGTCCAGGCCGTCGCGCCGGCTTTGAATGGCTCCAATATCGAGGTGCGGGCGCGCTACCTGGTGGTGTCGTCCTCCGTCGCCGCCGACGTTTCGCCCCAGCCGGCCGCGAGCTGGTCGCGGGTCGACCTCTCCGATCTGCCGCCGGCCCTGGGCGAGGCGCTCCAGACCCTCGACCTGACCGCCGCCTGGCGCCTCTCCCCGCCCGCCAACCCGGCGCTCCCGGTGCCCCCGGCGTCGCTCGCCGTCGCCCTCCTGCCTGCCCCGCCGCGCCTGCCCACCGTGGTGCGCCAGCGCGACACGACGACCCTCCTGACCGTCGACGGCACCGTC
Source organism: Thermoanaerobaculia bacterium (assembly GCA_035644215.1). Lineage (GTDB taxonomy): Bacteria > Acidobacteriota > Thermoanaerobaculia > Multivoradales > UBA5704 > DASQPA01. The sequence goes on from DASQPA010000211.1 coordinate 9,010, forward strand.
CTCCACCGCGACCTCTTCACCCTGGAACAGGCGGGGGCGGCGCTCGACCTCACGCTGCCGGCAGGGGCGGTCCTCTGGTCGGCGAAGGTGGGCGAGCAGACGGTGCGGCCGGTGGCGCGCCAGGGCACGCTCTCCGTCCCCCTGGGATTCCTGGCGGGGGTGGCGGCGGGGGAGCTGCCGGTGGTCGAGGTGGTCTCGGTGCTCGAACGGCAGATCCCCAAAGGCCGCTCGCGGCTCGCCTTAGACCTGCCGCAGGTTGCCTCGCCGGTCGTCGCGCACGTCTGGCGGCTGCTTCTCCCCGAAGGGGCGCGCTACCGCTTCCGGGAGGGCACCCTGCGCCCGGTCGGCGCGCCGTCCGTGCCGCCGCCTCCGCCTTCGCGGCCGCCGACGGTCACCTACTCGGACCACGGGCCGGGCGGGAGCGCCGGGGTGATCGTCCGGGTGGCGGACGACAAAGGGGCGGCCCTCCCCGGCGTTACGGTCACCCTGCAATCGTCGGCGCTGGCCCACCCCGTCGTGGCGGTGGCCAACGCCCAGGGCACGGCCATCGTGCCCGAGTTGCCGCCCGGCTTCTATAAGGTGGAAGCCCAGCTCGAAGGCTTCTCCTCCGTCGAATATCCCCATCTCGAAATCCCGGCGGGGAAGCTGGCCGAGGTGGAGATCGTGCTGCAGCCGGCGATCGAGGAGACGATCACGGTCACCGCGGAGGCCCCGCTGCTCGACGAGCGGCGGCAGAGCACGGGGATGACGTTCTCGAACCGGGCGAGCGCCGGCGTCGTCAACGTGGAGACGCGGAGGGAGCCGAAGGCCCCGACCGCCCCGGCGGTGCCCTACGAGGAGATCTCCCAGTCGCTCCAGCAGGGGCTGGTCGGAGGGGTCCGGCCGCTGCCGGTCGCCATCCCGGAGAGCGGCAAGGCCCTCCTCCTCTCCGGCGCCCTGCCGCCCGCCCGGGTGGCGGTCGAGCTCGACGTCAAGGGGAAGAGCTGATGGCTCTGCCAAGGTGCTTCCCCTTCGCGATCGTGGTGCTCGGCGCGGTCGCCCTGCCCGGCTTGGCGGCCGCTCCTGCCCCGGCCGCCGGCGCGGTGACCCTGCCGCTTGCCGACTACCGGGCCCTGGTCGAGAAGGTCGAGCGGATCGATCGTGAGCGGGCGGGGGAGACCGCCCACCGCGAGGCGCCGGTGGCGGAGGTCGTCGCCCAGCGCACCGTGGTCACGGTGGGCGAGACCGCGGCCCAGCTCGTGGCCCGCTACGAAGCCCTCGTCCAGGGCCATCCCGAGGGGCCGCTCCGCCTGCCGTGGAACGGCGTCGCCACCCGGGCCGAGGTGCATTCCCTGGCGGGGCCGGGGACCGGGGCCGCGCTCGGCGCCGCGTCCCGGGGGGAGCGCGGCCTGCTGCTGGTGACCCCGGTTCCGGGGCGCTACGCGGTCGAGATCCAGGGCCGGACGGCGCTCGCCGACCAGGGCGGCGTCCGCCGGCTGACCCTGGCGCCGGTGGCGGCGCCGGTCGCCGAGGTCGAGATCGACCTCCCGGCCGACCTCGCCTGGAGCGCGCCGGGAGCGGTGGCGGTCGAGGAGCGGGTGTTGAACGGTCGCCGCGCCGTCCGCCTGGCGGTGCGGCGGGGGGAGGCCCCGAGGCTCGAAATCCAGCGCCGGTTCGCCGGCGCCGAGTCCGGCAAGCTCCTCGCCCAGAGCGTCGTCCTCACCCTCTTCCAGCTCCGTCCGGACGGTCTGCGCCGCCACGACGTGGTGCTCTACGAGGTGTCGCGCGGCAGCCTCGCCAGCCTCGCCGTCGACCTCCCGGCCGACCTCGCGGTCGAACAGGTGGCGACCGACGAGGGGGACGTGGTGCCGGTGATCGAGGCCCGCCACCTGACCGTGCACCGCAAGCGGCAGCTCCAGGGGGTCGGCTATCTGGTGCTCACCTCGACCCCGCGCGCCGGGGCGGCGCTCGCGGTCCGCGCCGTCGTCCCGGGCTCGAACGTCGAGGTCCGGGCGCGCTACCTGGCCGTCGCCTCCTCGGTCGCCGCCGACCTGTCGCCCCAGCCGGCCGCCAGCTGGTCGCGGATCGACCTCGCCGACCTGCCGCCGGCCCTGGGCGAGGCGTTCCAGAGCCTCGACCTCTCCGCCGCCTGGCGTCTTACCGCGCCTGCCGGCACTGCCGCCAGTGCCGCCAGTGCCGAGCCGGCGCTCGCCATCGCCCTCCTGCCCGCCTCGCCGCGCCTGCCGACGGTGGTGCGCCGGCGCGACACGACGACCCTCCTGACCGTCGACGGCACCCTCGTCCACCGCGACCGCTTCACCCTCGACCCGGCGGGCACCGAGCTCGATCTCACCCTCCCCGCCGGCGCGGTCCTCTGGTCGACGAAGGTCGGCGACCAGGCGGTGCGGCCGGTCGAGCGCCAGGGCACCCTCGCCATCCCCCTGGGCTTTCTGGAGGGGGCGCCGCCGGAAGACCGGGTGGTCGAGGTGGTGGCCGTGCTCGAACGGCGGATTCCGCCCGGGCGCTCGGAGCTCGCCTTCGACCTGCCGCAGGTCGCGGCGCCGGTCGTCGAGCACCAGTGGCGGCTGCTCCTGCCGGCAGGGGCGAGCTACCGTTTCCGCAGCGGCGACCTGCAGCCGGCCCACCCGCAGCTCCCGCCGGCCATCCCGCCGCCGAAATCGCCGCCGAAATCGCCGAAACCGCTCCCGCCACCGCCCCCCTCGCCTCCGCTGCCGGCGTCCGACGAGGTGATCACGGTCATCACCGAGAGCCCGGTGCTCGAAATGCGGGCGATCAGCACGGGGGCCACGGTGACGCAAGAAGAGCTCGACCGGATCCCCACCGCGCGCGATCCCTACGAGGTCCTCAAGGATCTCCGGCAGGGGCTGGTGGGCGGGGTCAAGCCGCTGCCCGTGACCCTCCCCGAGAGCGGCAAGGCCCTCCTCCTCTCCGGCGCCCTGCCGCCAGCGAAGGTGAGGGTCGAGCTCGACGTCAAGGGGAAGAGCTAGCCGGCGGTGGCCGATCGGGCCTCGGGGGCTAGGCCGAGGAGGTCGCGGAGGGCGGCCCCGAGCTGGGGGCCGGCCAGGTACTTGTTGGCGCTGTGGCGCCACCGGCCGTGGTTCTGTTCGTTGACGTCGTGGAGGACCGGCCGCCCCTGCCAGCGGAAGTCGTCGGCGAAGTGGGGGTCGAAGCCGGCGACCGGATCGAGGCGATCGTAGAGGTTGATCCAGGTCCCGCGCAGCCGCTCGCCGGGAAAGCCGTCGTGGCGGGTCCAGCCGGGCTGGAGCTTCCTCTGCACCTCGGCGAGCCCGAGGGGGCTGCCCAAGGTGACCAGGGCGTCGACCGGCGGGCAGGCCTCCACCCGCTTCAGACAGTCGTAGGCGACCACCGTGCCCATGCCGTGGCCGACGACGACGTGGGGACCGGGCTGCCCGGCACCCTCGACGAGGGTGGTCACGGTGCGCCGGCGGATCTCGTCCTGCACCCGGTAGCGGACCCCCGGGCGCGGGCTGTGCTCGGCGTTCCAGAGATAGTGATGGAGATCGCGCAGCAGCGTCTCCATGAGGCGCTCCTTGACGAACCAGGGGAGGAGGATGTGGTCCGAGTGTTCGCCCGAGCCGTCGTCCGCCGGCTCTTCGGACGTCGCCGCCTCCTGGGCGGCCAGGGCGGCCTGGAGCTTGGCCGCGAGCTCGGCCGTCCAGGCCCGTTCGCCGGCCTCCCCCTCGCCCCAGGACAGGGACACCGGCTCGGCCCCCGCCGCCTCCAGCGCCTCGGGACTGGAGAAGCTCTCGACCGGGCGGTCATAGAAGACGTCCGCCCAGTAGACCATGGCGCTGCCGACCCCCGCGGCCGGCAGATCCAGGCCGGCCGCCGCCAGGCGGTGCAGCCAGAGGTCGAGCTGGGCGCCGGCTGGTGGCTTGTTGGCAATGCCATGGATGAAAGTCACATGCGCCATCGATTCCTCTCCCAGGCCACGCGCCGCCAGAGCCTGCCGGCTCGGCAGGAGCATGCAGCACCAAAGAGACCGCAGAACCGTTGCGGGAATTGCGGGCTCTCCCGATGTTGCTAATTTCTGGATAAAGCTTATCGGCTGGGTGGCGTACGGTCAAGGGAGGAGACCCCTCACGCTCCCCTCACGCCGTGGCTGAGGCTCCGGTCTGCCCCGAAGGGGCGTAGGTCGGGTAGACTGGGGCGAAAGCCCCAGGTCGGTGTAACCACAAGAAAATAAAAGCCCTGAAGGGGCGACGGTACGCTGCTCGCGATGACCGCCGTCCGTTATTCAGTGACCGCCGCGCTGCTCGCGGTGACTGCCTGCAGGACGGCGGGCCCAAGTTGACATCGGGTGGCTGATGCGTGATGCTTGATGCCATGAGAACCACGCTCACCCTTGACGACGACGTATTGGCCTCGGCCCGCGCTTTGGCCGCCCAACGAGGCGTGCCCATCGGCAGCATCGTCTCTGACCTCGCCCGCCGCGGTCTCGCCTCCGGCCAGCCCGCCGCCACCCGCAACGGCATCCGCCTCTTCCCCGTGCGGCCCGACGCCGGTCCCGTTACCCCCGAGTTGGTCAAGACCCTGGCGGAGGACGTGGATTGAGCCGCTACCTCCTCGACCTCAACACGCTGCTCGCCTTGCTCGATCCGCGACACGTGTTTCATGAGGCGGCGCACCGCTGGGTCGAGACCACGCCGGGCCTGCGCTTTCTCACCTGTCCGCTGGTGCAAAACGGCGTCGTCCGCATCGCCAGCCAGAGCACCTACCCCAATGCGCTCGGCACTGCTGCCGAGGTGTGTGCCGTGGTGGCGGCGTTTTGTGCCGACCCGCGCCACGAGTTTTGCCCCGACGACATCTCCCTGCTCGATCCCGCCCATCTGGCCCGGCCCGCGCTCCTCACGCCCTCGCGCGTGACCGACCTCTACCTCCTCGCCCTGGCCCGCCGCCATGGCGCCAACTTCGCCACCTTCGACCGCCGCATCCCCGCCGCGGCCGTGCCCGACGGCCCCCGCCACCTCACCGTGATCGACGCATGAGTCCCACCGGAACCGAAACAGGTACGGGGCCACGGAACACAGGTGACGGAACACAGGGGCCAGGCATTTCTTCCGCCCGCCGGGAGGTGCCCGTCGGGAGGCGCTTCTTGCTGTGCCAGGCGCTTCTTGGGTCCCTGTCAGTATTTCGAAAAAACTTCGAGATCAGGCCCATCCGCTGCCAATCACTCTGCGCTCGGAATGACGAGCACGAGGCCACCTACCACCATGACTGTGATCACCAGATAGACCAGCGCCTGAACGACAACACCTGTCCACACTGACGCTCCCAGGGAGGCGAAACGATTGACCAGGTTTATCGTCAGCCAGTAGGGCGCACCGAACCAAGACGCCTCCCCAGGAAGCCAATAATCCCTCAGCACGATGACGTCGTCTTTGATAGAGACGCGAGCACTGGTTAGGCGATTAGCTCCCGCTCTCAAAGAGCTGGCAAAAGACTCGGCTTTCACCGCTTCCTCCGTGGGCATCCTACCAAGCACCAGAAGCGTATCCTCCTTGTCTAGCGGGTTGGTTTTTCCGTTTATGAGCCACAGTGCGACAAATGTGTCCGCTCCTTGCTCGCGAATCTCGTACTTCCGGATCGAGACGTTTGAGAGTAGAACTTCGCTCCCCACCCACGATTTCCAATTTTGCCGGACATCGGCCGTGGTGACTGCACTCCAGTCGTACATCCCCGAGTGGACCTGCCACCCGATGATGCCTACGAAAAGAATAAGTGAGAGAGCTTTAATCACCTTCATCGGAGCCTTCTCCTTTCATTTTCCCGCCGCTCATAGGGATGATCCGGGGGTTCACCTTGGCCTCCGACAGGGCCACCAGCCCGGCAGGCGTGACGTCGAAAGAATCCCGCCATCGACAACCTCCCATGATTGAAGAGACCCCATAACGCTATCGCGGGGTTAGTCCAAGGGTCAAGCGATCGCTTCAAGGCTCATGGGGATATCGCTATATGCGCTGCAAGCCTGGGACCGCCGGTTTCGTAGAATGCAGACCGCTCTCCAGACCCTCGAGGGGTAGAGGCGGCACCTCGTCCGGCAGGTTGCGGGTGAAGGCGGAAGAGCTCTACCGTCCCGCCGGCTTCCGCGACCTTCCCACCGCGTCCGGCAGCGGGAACCCAAGGAGGTCGGCCAGCGTGGGGGCGAGGTCATAGGGTGTACGGGCCTCGGTCCGTTCGCCGGCGCGGAACGGTCCACCCCAGAAGATGAGGGGTACGTGAGTGTCGTAGTCGTACTGGGAACCGTGGCCGCCGCCTACGGCCACGATTCTTTTTCTCTCCCCCCTCTCCCGGGGGCCCGGGGGGGCGGGCCGGGAGAGGAGGGGGTAGGGGGGTGAGGGGCGCCCCCACGCCGTGGCTGAGGAATCCGCAGCTCTCCACCTACTCCTTCTTCGCCTCCTCCGGCCGGACCGCGATCGCCGGCACGTTGCTCGCCGCCACCTTCTGGTTGAAGGCGGGGAGGTCCTGGTCCCAGATCTCCTTCAGCTTGGCGAGCTGGGCGTCGATGGCGGCGGTCAGCTCCTTCTGCACCTCCTGGGCCTGGGCGGTGGGGGGGTAGTCGCCGGCCGCCACCGACTGGGCGAGGTTGGCGAGCTTGTCGTTCAGCCGGATGGGGAAGTTGAGCGGGTCCTCGTTGCTCCGGTTCTTGGTCTGATAGAGCGCCTCCTCGATCGCCGTCATCTTCTTGTCGAGGTCGTCGGCGGCCTGGACGAGCGGCTTCTTGTCGTCGCCCTTGCCCAGGCGCTTCTTCAAGTCGCCGAGCTGCGCCCGGACCTCGCGGATCTTCCGGATCTCGCCGTGGACTTCGGACAGCTTGTCGCGGGTCGCCGTGAGGAACGCGAGCTGCGCCGCGAGGTCCTGCGGGGTCGTCTTCGAACGCGGGTCAGGCCGCAGCTCGAAGGCTTGCGTGGCCGAGTCCTTGCCCACGGTGAGCCGCACCTGGTAGCGCCCGGGGACGGCCGCCGGCCCCTCGAGGCCGCCCTGGCCCCACAGCACCAGGCCGGGGAAGCGTTTGGCCTCCGGGTAGGAGAGGTCCCAGGCGAAGCGGTTCAGGCCCGGCTCGACCGGGATCTTCGGCTCCGGCGGCCCTCTCCGGCCTTCGTCCTCCTCGTCCTCTTCGGCGGCCTCGGCCTGCGCCTGCTTCTCCCCCTCCTTGGCGGGGGCTCCGGCGCCGGGACCGGAGGCGGGCTCGGCCGGGATCACTTTCCCCTTTTCCGCCTCGGTCTTCAGCTTCTCCTCGGCCGCCTTCTTCTCTTCAGCCTTCTGTGCTGCGCTCTTCACTTCGCCCGAGAAGGAGCGGACGAGCTTGCCGTCCGGAGTGAGGATCTCCAGCTTGACCTTGGTGCCTGCCTTGACGTCCTTCAGGTTGTACTGGACGACGACCCCGGCCGGCGGGTTCGTCCCCTGGGCTCGGGGCGCCCCCCGGAAACCGCCGCCGCCCTGGACGCGGTAGGTCGGCTGGGGAGGGAAGAGGTAGAAGGGTTGGCTCGCAACCTGCGGGTTGAGCTCGCGCAGCGGGGTCAGGTCGTCGAGCATCCAGAAGGCCCGCCCCTGGGTGGCGGCGATCAGGCTCCCCTCCTTGACCAGGAGGTCGGTCACCGGGACGATGGGGAGCTTCCCCTGGAGCGACTGCCAGTGCCCGCCGTCGTCGAACGAGACGTAGATCCCGCGCTCGGTGCCGGCATAGAGCAGGCCGCGGCGGACCGGGTCGGCGCGGACCACCCGGGTGAAGTGATCGGCCGGAATGCCGTCGGTGATCTTCGTCCAGGTGGCGCCGTAGTCGCTCGTCTTGTAGAGGTAGGGCCGGAAATCGTCCGACTTGTAGAGCGTAGCGGCGACGTAGAGGCCGCCCGGTTCATAGGGCGAGGGCTCCAGGCTGTTGATCATGATCCACTCGGGGAGCCCCTTGGGGGTGACGTTCTGCCAGTCCTTGCCGCCGTCTTTCGAGACGTGGATCAAGCCGTCGTCCGAGCCGGCCCAGAGGAGCCCGGCGGTCAAGGGCGATTCGGCGACGTAGAAGATCGTGTCGTAGTACTCGATGCTGGTGTTGTCCTTGGTGAGCGGGCCGCCCGCCGGCCCCTGCTTCGACTTGTCGTTCCTCGTCAGGTCGGGGCTGATCACCTGCCAGCTGGCGCCGCTGTCGGTCGATTTGAACAGCACGTTGGCGGCGGCGTAGAGGGTCTTCGGGTCGTGCGGCGAGATGGCGATGGGGAAGTTCCACTGGAAGCGGTACTTCAAATCCGCGGCACCCCAACCCATGGGGTTGTCGGGCCAGGGGTTGACGTCCCTGAATTCATGGGTCCTGTGGTTGACCCGGGTGAGGAAGCCGCCGTAGGATCCGCCGTAGACGACGTCCGGGTCCTGGGGATCGGGCACGATGTAGCCGCTCTCGCCGCCCGCCGTCTCCTCCCAGTCGCCGCGGCCGATGCCCGGCCCCTCCGAGCGGTGGCGGATGCGGAAGGCGCTGTTGTCCTGCTGGGCGCCGAGGAGGCGATAGGGGAAGTCGTTGTCGGCGGTGACGCGGTAGATCTGCGCCGTCGGCTGGTTCTCCTGGGTCGACCAGGTGGCCCCGCCGTCGGTCGACACGTTGGCGCCGCCGTCGTTCGACTCGATCATGCGGAGCGGATCGTCGGGAGCGATCCACAGGTCGTGGTTGTCACCGTGCGGGGTGCGGATCGTCGGCCAGGTCTTGCCGCCGTCCTTCGAGCGGTGGAAGCGGACGTTGGGAGCGTAGACCGTGTCCTCGTCCTTGGGGTCGGCGATGAGGCGGCTGTAGTACCAGGCGCGCTGGCGCAGGTCGCGGCTTTCGGAGACCTTCATCCAGTTCTCGCCGCCATCTTTCGAGCGGAAGACGCCGCCGTCCGCCGCCTCGACGATGGCGTAGAGGTTCTGCGGATTGGAGGGGGAGACGGTGATGCCGATGATGCCGAGCATCCCCTTGGGCATGCCGGGCTTCCGGGACAGCTCGTTCCAGCTGTCGCCGCCGTCGGTCGACTTCCAGAGCGCCGAGCCCGAGCCGCCGCTGTCGAAACCCCAGGGCGAGCGCCGCACCCGCCAGGTCGAGGCGTAGACGGTGCGCGGGTTGACCGGATCGAGGATCAGGTCGACGGCGCCGACGTCCTTGCTGACGAAGAGGATGCGCTCCCAGCTCTTGCCGCCGTCTTTCGTGCGATAGACGCCGCGGGTGTCGTTGGGGCCGAAGGTATGCCCGAGAACGGCCATGTAGACGAGGTCGGGGTTCTTCGGATGGATGCGGATGCGAGGGATGTGCTGGGCGTCGGCGAAGCCCAGAGAGGTCCAGGTCTTCCCGGCGTCGGTCGACTTCCAGAGTCCGTTGCCGGGCGAGACGTTGCCGCGCAGGGTGACCTCGCCGCCGCCGACATAGACCACGTTAGGATCCCATTCGGAGACCGCGACCGCGCCGATCGAGCCGCCGAAAAAGCCGTCCGAGACGTTCTTCCAGGTCGCGCCGCCGTCGACCGTCTTCCAGACCCCGCCGCCGGTCGCCCCGAAGTAGTAGGTGAGCGGCTGCGAAGGCACCCCCGCCACCACCGCCGCCCGTCCGCCGCGGAACGGCCCGACCTCCCGCCAGGGAAGGTCCTTCAAGAGGGCGGGATCGACCGCCGGGGCGGCGAGGACGGGGAGGGCGACGAGAATGAGGAGCAGGAGGGCGAGCCAGGACAGGCGGTGGACAGGGGCTTGGCGATGAGGCATCATGAGCTCCTTGGGATCGGATTCATGGTAAACGGAGGGCTTCCGGGGGCGATGTTTACCACAGTGGACGGGTAGGCGGAACCGGAGGCAGAGGGTAGGGTCCTCGAAGCAGGGAACAATGGCATGGTCCCACGAGGGTATCCCTCCTCCCCACGAGGGTATCTCCCTTCCCCAGGAGGGAGACTCGAAACCCTCCGAGGGAACCTCCAAGCCCCCCCAGGGATTCCCCTTTCCCCCGAGGGGACCTCCTAATCCCTCACAGGGATTCCTCAAGTACACAGCGGGAGTCAGCAAACCCGGGGAGGGATCAGGCTTTCCCTCCTGGGGTGGGGTCATTCCCTGCCAGGGAATCTCTTCTCAAGCCTCTCGAGTCCTTTCAAACCCGGTTTTTCTCCATTTCCAGCCGTCGCGAAGCCATTTCCGGCCGCCATGGACGTCCTCCAAGCGAGAGCAAAAGGAAATCGCGCCGCTCGGCAGGCATTCGAAGGGAGGCCGCGCGGATTCTTTCCGGCTCCGGGGGCTTTTTTCCTGGCTCGAATTCGTTTGGGGAGCCTTCAAAAGCTTCGTCGAGCGATTTCGTTGCAGATTGGAGCGGGGCGGACTGCTAAGAGGGATTGTCCCCAGGCCTTTCCGGGGAGATACTCCGGGCCGGAGGGAGGGGGGAATGACGGTCGACGGGCTTCCCATCAATCTCGAGGATCTGCTCTACGCTCGCGCCATCGAGAGCAACCGGATCGAATTCAAGGCTTCCTGGTCGGAGCCAGCCAAAGGACAGATGGTGCGTACCGTCTGCGCCTTCGCCAACGACCTCCTGAACCTGGGAGGCGGCTACGTCGTGCTCGGAGTGGCTGAGGAGCAGGGACGGGCCGTGCTGCCGCCCGCCGGCCTCGGGCATGCCGACCTCGATCGGATCCAGAAGGAGATCCGTGGAGCCTGCATGCGGATCGAGCCCTCCTATCAGCCGCTCGTTTTCCCCGCGGTCTACGAGGACGCGACGATCGTCGTGATCTTCGCCCCCGGGGGGGACAACCGCCCCTACCAGGCGCCGGAAGAGCTCGGCGCCAAGGGCAGCCCGCGACAGTACTACGTCCGCCGTGGCTCCGAGACCCTGCGCGCCGATGCCGATGCCCGGCGCCAGCTCTTCGAGGTTGCGGCGAAGATCCCCTTCGACGACCGCCGCAACCTGGAAGCTCGCCTGGAGGACATCTCGCCGACGCTGGTCCGGCGTTTCCTGCACGCCATCCGGAGCGACCTCGTCGACAGCGCTCCACCCATCACCGACTCTCAGATCTATCGCCAGATGAACCTGCTGGTGAAGGTCAATGCTCACGAGGTGCCGCGGAACGTCGCTCTCCTCTTTTTCCATGAGGACCCCGACCGCTTCTTTCCCGGCGCGCGCACGGAGATCGTCCAGTTCGGCGACGACGCCGGCGGCGACCTGCTGGAGGAGCGGATCTTCCGCGGTCCGCTCCCCACCCAGATCCAGGAGTCCCTCTCATACCTGGACAGCCTGGGCGGGACCCTGGTCCAGAAGATCGAGGGCCAGGCCGAGGTCGAGCGGACGGCGGCCTATCCCTACGCGGCCATGGAAGAGGCGATCGCCAACGCCCTCTATCACCGCAGCTACGAGGGGCCGCCCGAGCCGGTCAAGATCTACCTCTACCCGGACCGCATGGAGATCACGAGCTACCCGGGGCCGGTCCCGGGTATCCAGCCGCAGCTTTTCGAGCCCGGGCACACCCTGCCGCCGGTCCCGGCCCGCAACCGCCGGATCGGGGATCTCCTGAAGGAGCTCCGCCTGGCCGAGGGGCGCGGCACGGGCATCCCCAAGATCCGGCGCCGGATGCGGGAGAACGGCTCGCCCGAGGCCCGTTTCGATTTCGACGCGGAGCGCACCTACTTCCGGGTGACCCTGCCGGTGCACCCCCGGTACGAGACCCTGAACGCGCTCCGGCGCCTTGAGCAGGGGCAGCGTCCGTCGACGCCACCGGCTCGCAAGGCTCGCAACTCCTAGGCGGGTTTCACCCCGCTTCTCCTTCGAGGGACCGGCGCCTCGCGCCCCTACGTCTCAGGACTTGTTCATCAACGCCCACGCCATGGCCGAGTATTCGGCGTTGTCCTTGACCGCGTCGTTAAGGATGGCGAGCGCTCTCCGCGCCAGAGGGTGGTGGTCGGGGAACAGCAGTGTCACATCCCGGAGCGCCGCGAGTTTGTCGTAGCGGTCGAACCGCCTTTCGCGCAACGGCTCCCTCCGTAGGCCGAGGGCCTCGATGGTCACGAGGCCCTGCAAGCTGCCGTTTTTGGCCATCGGCTGCTCGGCGGCGAACTCGATGTGGTCCTCGGGGTCCACGACCCCCGGATCGAGGAACAGCGGCTCCTCTTGTGCCAGGTCGGCCCGGTGATCCCGGCAACGGCGGCCGGGATCGCGCAGCGGGAAGGTGTTCTTCTTGAACCGCTGATTGCACATCTGGCAGGACAGATAGAGATTGCTCCACTCGTAGGCCAGCCACCAGTAACCGGGGCGGCCGAGCGGATCGGCTGGAGCTTGGCGATAGCCGGCCTTCGGCCGGAAGTGCTCGACGTCGCCATAGGAGACATGGGAGATCTTCGCCTCGCAGAAACAGCACTTGTCATGCTGCGCGGCGTTCAGCTCTCGCTTGACGGACTCGTGGCCGTAGATGCCGGAATGGAAGGAGAGCTGCGCCCTGCCCTCGTGGTAGGCGGCAGGGTCGGCGTCGTAGGCCGTACGGTTGGCGTCGGCCTCCTCCCGCCCCTGGGTGGTGAGGAGCGGGGGTGGAGAGGCGGGTTTCCGAATCCGGATCATCTGCGGTCAGCGGCGCTTGAGCTCGGCGGCGGCCTGGCGGATGATCTCCATGGCCTTGAAATCCTCCAGGCTATCCCCGCCGGGAAGCGCGGCGATCCGGCCCTCTAGCTGCTCCAAGCGCGCCCGATCGATCTCGTCGAGCCTGGGCTTGGCGAGGAGCGCGTTGCGCCGGGCGATCAGGTCGTCGTACTCGGGTGGCCGGGCGGTTTTGAGACCGAAGAGATCGCTGGTCAGCACCTGATCGACCCGCCAGCCGCGCACGGTCTCGACGTTGTTGTCGATTACCACGTGGTCCCCCTGGCGCCGCAGCACCACGATGTTCTCGTTCTCCGAGGCCTGGACGACCAGCGGGCTGTGGGCGGTGACGACGAACTGCGCGTTGGGGAAACGCTCTGTCAGATGCTCGCGGACCTCCCGTTGCCACTTGGGGTGGAGGTGGAGGTCCACCTCGTCGACCAGCACCACGGCCGGCTCGGCGAGCGGGTTGCGGCTGTCGGGATAGAGCATGAAGAGGCGGCTCGCCAGATCGACCGTCCAGGCGATCATCGTGCGGTAGCCGTGGCTCAGGTCGGCGAGCGCCACCCACCCATAGGGGACCTTCACCTCGATGGCAGGTTTGGGGCTGCGCGAATCCGACTCCCTAATGCGGAGGTCCTCGACATCGGGTAGGAGATCGACCAGGACTCTCTTGACGCGCTCGAAACGCAACCTCGACTCGGAGCGGTTCAGGTCCCGGGTCCGAGCGTAGTCCTCGACCAACAACCACTCCTCCGCATCGACCAGCGCGACGAAATCCAGGAAGAGGCTCGCGGCCGGGTCCTCGGGACCTCGGTTCAAGGCTACCGATCCCATACGGCGGGTGGCACCGTACGAGCAGCAGCGCAGGTTCTGAAGGGCTTCGTCGGCCACCGCCGCGAAGACGACAGAGGGGTTGGTCTCGGAGCTTGTTGGGACGGTAACTTCCAGGGTCTTGAAGCCCTTGCTGGCCAATCCTCTCCCGGAGCCGACTCCGACACGGCCTCGAATGGAGGTCTCCCGTGGCCGGCTCGGATCGCGATAGATCCTCCATCCCTCTCCGCGGTAGGTCGGCAGCTCGACGAGAGGCCGTTCCCCATGCTCCCATGGCTTGAAGAAGTGCCGCCTTGACTCCAGCGCCACCAGACACTGTAAGAGCGTGGTCTTCCCGGCGCCGTTGTCGCCCAGGATCACCGTCCATGGCGCGGGCCGGCCTGCGGCATCCGTGAGCCGGAGGGTCTGCTCCTCCGGGCCGAAGCACCGGACGTTGCGCACCGTGAGATCGAGAATATAGGCCGGAGGAGCGTCAACCCCAGAGGGCACGCGGCTGAACGGCTGGCCTTCGGAGGGAGAGGACATCGAGAAGAGTATACCCCGCGCCGGGCCACGCCCCGGCGCCCGTGCCGGTCCAAGAAAAGGCCCCGCCTGCCCCGCCGCGCTGTCCCTGGGCGCGCTTCGCGCCGCACTTGGCCAATAGGAAGTCGCTGTTTCGAAACAAACCGCGCAACGGAAACGGAGAAACGCCATGAAAAAGCAGACCAAGGTGCAGAGACTCTCGCTGAGCCGGGAAACCCTGAGGCAGCTCGACCTCGAAAAGAATGGCCAGCTGCCGCAGGTGGCGGGAGGGACCGGCAGCCTGTGTGAGGACACCTGCATCACGTCGCACAACCCTCTCTGCCCGACGAGACCCTGACTCTCCTGTTTCCGGGGCCTCCGCCATGCGGGGGTCCCGGTCGGGTCGGGTCGGCGCTCACGCTTTCGTCTTGGGCGCGATCCGCACGGTCACGGCCAGATGGAAATCGAGGTCTACCCCTTTCTCGCAGTTGCTCTTCGGCCCGCGTAGGGGAATCGTCGCGCTGACCTTGCGGGTCTCGGGATCGTAGACAGCCTTGGGCACCGTCGCCCCCATGTTCGAGCTCTTGCCCATCCGGACCGTCGCGGAGACGTACGACTCGCCAGCCTGCAGCGGATAGGAAAGCTCTTGGCTGCGCTCCTCCCCGCAGGCGAGATGGACGCGGACCGTCTCTCCTGCGCGCTCGACGAGCGATCCGGCAGGAGGCTCATACTGCTGTTGTTGCTGCTGCTGCGGCGGTGCTGCCGTTTCCTGCTTCGGCTCCGCCGGCGGCGGGGCGGGGGTCGGCAGCAGCAAGCTCGGGCCGTCGATGGCCTTGGGCTCCACAGGCTTGGCGCCGAGAGTCAGCCGCACCACCACGGGCGTGAAATAGTCGACTTTCCCGGGACGCAGAGAGATCCGCCGGGAGACCGGTTGGTAGCCCGGTTGGGTGACCTGCAACGTCCAGCTGCCCAGGGTGAGCTGCAACGGTTTATCCCCGGTGGTGCTGTGATAGCTGATCCCTCGCGGTCCCGACACGGTATAGCGGGCGTTCGGCAGCGCTCTCCCGGCCTCGTCCAGGGCGGTCACCCTGAGCCAGCTCTTTTCCCGGCCTGGCGATGGCGCCAGGGTCGGTGCCTTGGAAGGCTCGGTCGAAGGCGGCACGACCGGCACCACCGGCGTCGGCTCGGGCCGCGACGGTTCCACCCAGATGCTGTTGCTGATCGCGAGGTCGTCTCTCCCGGAGCGGGCGCGCACGTAGTACCAGTGGCCGCGGTCAGGCCCGCGCAGGACGACCGGCCGGAGCATAGCGAGATCTCGCTGGAAGAGCTTGTCGCCCTGATAGAGGTCGACCTTGCCCGGTCCCTCTCCACGGCGCGCGACCATGAGCATGGCCGAGCGCAGGTCGTTGGAATTCTGGTACCAATTCATGCGGTAGACCTGCCGGAGCTTCAACGGCTCGGTGTCGTTGGCGAGCGGGCCGACGAAGGGCAGGCCGAACCAGAGCACCGCCGCCCCGACCAGGGCGGCGGCCAGCTCGCCCGCGGTGGGCCAGGTCCAGCGCCGTACGCCCAACCTGTCCCCCTCGACCGCCAGCCCTGCTTCCCGGGCACGCCGGCCCAAAGGTCGGAGGACGCGGGCAGTCAGCGGTTGGGCCGTTTTCGTGGGGAGGGTGTTGGCGCGCTTCCGCAAGGCGCGCTCCACCTCGGGCGCCAGCGGCGAGGCGACGAGATCGGCCAGCTCGGACTCGACCTCCTGGCCCGGAACCCCTAAGGCCTGAAGGGCGCGGTCGAGGCGCCAGCGCGCATGGCCGGCGCTGCCGGGGTCCGGGCGGGAATCGTCGAGCACGCCGATCAGGAAGGCGTGGACCGTCGCATCGTCCAGGCCCAGGGGCGGTCGGGTGGAGAGGGGCGGTGCCGCCAGCGCCTCCTCGATTGCCGCCGCCGGCACCGCGGGGCAGAAGCGTTGGCGGAGTAGCTCGGCGAGCTCCGGGTCGCGCCGGGGAGCGAGCGAGAGGAGCCAGCGCAGGCGGTCGACGTCGAGCGGCGTCACCGCCCGGTCGGGCAGGGCGCGGGCCTCGCGTAGGCCGAGGAGCCGGGTGTCGCCGCGGGCGATCTGCCGGGCCGCGGCGAGGAGCCCCGGGCGGGTCATCGGCCAGACGTCCAGGGGGGCTTCGGCGAGGGCCGGGCGCCAGGTCCTCGGATCGGCCACCGGATGGAGCCAGGTGCGTTGCTTCCAGTAGCGAAGGGCCGGCACCCAGGTCGCGACCCGCCGCTCGTCTCCCTCCAGAATCCCCTGGCCGGTGCTGATCACGAGGAGCGAGCTCTCGGCCCGCCGCCGCATCAGCTGACGCAGGGCGAGGGCCGCGCCGTCGGGAGCGCGGAAGAGGCGGTCGGCGTCCTCGTCGAAACGCCAGCGGTCGAGGTGGACCCCGCGCGCTTCGAGGCCGGCGAGGAGGGCGGCGATCGCTCGGCGATGGGGGCGCATCTCGTCGCCCATGTCCTCCAGGACGAGGATGGGGAGGGTCGAGGCGCGAGCGCGGAGCACGATGCTGGGGGCGAGGCCGGCGTCCAGGGTGCGCTTCAGGGTGCGGTCGACGTCCAGCTCACGGCCTCCCGGGGTGTCGCTGGCGCGGCGGCCGAGGACCGAGGCGACGTCGTCCAGGAGATCGGCGCGGAACGGGGGGGCGAGGTCGCGCAGGACCAGGTCGTAGCCCTGAGGACCGGGGAGGGCGTCGAGCTCGGCGCTCAAGCGGCGGCGGCCGCGGCGGCCGGCCTGGCGGCCGGTGCGCACCCCGTAGAGCCAGAGGAAGACCAGGGCGGCGGCGATCCCGGCGCCGGCCAGGCGGCGGCCGGGGTTCACCACCTTGTGGGTGTCGGCGATCGTCGGCGGCGGGGGGCGCGAGCCGGCGTCGGTGGACACCGGCCCCGGCGGGACCTCCAGGGGCTGTGCCGGATGCCGGTGGGACCAGAGGAGAGAGCCGCCGAAGGCGAGCGCCGCGAGCAGGAGAACCGCGGCCGCCGCCCAGGCGACCCAGCGCCGCCCCCGGACCACCAGGGGTTGGATCGGTCGCGGCGGTCGCACCCCCGGCTCTGGCGGGGGCGGCGGGGCGTAGAGCTGGTCGAAGGTCTCCCGGACCAGCGCCACCTCCTGCGGGTTTCTGGCCAGGATCGCGGCCAGGGCGGCGCGCAGGGTCGCGACGTCGGGATCGTCCCAGCGGGAGAGGAGGCGCCCCACGGTCAGGTGCTCGCGCACGCCGAGCGGCAGGCCGCGCGAGCGCAGGACGGCCAACAGGTCGGCGAGCGGGAGCGGCGAGACTCGCGCCGGAGGCGCCGATTCCGTAGATACCGCCAGGGGCGCGGCCTCCCGGCTCATCCCGGGCGCCGCCGCACGCGGTCCAGGTCCTCACGGGTCTTGAGCAGAGTCCCCAGGTAGGGGAGATCTCCCACCTCTCCGGCGAGATCCTCGACGGGGACGCCGGCCCGCGCCAGCACCCGCGTCCAGGTCAGCATCTCGCTCGTCGCCGGCCGCTTCTGGAGGCCCTCGACCTGGCGCAGAGCCAGGAAGCGCTCGACGATCCGCGCCCGTAGCGTCGCGGTCAGCTCCAGGGCCGCCAGGCGTTCCGTGAGGATGCGGTCGAGCATCGCCGCGTCGGGGAACTCGATGTGATGGAAGACGCAACGCCTGAGGAACGGGTCGGGCAGCTGGCTCTCGCGGTTGCTGGTGATGACCACGATCGGCCGATGGTGGGCTTTTTCCTGGAGGCCGATCTCCGGGATGTCCAGCTCCATACGGTCGATGGCGGAGAGCAGGTCGTTGGGGAAGTCGCGCGGCGCCTTGTCGATCTCGTCGATCAGCACCACCCGCGGCACCGCGGAGCGGATCGCCTCGCCGAGCTTGCCCAATCGCACGTAGTTCTCACGCTTCCGCGCCCGCTCGTCCCCGACCTGGGCGTCGTAGAAGCGCTGGAGGTTGTCGATCTCGTAGAGCAGGTCGCGCCCCTGGTGGTCGCTCCTCACCATGAACTCCAGGACCTCTCCCAGCTCCAGCTCGGCGGCGATCGAATCGGCCAGTCGGGTCTTCCCGGTGCCGGCCTCGCCGGTGATGAGGAGCGGCTGCTCGACCGCCAGCATGGTGTTGACGGCGGCAGCCAGCTCGGCGCTCGCGAGATAGCGCCCGGGCTCGTTCGGGGTCAGGGCCGGCTGCCCGTCGCGGGTGGTGCCATCCCCCCGGTATCGCTTGAATTCGCTCCTCTCGCTCATTCCTGCGTCTCCCTTTCGTACAGTTCGGTGATCCGTTGCAGGATGTCGGCGGAGTCCCGCGCCCCGTGCATCACCCGGTCGACGATCCGTCCCCGCTCCGCCGCCGGCAGGAGGAGGCTCCACTGCTCGACGTCCTCCCGGCAGAGGTCCTGGAGCTCGTCGAGGAGCACGATCGGCAGGCGCGGATCGGCCTGGCGCCGGATCCGCCCGAGGGCGGCCAAGGCGTCGCCCTTCTCCAGTGCGTTCTTCGCCCAGCCGGTGGAACCGCCCGCTCCCAGCCGGCGCAGCAGCCAGGCCGCTCCGCTGGTGAGCGGCGAGCTGCGGCACCAGGCGATCCCCTGGACCAGCTTCAACCCCCCACGGCTGCCGGAGCCCGGGGTGGCGTCCAGGGCCTCCACGTGGGCGAGGAGCTCGGGCAGCCAGCGGGTGTAGTAGAGGGCCAGGGCGTCGTCCGCGAATTCCTCCTCGAAGACCGGGCGATGGAGGAGGACCAGGTTCTGGTCGGCGAGCTGGGTCCGCAGGGCGGCCGCCAGCTGCTCCGGCCGGCACTGCCGGCAATCCAGCGCCTCGGCCAGGGCGGCGAGGAACGGCCCCTGGGAGGCCGGGGTCAGCGGTCCCCAGCGGACGGTGCGGATGCGGCGGCGCGGGTCCTTGGGGAGGCACTGCGCCACCCGCTCGAAGAACACCTCGTGCCCCTGTCCCTGGGCGCCGGTGACGAAGAGGGCCTGGCTGCCCTCCGTCGCGGCACAGGTGGTGAGC
>DASQPA010000212.1:0-5345 GCA_035644215.1 Thermoanaerobaculia bacterium
TATGGACGATGCCCTTCTGGTGTGCATTGGCGAGCCCCCGCGCGGTCTGGGTCGCGACATCGAGGGCTTCCTGGAGGGCCAAGGGGCCGCGGGCGAGCCGGCGCTCCAGGCTCTCTCCCTCGTACAGAGGCATGGCCAGGAAGAGCATCCCCTCCTCGGTTTCCCCCACGTCGAGGACCGTGCAGAGATTGGCGTGCTCCAGGGCCGAGGCCGCCCGCGCCTCGGTCAGGAAGCGCGCTTTGGCGATCGGATCGCGCCCGAGCTCCGGGGCGAGGAACTTGAGCGCCACGGTACGGCCGAGCCGGACGTCCTCCGCCCGGTAGACGACTCCCATGCCGCCGCCGCCGAGGAGCTCTGCGACCTGGAAGTGGGAGATCCTGCGGCCAGTGAGCACGAACGGGACCGCGCCGGGCAGGCCGCCGTCGTCCCGGACGTGGGTGGGAGGCTCCTCCGCGAGGAGGCTCGCCTCCGCCGCCTGCAGGTCGGACTGCATCTCCTCGATCCGGGAGTAGCGCTCTGCCGGGTCTTGGGCGAGCGCCCGCTCGACGATCCGCGAGACCGCGAGGGGCACGTCCCTTCCCGCGAGCATCTCGCCGAGGATCACGCCGAGCGCCCGGACGTCGGCCTGCGGGTCTCCGTGGCCGCCGCCCCAACCCACCACCTCGACCTGCTCCACGGGGCAGATCCTGACCTTGTCGGATTCCAGGGCACCATGGACGACGCCGCGCTCGTGGGCGGCGGCGAGCTCGGCCGCGATCTGCGCCGCTAAGTCCAGGGCTTCGGCGAGGAGCAGGGGCCGGCGCAACAGCCGGTTCTGGAGCGTCTCGGAAAAGGGCTCGTTCAACCTCCGGCTCCGCCCGGCTCCCGCAACTGGTCGTAGAGCCAGGTCTTCGCCCGGCGCCAGTGACGGCCGACGGTCTCCGGAGAGACGCCGAGCTGGCCGGCGATCTCCTCGCTCGTCAGGCCGGCGAAGAAGCGCAGCTCGACGATCGTCGCCTTGAGCGGATCGAGCGCCTGGAGGCCCGCCAAGGCGTCGTCGAGCGCCTCCAGGTCGGTGCCCTTCTCCAGCGCCAGGTCGGCCGCCTCGCTGAGCGTCACCCGCTCCCGGTGGCCGCCCCGCTTGTCGCAGTTGCGACGGCGGGCGTAGTCGACGAGGACGCGCCGAATGAGGTGGGCGGCGAAGGCGTAGAAGTGCTCACGGCTCGGTCAGTCGAAGGCGCCGTCCTCGCCGAGCCGCAAATAGGCCTCGTGGACGACCGCGGTCGCCTGGAGAGTGTGGCCGCCGCGCTCGCCGCGCAGCTGCCGTGCCGCGATGCGGCGCAGCTCGTCGTAGACCAGCGGCAGGACCGCGATCGCCGCCTCGCGGTCTCCGTCGCTCCACTTCTGGAGCAGCTGGGTGACGGAGGGGGAGGGACCGATCCAATCTTCTTGCATCATGACAAGTCTAACCAGGGAATCACGCATTCAAGAGTAGAGCACGATGGGGCCGCGACGTTCAAGCCATCGCCCCGTCCTCATGAAAGGAGATTCCATGCTCGGAAAGAAAGCTCTCTTGGCGATCGTCGTTTTGGCAGCTGCTCTCGTTGGCGAAGGCGCGGCGAGCGCCTATAACGCCAACTTCCAGGGTGACTGTACGAACAGCCCAGGCTCGCCGACGGCCTGTGAGTTCAGTCCGAACAAGGCGCCAGCCGGGCAACCTTTCACCGGCTGCGGTGGTGCCGGTGGGGTTTCCTACCTGTACTGGGAATTCGGCGACGGCAATATTGCCTACAACGATTTCTCAGTGGACTTTGGCCGGGTGCACCATACCTACGCCGCGGGCCCTCTCTCGCTGACCGTCCGGCTGACGGTGGTCTGTAACGCCGGGGTGGCGATCTCCAATGGTCACTGCCTCAACTCGACTCCCACGACCGGTTGCATCATCATCAACGGTGGCTGGTCGCCCTACTAGGCGCCAGGTCGAACGGCCCGGCGAGTCGGCAGGCGAAGGAGAGTCCCACCTTCGCCTGCCGCCTGTGGCTCTCCGCCATCACACATGGGAAGCGCGGGGTTAGAACGAGACCACCGCGCCGAGCCCGGTCTCCCCGTGCGGTCCGGAGAGCGGCACGACAGCCACATGGTGGGTGGAGCGCCGCGCGCGGTTGTGCGCCGCCACCGTCCGTCCCACGACGGTCCCGATCAGGCCGCCGGCCACAACGTCCGAGACCCAATGCGCCTGGTGGTGGACGCGGGCGAAGCCGACCAGGGCCGCGGAGCCGTAGGCTGCCCCCCTGATCCAGGGCGAGTCGTACTCGTAGGCCACCACCGAGGCGACGGCGAAGGCCTGGGTCGCGTGGCCCGAGGGGAACGAGGCGCCACCGTGAAACGGGTTGAAGTCATAGGTGCGGCCCGTGTCGCGTGGCCGGCGGCGGCCGGCGACGAATTTCAGGGCCGAGGTGACGACGCCGTCGGCGATCAGGATCGAGATCAACCCGTCCTCGGCTACCGCTTTCGCCCGGTCGTCGTGCCCGGCGAGCCCCCCGAGGTAGAAGGCGCCGAGCACTCCGAAGGCCGCATAGCTGCCGAGCGGCTCGATGTTGTCGGCGACGGTGTTCGCGAACCGGTTGTTGTCGTGCAGCTCGGAGTCCCGGATCGGGCGGTCGGCCAGGGACACGGCGGCGACGCCCGCGACCGAGAGAGAAAAGAGGCCCCACTCCCGCCCCTGCCAGTGGAGCGGCGCGCCGACGGTGTCCTTGAAATCGGCGAGCAGGAGCTGCATGAAGCTGGTGCCCGGCTGGCCCTCCTCGGTCTTCAGCGGCGCCGGCTGGTCCGACGGGGGCGCCGCGGGAGTGGCGGGCTCC
This sequence comes from Thermoanaerobaculia bacterium, assembly GCA_035644215.1. Lineage (GTDB taxonomy): Bacteria > Acidobacteriota > Thermoanaerobaculia > Multivoradales > UBA5704 > DASQPA01. Next base: position 2,841 of record DASQPA010000212.1, read on the forward strand.
TCGGCGGCCAAGGGGAGCCCGGCGCTGCCGGAGAGGAGAAAGACGAGCAGGAAGCCCGCCGTGCAGGTCCTTGAGACAGAGGATCGGTTCGAACGGTTCACAGAACACCTCCTCGCCGCGCATTCGCCGGGCCTGCAGTCTTCGTGCCCGGATTCCCTCACCCGCCGGTCTCTTATAGGATGCGCCCGGACTACGACCGCCGCAAGGAGACGACATGAGGAACAGGAACCGCAGGTCTGCACGGCTCACCATCAATATTCTCGCGACAGCTCTAGGCCTCGCCCTCGCCGGACAGGCGATCGGAGCGGCCGCCGCCGGCTCTGGCTATCACGTCATCAAGCGTCTCCCGGTGGGGGGCGAAGGGGGCTGGGACTACCTGGCGGCGGACGCCGCCGGCCGGCGGCTCTACGTCACGCGCGGGACCCACGTGATGGTGCTGGACCTGGACAGCGACAAGGTGGTAGGGGACATCCCCAACCTCTCGGGGGTGCACGGCGTCGCCCTGGCCCCCGATCTCGGCCGCGGCTTCATCAGCAACGGCAAGAGCTCGGAGGTCACCGTTTTCGACCTCAAGACCCTGAAGGTGCTCGCCACGGTCAAATCGACGGGGGAGAACCCCGACGCCATCCTCTACGATCCGTTCTCGAAGCGGGTCTTCGCCTTCAACGGCCGCTCGGGCAACGCCACGGTCTTCGACGCCACCTCGAACGCCGTCGCCGGCACCATCCCGCTTGGCGGCAAGCCTGAGTTCGCGACCACCGACCTGAAGGGCCGGGTCTTCGTCAACATCGAGGACAAGAGCGAGGTGGTGGCGATCGACGCGACGAAGCTCGCGGTCGCCGAGCGCTGGCCGCTCAAGCCGGGCGAGGAGCCGTCCGGCATGGCGATCGACCGCAAGACCCACCGGCTGCTCAGCGGCTGCGGCAACAAGATGGCCGCCGTCGTCGACTTCGCGACCGGCAAGATCGTCGGCACGCCGGCGATCGGCGAGGGAGTGGACGCCAACGGCTTCGATCCCGGGACGAGCCTCGGTTTCAGCTCGAACGGGTCCGGCACCCTGACCGTCCTCGCCGAGGATGCGGCGGGTAATTTCACGGTGGTCGAGAACGTGCCCACCGAGCGCGGTGCCCGCACCATGGCGCTGGACGAGAAGACCCACCGCGTCTATCTCGCGACCGCCAAGTTCAATCCCCCCGCCGCGCCGACGGCGGAGCAGCCGCACCCGCGGCCGACCCCGGTCCCCGGCTCGTTCGTGCTGCTGGTCGTCGGGCGGTAAAGCGAAGAGCACAAGAAGCCCGGCCCTGGTTCCAGGGCCGGGCGGGGATTTGGAGCCTGGGAGCTACGGCTTGGGCGGAGTGGAGGGCTTGCGCTCCATCCGCTTCTCGCGGCTCTCGGCCTTGGCGCTCTCGTGCTTCTTGTTCACCACCTTGCCGGTGATGGCGTTGACGTTGACCTCCTCGACCCCGGACTTGCCCGGGACCTGGATGTCGAAGGAGTAGATGAGCTTGCCGTGCTCGCGCTCGAGCTCTTCGGACTTCACGACGCCGCCGGGTACCTTGGCGAGGGCGGTGGCACGGGCGTCGGCGAGAGTGACCTTGGCCTCCTTGGCGAGGGCGGCCGGGACGTCGCTCTTCGGCGCCGCCTGCGCCTGCGGAGCGGCGGTGGTCTGCGGCGTGACGGCGGCAAAGCCGGCGGTGGCGAGCGAGCCGGCGGTGAGGGCGATCCATAGGTTGCGCTGGATGTTCATGATGGTTCTCGTTTCCTTTCGTGTCCCGCCCCGAAGTGGGTGGGGACGAGATCCCTAAGCGCAAGGCCTATGCCAGGGACCGGGACGGCCTTCTCTGGGGGGGAGAGACGATCGCTTCTCCTGAAGTCGTCCGCTTTTGGGTACAACGATGCTATCTGTGGTGTCAGAATGGCGCGACCCATCCGAGAGACGGCGGATGCCCTACCTGTCCGCTTTTGGAACGCGCCCTTCCCGGGGCCGGACATCCCAAGTCTGGTCCTAGGCCCTGGTTCCTTGGAAATCAGTGACTTACCGTGTGGCACGCGGCTTGCCCTCCAGGCTGCCAGCCGATTCGCTCCTGGATCGATGGAACGAGGGACCCACCATGCACTTGCTCGCCGACCTCCGCACCGCCTTCCGCCGGCTCGCCCAGAGCCCCGGCTTCACACTCGCCGCGGCGCTCACCCTGGCGCTCGGCATCGGCGCCAACACGACGCTCTTCAGCATCGTCGACGCGGTGGTCTTGAAGCCGCTCCCCTATGCGCGGCCCGCCGAGCTGATGGCGATCCAGACCCGGCGGGTCCACGCCGTCGGTGACACGGTCTCGGCTCCCGACTTCCTCGACTGGCGCCGGGAGAGCCATGCCTTCCAGTCGATGGCGGCGTACACCGGCCAGCTGGTGGTCCTCGCCGGCCGCGGCGAGCCGGAACGCCTTCCCGCCGAGCGGGTGTCGCCCGCCCTCTTCCCCCTGTTCGGGGCGCGCGCCGCGTTCGGCCGCA
>DASQPA010000213.1:0-31095 GCA_035644215.1 Thermoanaerobaculia bacterium
GAAGACCGCCAAGCCGCTCGACCCGCAGGTCATGGCGATCCACAGCTACGGCCGCGACAAGGCCAAGCAGCTGACCAGCGGCATCAACGTCACCTCCTTCGATCCCACCGACTACGACCAGGACATCCTCTGGGCCGACGGTTTCTTCGTCCGCTGGCCGCAGAAGGTCACCCCCTGATCCCAGGTGGAACGACGACAGGGAGGGCGCCCCGGTTTCGTGGGCGCCCTTTCGTTTGGTCGAGAGACTGCTAGAGTCCCGCCGATGCGCCGCCCGCCGGTTCTCCCCGCCCTTCTCGGGCTCTTTTCGTCGTTCCTGCTCCCGGTGGCCTCCTACGCCGCCGCTCCCACCCCGCCTCCCGCGCCGCGACTCTCGGAGGCCGCCCGCTGGCTCCAGGGCTATCTCCAGATCGACACTTCGAACCCGCCGGGCAACGAGCAGAAGGCGGCGGACTTCCTGGCGGCGATCCTCACCCGGGAGGGGATCGCCACGCGGCGGCTGGTCAGCCCCCAGGGGCGGACCAACCTGTGGGCGCGCCTGTCGTCGCCTTCGAGCGGCGGCAAGGCGGTCCTCCTGCTCCATCACATGGACGTGGTCGCCCCCGGGCCGGGTTGGACCGTGCCGCCGTTCGCCGGGCAGGTCAAGAGCGGGCGGCTGTGGGGGCGCGGGGCGCTCGACGACAAGAGCCTGGGGGTGGCCCAGCTCGCCGCTCTCGTCGACCTGAAGCGCCGCGGCGCGCCGTTCGCGCGCGACGTCATCTTCCTCGCCGTGGCGGACGAGGAGAGCGGGGGCGGGGAAGGGACCGGCTGGCTCATGGCGCACCACCCCGAGCTCTTCTCCGGGGTCGAGGGGGTGATCGGCGAGGGGGGGCGCAACCAGATCGCGGGCGGCAAGCTCCTCTGGTGGGGGATCGAGGTGGCGCAGAAGCGGCCGCTCTGGCTCTCCGTCGAGGCCAACGGACGCGGCGGCCACGCCTCGGGCCTGAACCCGGCGAGCGCCGTCCACCAGCTCGTCGCCGGCCTGGCGCGGGTGCTCGCCCTGCCGCCCCGCTACCGGGTCTCCGCCCCGGCCCGCACCTACCTCCACGCCCTGGCGCCGCTCCACAACGAGCACTGGCGCCGCATCTTCCAGGACATCGACCGGGTGATCGGGGAGAACGGCCCGAAGGACTTCCTCCTGCCGGGGATGGAGAACCTCTTCCTCGACACCGTGCAGGTCACCGTCGTCTCCGGCGGCGAGCGGATCAACGTCATCCCCGCCCAGGCCCGCGCCCTGATCGACGTCCGGCTGCTCCCCGACACCGACGCCCAGGCCCTGCTCGCGAACCTGAAGCAGGCCTTGGGCAAGGAGCTCGAGGTGAAGCTCCTGCTCACCGAGCCGCCCTCGCCGCCCTCGCCCACCGCCGGGCGTCTCTACGCGGCGATGACCGCGACCCTCGGCCGGCAGGCCCCCCTGGTGCCGGCGATGATCCCCGGCTTCACCGATTCGCACTTCTTTCGCGAGAAGGGGATGGCCGCCTACGGCCTGTCGCCGTTCGTCCTCGAAGGTGGCGACGTGCGCGGCATCCACAGCACCGACGAGCGCATTCCGCTGGCCGAGCTGGATCGCGGTGTCGATCGATTACGCCAATTGATCTTTTTCTATGTGTCTCCCTCGCACTGACACCGTTTGCCGCGACAGTGACCATTTTTTTCACCCAGCCCTCGCCAGGCCTCCCTAAGTCCCTGATTTCAAAGGTTGAAATTCTTTCCTTGTCTTGGCACAACCCTTGCCAAAACCTGAGGACAAGTCTCTGACGGGAGGAGATATACGATGCGCTCCAAGGCGGGTTCAGGACAGGAAGGTTTCACCTTGATCGAGTTGTTGATCGTCGTCGCCATCATCGGAATCATCGCGGCGATGCTGATCCCCAACATGCTCGACGCGTTCCAGAAGGCGAAGCAGAAGCGGACCATCGCCGACATGCGGATCGTCGGCACCGCCATGTTCTCGTGGCTGACCGACCAGGTCGGGGCGGCAGCCGCCGGGTCCGCCAGCACCACCGTCGACCTCGCGAGCTACGGCACCGTCCTGCGCTCGGCCGACCTGATCACGGTGCTGGTACCGGAGTACATGCAGGCAGTTCCGTACCTGGACGGCTGGAAGCGTCCCTACGACTACTACCTGAAGACCGCGGTGCCCACGGCGCCGCAGGTGATGGCGATCCGCAGCCCGGGCCGCGACGGCGTGGCCGAGGGCTCCTCCTACACGGTGTCCAACTTCGAACCGACCGATTACGACCGGGACGTCCTCTGGGCCGACGGCTTCTTCGTCCGCTGGCCGCAGAAGCTCTCTCCGTAGGGCCGCCGGTCCGGGGGGGCCGGCTTGCCGCAGGTCTCCTGAGCGGAGACCTCCTGAGGTCGGGGGAGGGAGTTGCCGGAGGGGGCAGCTCCCTCCCCCGCTCGGTTTTTCAGGCTCTTGGCGCCCCTCCGCTATGATCGCTGCCTGATGACCCCGGGCTCGCGCCGTTCCACCCAGAGCGCCCTGCTCCTGCTCGCCCTGGGCTGGCTGGCCGCCCTCTTCTACCCCCTGCTCCTCCCCGGCAGGGCGCTCGCCAACCGCGACGTCGCCCTCTTCCACCTCCCCCTGCGGGCCGCCTTTGCGCGGCTCGCGGCGACCGGCCTGCCGGCCTGGAATCCCTACCTGAACGGCGGCCAGCCGATCCTCTCGAACCCGAGCTACGCCGCCTTCTACCCGCCGAGCTGGCTGGTGCTCCTGCTGCCGCCGGCACGCTTCTTGAGCCTCCTCGTCCTCCTCCATGCCGCGATCGCCTGGGTCGGGGCCTTCCGCCTGGCTCGCCGGCTGGGGTGCGGGCGGCCGGCGGCGGCCCTGGCGGCGTTGGGCTATACCGGCAGCGGCGCCGCGCTCTCCCTGATCTCCGCCTTCACCCTCTTCTGCAGCATGGCCTGGTTCCCCTGGTTCCTCGCCTGGGGCGACGCGGCGCTCGGCGCCACCGCCTGGCGCGAGCGGACCCGGGCCGCCCTCTGGGCCGGCGGCGCCCTCGCCCTCCAGCTGCTGAACGGCGAGCCGGCGACGGTCCTGGTGAGCGGCTGCGGGCTCCTCTGTCTGACCCTCCCGGCCGCCGGGAGGGCCTGGGCGGCGGCGCTCGGCCGGCGCCGGTGGGTCGCCCTCCTGTCCGTCGGGGCCGCCGCGGCCCTGCCGATTGCGGTGGCGGTCGCCCTGGCCGCGGTCCAGCTCGTCCCCACCCTGGCGCGCCTCGCCGACTCGGCGCGCTCCGGCGGGCTGCCGAGCGCCCAGGCCACCACCTGGTCGGCGCCGCCCGGACGGCTGGTCGAGCTGGTCTTCCCGCGTTTCTACGGCGACCCTTCGCGCGACCAGGAGAACCTCTACTTCGGCTGGCACCTGCACGACCTCGACTACCCGTACGTGCTGTCGATCTACCCCGGCCTGCTGCTCGCCGTCCTCGGTCTCTCGGCTCTCCTCCGCTGGCCGGTGCCGCGGCGTGCGGGCCTGGTGGCGGCCGCCCTCCTCGGGACCGGGCTCGCCCTCGGCCGCTACGACCCGCTCTACGAGGCCCTGCGCCGGGCCATCCCGGCCCTGGGGCTCCTCCGCTTCCCGGAGAAGTTCGTCCTCCTGGCGGTCGTCGCCTTGGTCTTCGCCGGTGCCCTGGGCTGGCAGCACCTGCTGGACGAGCGGGCGGCGGGGCGGCGGGAGAGCACCGATTTTCCGCTCGCCCTGGCCCTGGTGGTCCTCGCCACGGCGGCGACGCTGACCGGCCTGCTGGATCTCCGTCCGGGTCTCCCGGAGTGGATCGTGCGCGCCCACGGCGCTCCCGGCGCCACCGCCGCCTCGATGGCCCGCGGCGTCGCCTTCCTGCGTGCCGAGGGGCTCTGGGCGGTGGGGACGGCGGCCGCCGTCGCCCTCCTTCTTGCTCTCTGCCGCGCCCGCCGGCCGTCGCCGCGGGCGCTCGCCGTTTTCGCCCTGGCCCTCCTCGCCGCCGACCTCTGGCACTACGGCCACGGCCTCGTCCGCACCCTCCCCGCCACCGCCTACGAGCGGCCGCCGGCCGTGGTGGCGCCGCTCCTGCCGCCGCGCGACCGTATCTACGTCCCGCCGTCCGCCGCCGGCCGACCCGAGCTCTTCCTGCGCGGCGGCGATCCCGGCCTCGCCCTCGTCCGCACCCAGCTCGAACGGCTGGAGCCCTACTCGGGGTCGCTCTGGGGGTTCGCTTACGCCGGCAACGAGGACTACGACCTGATGGCGACCGGCTGGGCCCGCCTGGCCCTCCTCGTCCTGCGCGCCGAAGAGGAGCGGCAGCCCGATCTCGCCCGGCGTTTCCTCGGCGCCTGGAACGTCGGCACCCTCTTCCTGCGCCGCCCGCCGGCCGAGTGGCTGGCCGAGGCCGGGCGGGGAGGGCCGCCGCGGCCGGCCCGCGCGGTCCCCAACCCCTACCGGCTGCCGCGCTACCGCTTCGTGCCGCGGGTGAGCTTCCATCCCAACTATGCCTCGGCCCTCGCCGTGGCCCGGCAGCAGGGCTACGCCGTGGACCGCCACGAGCACTGCGTGCGGGCCGAAAAGCCGCCGGGGATCGTCGACTACAAGGCGCCGCCGGCGCTCCTCTCGCTCGTCGACACGGGTGGACGGCTCACGCTGCGCTACCGCGCGGCCTCGGCCGCCTTCTTCACCTTCGCCACCACCTTCGATACCGGCTGGCGGGCGACGGTCGACGGCAACCCCATCGCCGCCTACCCGACCGCCGCCTGCCAGATCGGGGTCGAGCTGCCCGCCGGCGAGCACCGCCTGGTCCTCGTCTACCGCGACCCGCGGGTGCTGATCGGCGCCGCCCTCACCCTCCTCGCCCTCGCCGCCTGGGGCGGCGGGCTCCTCTGGCTCGGACGGGCCGGGCGCCCAGTCCCATCGTAGAATCCCGTAGAATCCCCGCACCGTGCTCTTCCACCTCCTCGTCGCCGCCTACGTCGCGGTGCTCGGCCTGATCGTCGGCAGCTATCTGAACGTTGTCATCTACCGGCTGCCGCGGGGGATTTCGACCGTCTGGCCGCGCTCGCGTTGCACCGGCTGCGGGGCGGCGATCCGCGCCTGGGACAATCTGCCCCTCGTCTCCTACCTCCTGCTCCGTGGTCGCTGCCGGAGCTGCGGCGCCTCGATCGCCTGGCGCTACCCGGCCATCGAGGCGCTGACCGGCCTCCTCTTCGTCGGCTGCCTGGAGCGCTTCGGCCTCTCCTCCGCGGCTCTCGCCGGCGCCGTCTTCTGCTGCCTGATGGTGGTCCTGGCGGCGATCGATATTGAGCACATGCTGCTCCCCGACCGCCTCACCCTGCCGGGCATCGCCTTGGGGCTGGCGCTGCAGCTCTGGGTCCCCTGGGCGGGCGGGCTCGCCGGGGCCGCCCTGGGCGCTCTTCTGGGCGGCGGCATCCTCCTCGCCATCTCCGGCGCCTGGTACCTGCTGCGCGGCGAGGAGGGGATGGGGCTGGGCGACGTCAAGATGCTCGCCATGGTGGGGGCCTTCCTGGGCTGGAAGGGGGTGGTCGTCACCCTCTTCGCCTCGACCCTCTCGGGGGCCGCCGTGGGGCTCTTCCTGGTCCGCCGGAGCAGCTCGGGGATGAAGACCAAGGTGCCCTTCGGCGCCTTTCTCGCCCTGGGCGCCCTCCTCGCCCTCTTCGCCGGCACCCCGCTGGTCGACGCCTACCTGGGGCTCCTGCGGTGAAACCGCGTCCGCGCCTGCGGTTCCTGCGGTTGGGGTTCCGGAGCGAGGCGCTGATCCTCTTACCCGCGGCGCTGGTCCTCCTGGTCGTCCTCTCGTCCTTCACCCTGGTCTCCTACCGGAGCGCCCTGACCCGGCTGACCGAGGAGCGGCGCGACGAAGCGGCGCGCCTGGCCCGCGCCGCGGCGGCGGCCCTGGCGGTCCTGCCCGCGCCCGGCCCGCCGGAGCTCCGCGCCCTGGCCCCGGGGGCGCAGGGGATCGCGCTCCTCGACGCCGCCGGTCACCTCCTGGCCGCCTCCGGCGAGCCCCCGGCTTCCCCCCTGGCGGCGGCGGGCGGCCGGGCGGTGAGCGGACCTTTCGCCATCGGACCCGACGACGAGCGGAGCCCCGGCGCGGTGACCGGCTTCGCGCCGGTGCCCGGGGGGCGGATCGTGCGGCTGGAGCTGCCGGCCGGGACCTTGGCCGGGCAGCAAGCGGCGATCGGCATCCTCACCACCGTGGTCGTGGCGGTCGGCGCCGCCCTCCTGCTCTTTGTCCTCTTCTTCCTCCGCCACCTCCTCGCCCCCTACGAGACGCTCCTCGAACGGGCGCGGCAGATGGGGGAGATCCCCGTCGCACCCGGAGACCCCGGGCGGCCGGTGCTCGGCGCGGAAGACGAGATCGACCTCCTGCTCCAGACCTTCGAGCGCGCCCTGGAGGCGCTCGGCGCCCGGTCCGCCGGCGGCGAGGACGACATCGCCGCCCTCGAACGCACCCTCTCGGCCAGCTTGCAGAGCGGTCTCCTCCTCCTCGACCGCCAGGGGAACGTCCTGGCGCTCAACGAAGTGGGGGCCGCCCTCGTGGGCGTCCCGCCACCGCCCCCCGGCACCCCGCTCCCCACCCTGCTCGCCGGGCAGCCCGAGCTCGCCGCGCTCCTCGCCGCCGCGGTCGCCGAGGAGCGCGAGGTGAACCGCCAGGAGTGCACCCTGCGCCGGGACGCGGGGGGGCGGCTCACCCTGGGCCTGACCGTCCACCCCCTGCGCCGGCGGAGCGACCTCGCCGTCTCCGGCTATCTCGTCCTCTTCGCCGACCTGACCGAGGGCCGGCAGCGGGCGGAGGAGAGCCGCCTGGCCGAGAGCCTCGCCCAGTTGGGCGAGATGGCGGCCGGGGTCGCCCACGAGCTGCGCAACAGCCTGGCCACCCTCTCCGGCTACCTGACTCTCCTCGAACGGCGGCCCGACGAAGCCTCGGCCGCCGACTTCCTGGCCGAGATCCGCCAGGAGACCGATCACCTCGGGCGGGTGCTCGACGACTTCCTCGCCTTCGCCCGCCCGGGCACCGCCCGGCCGCAGGAGATCTCGCTCGGCTCTCTCCTCCGGCGGGCGGCGGCCGATCCCGCCCTCGCCGGGGTCGCCGTCGAGCTGGCGGACGACCTCTCAGGGGACGCGGACGTCCACCTGCGCGGCGACCCGCAGCTGCTCTTGCGGGCGATCGCCAACCTCTTGCGCAACGCCGCCGAGGCCGAGCGCGCGGCGGGGCGGGAAGGGCCGGTCGAGATACGGCTCCGCCGTGGACCGGAAGGGATCGAGGTGGCGATCGCGGACCGCGGCGCCGGGGTGCCGCCGGAGCTCCGGGAGAGGCTCTTCCACCCCTTCGCCACCGGCCGTCCCGGCGGGGTGGGGCTGGGGCTCGCCGTGGCCCAGCGGGTGGTCAACCTGCACGGCGGCCGCATCCGCCTGGCGGACCGCGAAGGCGGCGGCACCGAGGCCCTGATCTCGTTCCCGGCGGAACGGGGGTTCGAGCAAGAACGTTACGTTTCGTAGCGCCTCGCGCCGGCTCCGACCTGCGCAACACCACCGCCCGGCCACCGCTATTTCTCTGATTCAAAGCCACTTGCAGGAAAGCGACGAGAGGCCCGCGGGGTGGGCATCCGATTTGCTCTCTCCCGGTGGCAGCTGTTTTCTCCCAGAGACGTTCCGAGTAGGAGGAGGCCTTCCACATGATGCGCGAGGATCTGCCGGCCGGCGTCGTTTCAGAGCGCGGCTTCACTGTCGTCGAGGGTCTGGTCGCCACGGCGATCCTGCTGATCGTGGCGATCGGCGTCCTCCCCCTCTTCACCAACGCCATCCTCAACAACAGCCGGGGCGCCGACTCGACGACGGCCTCGAACTTCGGCAAGACCACGATCGAGAACCTCTCGCAGCAGCAGTTCAACAGCACCGATCTCACGATTACCAGCGGAACGCAGAAGACGACCAACGAGTGGTGGAAGCCGGGCGCCGGGCCGATCAACGATTCGACCCAGGGCTGGCAGACGACCGCGCCTTCCGCCTCCACCTTCACCACCTGGACCCGGATCACCAGTGTCCAGCAGTACGGGGTGCGCGACATCCTGAACTCCCAAGTCGCGGCCCCCGGTTCCCTCCAGGGCGTCCTCTCCACCCCCCTGGCCAGTGGCACGCAGCCCAACTTCGTCCAGCTCAAGCTGATCACGGTCACCGTCCAGAGCAGCAAGCTCAACACCGTCACCGCCCTGGGCGGCGGCAAGCAGGGCGCGGTTCTGGGCGGCGGCGAGGCCATCGTCCTCCAGATGGTCAAGGCTCTCTAAAGGGAGATCGCCATGCGACGAAACGACATGTTGCCGCGGCGGGGAGAGGCGGGCTTCACTTTCATCGAGATGATCGTGGCTCTTTTCGTCATGGTCGAGATGATCCTCGCCATCCTTCTGCTCTTCGACTTCACCAACAAGCTGTCCCGGGTGCAGACCAACGTGACCGACATGCAGCAGTCGCTGCGCGTCTCGCAGTACGACACCGTGCGGCTCGTCCGCATGGTCGGCCGCGGTCCGCTGCCGATCGGCCCGCTGACCGCCCTGCCGGCCGACGCCACCGCCGCCGCCACCTTGCAGGGCATCGCCCTCTCGGTGCGCGACAACGTCCCGGCCGGAGCGGCCATCTCGACCGTCGCGAGCGCCCCGACGGTCGTCACCGGCACCGACGTCCTGACCGTCCGCGGGGTGTTCTCGAACCCTCTCTACCAGGTCCAGTCCACCTTCGCCTACAACCCGGCCACCGGGACGGGAACGATCACCATCTCCGCCATCGCCCCCAACAGCTCGACCGGCGTCAACGCCGTCCGGCAGCAGCTGGGCGCCCTGGTGACGGCGGTCAACAGCAACGTCCACGAGGCCCTGATCCTCGTCGGTTCGGGGGTCAACTCGGCCTATGCCGTCGTCGAGCTCGACCCCTCGGGAGCGGGGAAGGACGTCTCGAATCCATCGAGCTTCGTCACCATCCCCTTCAAGACCAGGGGGGACCCGCGGGCGGCGTCCTTCCTCGCTCTCTCCCCCGGCGGTGTCTACCCCGCCGGCTTCGGGATCGCTTCCGTCGGCATCCTCGAGGAGTACCGCATCTACGTGCGGAGCTACACGGCCAACCCGCCGGCCGGCGGGGCGAGCGCCGAGGACGTGGCCGCGGCGCTCAACTCCAAGCTGTCGCGTGCCCGCATGTTCCCCAACACGGAAGAGCCCTGGGGTGCCGGCGACCCCGGCACCGTTGTGGCCGCCAATGCGGCGAACCTCCAGCTCGACGTCGCCGACGGCGTCATCGACCTCCAGGTGGCGCTCGGCTTCGACTCGCCGCTGCCGGGGACGGTGATCGCCCCGCAGTCGATCAGCGCCGGGACCGCCACCGCGGTCGTCGACACCGCCGACGCCAACGACGACTGGCTGTTCAACGCCGCGGCCGACATCCCGATCGCTCCCACCCTGGCGATCTGGAATGCCTCCGACAGCCTCTACTACATCCGCCTGAGCACCCTGGTCCGCACCGACCGGGCGGACCCCAAGTACACGGCGCCGACGGTGGTGGCGATCGAGGACAACTCCTACACCTCCTCGCCCTTCAACGTCGGCAAGAACCTGCTGTTCCGGCGCCGGCTCCTGCAGACCGTCATCGACCTGAGGAACATGGGATGAGCAGCGAGATCACGCCCCGCCGCGGCGAACGCGGCAGCTCCTACGTCCTCGCGCTCCTGGCCCTCTTCGTCCTCACCATCCTCGGCCTCGCGCTGGTGGTGATGACCCAGAACGAGGTCCAGATCGGCGCCAACGAGCGGACCGTCAACCGGGTTTTCTTCGCCGCCGACTCCGGCCTCGGAATCGCGGCCGCGAAGACCCTGACCGCCCGCGATTACACGCCGACGGTCATGTCCCTCAAGGAGTCGACCCCCGGCGGCGGGAACAACCAGATCGCCGAGGTGGTGCAGGTCACCGGCCTGCTGCCGCTTTCGATCACGCGCTGCAACTGGTGCCCGGCGAACGCCAACGGAGTGCCGCAGTTCTTTAGGGTCAGCCACGTGGTCAACGCCACCGCCGACCGCCTGGCATGGAACGGCACCGGAACACCGCCGCCGACCGCCACCAATCTGGGGGAAAAAGTCCTGGGGGTGTTTTACGACTTCCAGCCCTGGCCCTCCCCGCCCACGTCGTCGGTGTCGGACGCCGTGAATCCCAATCTGGCGAAAATCCTTTTCTGATCGCCGTTCGAGCGTCCCGGAGGCGTCATGCTGCCTGAAACTTCCGTACCGCGGTTCAAGATCATCGCCCTGTCGGCTCTCGTCCTCGCCGCCCTGGCCGCCGGCCGGCCGGCGGCAGGCGACGACCGCAACACCGTGCGCAACTCGGCCGGGAACCCCTACGTCTTCATCATCCTCGACACCTCGGGCTCGATGAACTGGGCGCCGCCCTGCTCGGCCGCCGACTTCGCCCTGGGCAAGTGCCCCTTCCTCTGCCCGACCGGCGACTGCTACGTGCCGCTCAACGGCGACGACCCGAGCTCGAAGCTCTACCAGGCCAAGTCCGCCCTCAACAACGTGCTCAAGAAAGAGGGCAACGTCCACTTCGGGTTCGCCTCCTACAACCAGGACACCCTGGGGCTGCGCGGCAAGCACTACCTCTACGAGGCGACGACCGCCGGCCCCGCGATCGCCGGCTTCGGCAACTGGCCCACCCCCTCCGCCGCCAACCCCTGGCGGGAGGTCTTCGGCTACCTGGGCGTGGGGCCGGTGTGGGGCTGCAGCAGCGGCACCGGCGACAACCTGGCCGGCTGCGCCCCGGCTACCCCCGCCGACGTGACCAAGATCTACCAGCTCACCCGGGTCAAGCGTCTGCCCAAGGGGGACGCGGCCTTCAACGTCACCCAGATCATCTACGTCCTGGTCAGCGGCAACACCTACAAGGTGACCTACGCGCCGAACGGGTCGCCGGTTCCCGGCGCCGCGTCGATCAGCTTCAACGTCACCGTCGCCAAGTGCACCAACGGGGCCTGCACCACGACGAGCGGGACCTCGACGGTGGCGGTGACCTGGAACCGCGTCACCCAGGAGGTGCAGAAGCAACTGAATCCGGCCAACCCCGATCCGAACAATCCCACCCTCGCGGGGGTGGACGTGCAGGTGCCGGTGTCCGGCGACTTCGTCTCCTGGGACGTCGGCGGCGGCGGCAACCCGCAGGAGGTCGACCCCGCCACCACCTACTTCCTGCAGACCCAGGCCGCCGACGCCCAGCCCACCAACACCTGCTCCGGCTGGGACCCCAACACCGACAACGTCACCGACGCGTCCCTCGGCTATTCGATCCGCCAACCCACCGCCGCGGATCCCGCCGTGCCCTCCCGAGGGGCGCTGTTCACGATCGGCGACGTCGTCCCCTGGGACTGGCTGTCTGGAGCCGACCACAACCTGGACGTCCGGGCGCGCCTGGCGCCCAACCTCGAGCTCACCTCGTCCGCGGCGCCGGACCTGACGGTCGCGAGCTACTTCAACAACACCCCGTGGATCGGCGAGGCCTTCCTGCGCGTCCCCACCGGCAACGCCAAGGACACGGTGACCGCGAAGTCGAACCATGCCCCCCTGATCGCCGGCGGCGCCACCCCCATCGGCGCCTCGCTGCAGTCGTTCCGCACCTGGTTCTCCGGCTGCGGTAGCGGCAACTGCCCGGCGAACGCCGGCTGGAAGGCCGTCGCGGCGACGACCGGGACCGGCGACCCGCTCTATGCGTGCAGCCGGAAATACGTCCTCTTCATCACCGACGGCGACGAGACCTGCAACGCCGTTTCCGGCACCCCGCCGACGGGCCTCGCCTGCACGGTGGCCGACGACCTGAACACGAAAGACGGAGTCAAGACCTTCATCCTGGGCTACGGCGTTCCGGCGAGCACCGGCAACGCGCTGACCTGCGTGGCGGACAAGGGAGGCACCGGCACCCCGCTCCTCCCCACCAACCAGCAGGCGCTGGAACAGGCCCTGGAGGATCTCTTCGGGAACATCATGGAGAACCCCACCGCCTTCTCCTCGGCGGCGGTCCCCTCGGTCCAGGCCGAGACCTCCGACAAGCTGTTCCTCACCAGCTTCTTCCCGCTGAACGACCAGGCGATCTGGGACGGCCACGTCGACGCTTTCTTGAAGCCGCTGCCGCTGACGCCGGCGACCGGGCCGGTCCGCACGCCGGACACCGGCCGCCTCTGCAGCGCCCTGGGCTCGAACCCCAGCAGCTGCCTGCTGTGGGACGCCGCCCAGGTGCTCGTCAACCAGGCCCCCTCCCTGACCGACGTCGCCGGCGGCATCTACAAGATCGGCAACGGCGCCACCCAGCGGCGGGTGCTCTATTCGTACGCCAACCCGAACGGCGACCTCCCGGGCACGCTGCGCACCCTCACGCCGCCGGCCGTCGGGGCCACCGCCGACTGGAACGACCTCATCTGCGGGCTCTCCACGGGCTGCCCGTCCCCCTTGACCACCGCCGGCAGCAATCCCAAAGGAGGCGGGATGGCCTATGCCCTCGGCGGCGGGGGGATCACCTTCGCGCAGGCCCAGACCGCCGCGACGGCCGCCATCCGCAACGTGCTCGCGGTGAAGACCGCCAACGTCTCCTTCACGGACGGCAGCAACGTCCTCCACTCGTTCAGCGAGCCGTACGTGCTGGGCGACATCTTCCACTCCGACCCGCTGGTCTACAGCAACCCCGACAACTTCGTCTACTACGCCCAGGACATGGGGGTCGGCGGCTCCGGCGCCCGGCCCTGCACCGGACTGACGACGGACAACGTCGGCTACCGGTGCTACGCCGAACGGCATCGGAAGCGGCGCAAGATGCTCGTGCTCGGCGCCAACGACGGCCAGGTCCACGCCTTCGACGCCGGGACCTGGGATACTTCGGCGAACGACTTCAACAACGGCACCGGCACCGAGGTCTTCGCCTACGTGCCGCGCCTGGCCCTGCCGGCCCTGCGCGACCAGGCTGTCCCCGGCAACACGACGCAGATCTACTCGGTGGACGGCACCGTGCGCATCGACGACGTCTTCATCGACGCGCGCCACACCGCCGCGGCCGGGCCCCTGGCGGCGGACCGCGAGTGGCGGACGGTGATGATCGGCGGCCTGCGCGAGGGGGGCAAGCCCAACGGCGGCACCACGACCGGCGGCTTCACCAGCGGCTACTACGCCCTGGACGTGACCGATCCCGATCCGGTCAACACGAGCAACGTGCCGACGACGACGGGCTCGGTCGCCAGCTGTCTCGACACCGGCAGCTTGAACGCCGCCAGCGCGAACTGCGGCACCAACCCCTTCGCCGTGCCGCTCTGGGAGTTCACCGATTCGATCACCTGGATCAACGGCAGCGGCCAGCAGGTCACCTCGTACCTCGACGAGGATGCCGCCCTGCCCGGCAAGGGCGCTCCCGATCTCGGGCAGACCTGGTCGGTCCCCACGATCGGCGTCATCCAGGTGACCGAGGGTGGGAACCGGGCGAACAAGTCGGTCGCCATCTTCGGCGGCGGCTTCGATTCGACCAACAAGAGCAACGCGGCGGGGACGAAAGAGTCGGGGAACTGGATCTACATCGTCGACGTCGAGACCGGCAAGGCGATCTACAAGCACTCGGTGACCGGCCAGGTGGTGGGTGATCCGGCGGTCGTCGACACCAACCAGGACGGCATCCTCGACACCGTCTACTTCGGCACCACCGCCGGTTTCCTCTACAAGATGGACCTGAGCTCGGCGGCGACGCTGCAGAACTACACCATTCCCGCGAGCGCCGGCCTGCCGGCCTTCACCGGCGGCCAGGTCGTCAAGCGGGTGGGATCGATCTCCCCGGTCGTCGCCTCCGCTTGGGACCCCTTCCCGATCTTCAGCACCGGCGGGCTGCCCATCTACCTGGCGCCCACGGTCTTCTTCATCACCGATCTCAACCAGTACGCGGTGACCTTCGGCTCCGGCGACCGCGACGACCTGTGGAGCTCGATGGTGGACGCGAGCGCCAACCCGATCGGCGGCACCTTCAACGTCATCATCGACGAGGGCTTCACCGCGGTGAACCTGCCGTCGCCCAAGACCGCGTCGAACTACCAGACGATCGGCTCGACGTCGCTGCCGGTGAGCTCCGCCTCGGACTTCGTGGTCACCCCGCCCGGTGGCAAGAACCATGGCTGGGTGATGACTCTCCAGTCGCAGGAACGGGTCATCAACCAGGCGTTCGGCCTCGGCGGAATCATTCTCTTCTCGACCTACGTCCCCGATCCGCTCCAGCCGGACCCGGCGACCCACCAGTGCGCCTTCCTGGGCGACAGCCACAACTTCGTCGTCTTCGCCAACAACGCCAACCCGATCGCGACGGTCAACAACGTGCTGACCCGCTACACCGTGGTGACCAACAAATTCGTCACCAACCCCTTCATCGAGCAGGGAGCGACGAAGAACGCGCCGGCCTCGAACACCAACTCCGAGCAGCTCGACGCCGTACAGCAGGGCATCCTGGCGCAGCTCAAGAAGCTCTGCCCCAAGGGGTCCAAGTTCGGCAACTACTGGATCAGCGTCAGCGGCGTCCGCTCGGACACCGGTTACGTCCGCTATGGCACGATTCCGATCTGCATCGGGATCAAGAACTGGAAGGAGTATTGACCTTGAAGAGGACAACCCGATCCATCGGCAGGGGGCCCGCTCTGTTCGTCCTGTTGGCCGGAGCGGCGATCTTCGCCGGGCGGCCGGCGGCGGCGGACTGGCTGGTGACCCAGGAGGGGGCCAAGGTGGAAACCCGCGGCCCCTGGCAGGTCAAGGGCAAGCTCGTCGTCTTCACCACCGCCGACGGCACCCTGGCCTCGCTGCGCGTCGCCCAGGTCGACCTTCCGGCCAGCCAGAAGGCCACGGCGGACAAGCAGAAGATGGTCGTGGAGGACATCGCCCGGCCGGCCGAGAAGAAGAAGCCGGTGCGGACGATCACCGACAAGGACGTCGGGCACCCCGGAGCGCCGGCGGCCAATCCCCCCGGCGATGCTGCCGGCAAGGCGGACGACAAGGCCAAGGGTGGCAAGATCGAGCCGACGGTCAACAAGGGGAAGACCAGCGCAGTCGTCGTCGGCAGCTGGCAGAAGATGGACCGTGACACGAAGGACGGCATCGAGATCTTCGGCGAGCTCAAAAACGAGGCGGCCGAGATCGCCAGCGAGGTGCAGCTGACGGTCACGCTCCTGGACGAGACGGGCGGCGTGGTGGGGACGTCCAACGCGGTCCTGACCACCAACACCATCGAGCCGAAGAGCGCGACCAACTTCCGGGCCGTCTTCTCCGGCGTGTTCACCTTCGCCAGCGCCAAGTTCGAGGTCAAGAGCGTGCCGCTCAAGCTGCAGGCGGTGCCGCAGCCCGGGGACGCCGGCAAGACCCAGTAGGCAATCGGCGCTCAGGGGGGTTGGAGGGGCCGCGATCGGGCGCGGCCCCTCACCCCCCACAGGGCAAAGGCGCTGACTTGGCGACCGCGAGGGCGTTCGTAGAGACGCCCAGACGCTACCACGAACCCTGCCTCGACCACCGTCGCCAGGGCGTCTCTGCAGGTCGGGGACGCCTACGATCCTGCGGCTCTGGAGACGCCCTGGCGTTCGAGGTCAAGGAAAGGCCTGTGGTAACGGCTGGGCGTCTCTACCCGCGGCAGGACGACCCCTAGCGAGAGCCCAGGTAGAGTAAACCAAAGAAAACAAAGCCCCGAAGGGGCGACGGTCAGCCCGGCGCGGACCCCCGCCCGGAGATAAATCTCCGCGCTATGAGTTGCGCTGGATGAATCCAGCTTGTCAGGGCGGGCGGGTTCCTCCCTATGCAAGATATCCAGATAGCAACTGACCTGGCGTCAGTTAGTATCTGACTTCAGGTCAGTTAGTATCTGACGCGGGAACAGTTTTCAACTGACGCCTCTCCTGCCCGCGCTGCTGGCGATGACCGCCGTCCGTCATTCTGTGACTGTCGGACTGCTGGCGATGACCGCCGTCCGTCATTCTGTGACCGCCGGACTGCTGGCGATGACTGCCGTCCGTCATTCTGTGACCGCCGGACTGCTGGCGATGACCGCCAGCCGGCATCCTGGGACCGTCGGCAACGGCTGCGGCGACCACGGCGAGGAATGAAACTCGGGCGGAAGTCGATTCCGAAGGGAGTGGCCGTCTGAAGGACGCCACCCCCTATAATGGAAGGTCGCCCCGAGGAAGGCCTCCCCGGGGCTGTTCCTGGAGACCGTGTGGAGACCGTAGACCCGAGCGCCCCGGCGCTCACCGACATCCGGCAGGCAGACCGCCTCTACCAGCCTTTCCCCGATTTCGCGTCGTGGAAAGGGCTAACGGAGGAGGATCGCGACCTCTGGGACCGCTTCGCGAAAGGGCTCGAAGCCCAGCGCGCCGCGGTCCCGCCCGAGGTGTTCGGTCGAGCCGTCGAGGTCGCCATGCGTGCCGCGGCGATCGACACTGGGGCGATCGAGGGTCTCTACGACGTCGACCGCGGTTTCACGATGTCGGTGGCGACCCAGGCCGTGGCCTGGGAGCACGCGATGGGCGAGAAGGGGGAGGAGGTCCGCGCGCTCTTCGAGGCCCAGCTCGAAGCCTACGAGTTGGTGCTGGATGTGGCGACCAAGCGCCGGCCGGTTTACGAGGCCTGGATACGCCAGCTCCACGAGATCCTGTGCGCGGCGCAGGACACCTATAAAGTCCTCACCCCCTCGGGCTGGCAGGAGCACGACTTGGTCAAGGGGCAGTACAAGACGCTCCCCAACCACGTACGACTCAAGGATGGAACCTTTCACGCCTACGCTCCCGTCGATCAGGTCCCCCAGGAGATGCACCGTCTGGTCGAGATCCTCACGAGCCCCGAATTCGATGCCGCGCATCCCGTCCTTCAGGCTTCCTACGCGCACTACGCACTGGTCAACGTACATCCTTTCGCGGATGGCAACGGACGAGTGGCCCGTGCGCTCGCGTCCTTGTACTTCTACCGCGCAGTCTCGGTACCGCTCGTGATCTTCGCGAATCAGCGACTCGCCTATTTCGATGTCCTTCATGCGGCCGACGCAGGGCACCTCGATCCGTTGCTCGCTTTTTTCCGGGATCGTGGCATCGATACGATGCAGCTTGTGACCGAGAGTCTGCACATGCCTGGGAGCCCTCTTCCTGAGGAAATCGCTGTCGAGCTCGCCGCTCTTCGAGCAGGGAAGAGAGAACTCGACGAGCCCATCGCCTCACGCCTCGTGGATGCGATCGAAACCGAGTTGTTGCGTCAGGTCGACCGACTACACCCGCAGGGGATCTTCCTTCGTACCGATAAGAATCTTGTATTTACCGCGGACGGCCCGCGAGGAATTCTATCTACAGATTTATACAGTCAGCTCTCCGGCGAAGCGATTTCGCGCGATTTCCGCGCCTCGGTGGACACCGACGCGAGGCTCGCCTTCCGAGTTCAGCTCGTTACCGATCTGGAAGCACTCCGCCTCGACGTTCGATTGGAGGACGTATCTCCCGAGTTAACCGAGAGCTTCCGCTTCCGCCTCACCAATTGGATCAAACTGAACCTCTCCCAGATGCTTCTAGAGCTACGGAAACAGGTCAAGGACAGCCTAGAAAGTTCCTCCGAAAGAAAGAACCCATGAAGCCCGTCGACATCTACAACGTCCTGCAGCAGCGCGTGATCGGACAAGAGGAGACGCTCAAGTACGTCTCCGTCGCGATCTTCAAGCATCTCCAGGGGGAGCGGTTCGGCAACCTCCTCCTGATCGGCAACTCCGGCACCGGCAAGACCACCATCATGCGGGCCATGGAGGCCCTCTATGCCGCGGAGGAGGAGTTCCGCGAGCACCGGGTGGTGCTCATCATGAACACCAGCACCCTGGCGACCGAGGAGGGTGTCGTCGACACCTCGCCGCTCTTCACGCGCCTGGAGGAACGGGCGCGGCAGATGCTGGGTCCGGAGGCCAGCCCTGAGGAGATCGGCCGCACCATGGAGCGGGCCACCGTCTGCCTGGACGAGGTGGACAAGGTCTCCGGCATCCTGGGCGGGAAGCCCTACGTCACCGGTCTCAACATCCAGCAGGCCATGCTCACTCTGATCGAGGGCGAGCGGGTGCTGCACAAGATCACGATCATGAAGGACAAGGTGCCCGAGATAGCGAGCGTCTGGATCGACACCGGGAAGATGCTCTTCCTCTGCGCCGGCGCCTTCGAGACCCTCTACGACCAGGTGTTCAAGCGGGTGATCTCGCCCAAGAGCGGCACCAAGCTGCCGACCATCACCACCTACGAGAACGGCAAGATCACCATCCGCGAGCACTTCACCCTGCGCCACCACTTCAAGCCCGAGGACCTCTTCGAGTACGGCATGCAGCCGCAGTTCCTCTCCCGCTTCGACAACGCCGTCATTCTGGAGGACCTGACCACGAGCACCCTGGCGCGCATCTTCAGGGAGCCGCACGAGGGGGTCCTCGCCGCCTCCCAAAACTTCTTCAAGAACTATGGCATCGAGCTGGAGGTCACCGACCCGGCGGTGCAGAAGATCGCCGACGAGGCCTCGAAGAGCAGCCGGATCGGCGCCCGGGCCTTGAAGTCGGTCTACGGCCGCATCATCAAGCCCTTCGAGTTCGACCCCTTCGCGCGCGAAGAGGTCACGAAGATCGGCGAGGGGCACCGCCTGGTGATCGACGACCAGATCGTGGCGGCGGCGCTCAAGCCGGCGGTGTGAGCGGTCTACGTCTACCGGCGCCCGGCGAAAAAGACCAACACGGACAGCTCCTCGCGGATGGAGTGGAAGCGGTGGGGGACCCCGGCCCGGACGTAGACGACCGAGCCGGGGCCGACCGGATGGGCCGCGCCATCGACGTCGAGCACCGCCCGGCCGTCGATCACGGAGTAGATCTCGTCCTCGACGTGCGGGGTCTGGTCGTCCACCCCGTCGACCGGCAGGACGTAGAGGCCGGTGCGCAGGGTCTCCGTGCGAAAGAACTCGAGCCAGGGATCGCCGGTCGAGGCGCGGCGGGCGGCCAGTTCGGTCAGGTCGAAGGCGGCCGACGTGGGGCGGGCGGGTGTCTCGTCCATGGCAAGGACCTCCTCCGCGTCATTCTACCCAGCCAGGGCTTATTTCGCGGCCTCGGGCGCGGGGTAGATCGCGAGCGAGATGGAGTCCTGTTGACCCTCGACGCCATTGCTCCACCCCATCGCGACGATCTCGTAGCGGACGCCGTCGTGGAGGAAGCTTCCGGATCGTTGACGGCCCAGGATGGTGTCGATCTTTCGCACCTGGTAACAAGCGGGGGCTCCGGCCGCGCTGCAGAGCCGGTCTTGGTCCAACAGCCCGAACAGCCGTTCGGAGCGCCCCCGGCTGCCGTGAAATTCCTCGGGAAGCCGCGCGTCCCCGTCCGTCGTCCAGACGTACACCCGGATGGTGGACAGGTTGCCCACCAGGACGTCGCCCACCCCGATCGCGACGGTGCCGCCAAACGGCTCCCCGGTAAGGTGCACGACGCTGAATTGCGGCACGACCTTGAAGATCGGGCGCGCCATGGTCCGCTGCGCAGCGGCGAGGTGAAACCTATAGAGATCGACCTTGGCCGCATTGAGTTGGGCCCGTAATTCGTTGTAGCGCTTGGTCAGCGCGGTGTATTCATTCGCGGCGGAGGCCTGGTCGGATTGGAGCTTGTCCCGTTCGCCCTTGACCGAGTTGAGCTGCGTCTGCAATTCCTGGATGCGCTTCTGCAAAGCCTGGATACGGTCGAGAAGTGTTTTGTGATCCGAGTTTGCGTGATCCAGGCTCTGTTGAATCTCATTGAGCTGGCGTTGGTAGGCATCGGCGCTCGTCAGCGAGGCGCTGTACTTGGCCTGGAGCGCAGCGAGTTGCTCGTTCAATCTCGCTTTTTCGGCAGGCCCCACCTTGCCGAGCTGGTTTTCCGCCTTTTCTTTCAGCGCCCGATTCTCTGCGGCTTCCTGCTGCGCCGTACTCAAATCTTGTTGAACGGCGAGGTATTTGCCCGTGAGGGCCTTGACCCTGCTCTCGTTCTGCTTCTGGAGGAAATAGACTACGAAGCCACCCGCGACGAGGATCACCAGGAAGAGCGACAACGAGATCGAGGTGCGCTTGAACCTCCGCATGAGCACCTGTGCGCGGTCGAGAACCGTCCGCTGCTGCAGCTCCTCGTGGCGGCGCTCTTCCGCTTGTACCCTCGCGCTCTCATCCAGAAAGCCCGCGACCTCGGCGAACGGCGGATCGTCGGGCCGTGCGTACTGGAGCGCCCAGGCTTCGCTCCAGTCTTCCCGGTCGCGCCGCGCGAGAACCTCCGACAGCTTCGGATCGCGCCACAGGCCAGCCTGGGTATCGCTGTGCAGGCCGGCATCCCGCGCCAGGTCGCTGTACCATTCAGCGCTTTTCGCCTCCGCCTCGATCCACCCGACGAGCTTGGGCCATTTCCGCATCAGGCTCTCGTGTGTGATGTCGACGACGGTGCCAGGCGCAAGCGTAGGCGCGGAGACCATGAGCAGCGAGTGCTCGCGCCGGGCAAAGATGGAAACGACGTCGTTCACGCGCGCTCGCGTCGCCTCGTCGTCGGCGCCGACGACGTCGTAGAGGGCGCCGAGCTCTTTGGGCCGGCGGATGACGCGGCCGCGTTCGCGCGTGGTCAGGCAGCGGAAGATGCGTTCCGTCAGACGCTGGTCGGCTTCCGGGAGGCCGGCCAGGATCTCGTCGCCGTGCCGGCCCAGGGCCTCTGCAATGCCGCCGATCGCCTCATAGTCGGGCAGATCGACGTCGCCTTGGCCGCCGGCCTCCTGCCAGTGGCGATAGGTCAGGAGCAGCGCGTGCTGCAGCACCGGGAGCTGGTCCGGATCGTCTCCGGCGTCATTGAGCAACCGGTTCACCAGGCGCGGCGTCGCGCCGGCCTCCATGATCTCAAGCGGCCTCACGATGGTCTGGCGGCGCTGGTCGAGCGTCAGCCGCGGCACGAGATACTGACTGCGGTTGAGCGCCTCGGGCAGGCCCGGGAACTGGGCGCAGTCGCCCTGGTAGTCGGAGCGCATAGTGAGCACCACATAGATCGGCACCACGCTCTCCACGGCGTGGAGGAGCAGTCTCACGAAGAGCGCTGCCTGGCTTCTGCCATCGGCGTGCGGGCTGGCCGGCGCGAAGCGGAAGAGCTCCTCGAATTGGTCGACGACGAGGAGCAGGCTCTCCCCCGGCGCGAGGCCGGCCTGGCGCACCGCCGCGACCAGCCCGCCGCTCGACGTGCCGAGCGTCTTCCGCAGGGCCGTGACCTCCTGGCCGAGCACGCCTTTGGAGGCAAGCGCGGCCGCCAGGGCGTCGAGCGGCGCCGTGCCGGGCCGCAGGAGGGCGAAGCGCCAGCGCGAGGTCGCTCCCGCGAGATAGCCACGGTGCAACGCGGGGAGGAGGCCCGCGCGCACCAGCGACGACTTGCCAGAGCCCGAGGTGCCGACGATGGCGAGGAAGCGATGCTCGGAGAGGCGGCGCAGCAGCTCCTCCGTGTGGGTCTCGCGGCCGAAGAAGAGGAAGGATTCCTCGGTTTCGAACGAACGGAGTCCCGGGAAGGGGGCTTCGACGCCAAGCTCGGCGAATCTAGCCGCCACAGGCCGCCCCTCCCTGGGCGCGCAGCGGCGCCAGGAACGGCTCAAGGTCCGCGAGGCTGAGCGACGGCCTGTACTCGATCGCCTGGAGGTTCTGCAAGACGGCCCAGCGGGACGGGTCCGGCACCAGGAACGCCTGCGACTTGAACGGTCCCCGCTTGAATTGCTTCTCCGCAAAGATCACGTCGTGCGTCATCTGCAGGAACCATTCCTCGGGTGCGGCGCTGCGGTAGAGCAGCACGCCTTCGCAGGTCTGCATGAGCGTCTCATGCCGCTGCCGTTGCGCCGCGCCAGAAGACGGGTCTCGCTGCGGGAGAAACACCCTCAACCCCTCTCGCGCAACGATCTGCTCGCCAAGCTCGGAGGCGATCCGGGAGTCTTCCTCGGTCGTCGCGTCGTGGACCAGGTAGATGCGGGAGACATCGTCCTCGGCGGACGGCGTCGCGGAGGCGGCCTGCTGCGGCTTAAGCGCGGCGAGCACCCCCTCAATGAGCTTGTGGGACGCCAGGTCTTTCAGCAGCAGCCAGTCGGGCGGCCGGAGCTTTTCGGTGGGGTGGTCGGGGCGCAGGCCGTTGCTCAGGGCCTGGATCAACCAGGCCTGGCGCGGGTCCTGCTTGTCGTCGTACGCTCCGGGAGCGAGCCAGAACATCAGCCGCCGCTCCAGGTCGGCGGAAAGCCCGATCTGCCGCTCGACGGAGGAATCGTAGGTGGCGCCGAGCAGGTGCACGGACAGCAGCGCACCCTCCAGATCACGGCGGATCAGGTGGTCATCGAACTCGGGGCCAAGAGGGCCGTCCGGTTTCACCTCATAGCCCTGGTCGTGCAGCTCCTGGCGGAGCTGGTGCCAGACCTCAAAGCAGTCGTCCGCGGGCGATCCCACGAAGATGCGCTCGCGTTTGCGG
The DNA here is from genome assembly GCA_035644215.1 of Thermoanaerobaculia bacterium. Taxonomy (GTDB): domain Bacteria; phylum Acidobacteriota; class Thermoanaerobaculia; order Multivoradales; family UBA5704; genus DASQPA01. The sequence continues at coordinate 22,528 of DASQPA010000213.1, forward strand.
CGCAGCTCGCGCAGGGTATGCGTGAGAGTCGTGGCCAATCCGCGGACCGCGTTGCGGAATTCGCCCGAGCCGGGGACGAATTCGGCGTCGCCGGCCGGGCTACCCTCCGGTCGGAAGAATTCCAGGTGCTGGATCGAGGGCAGAAAATACTGGTGCCCGTCCTCCTCCCACGGCAGCTTCACGACCTTGAAGAATCGATTGCTGCACAAGAATGCATCGTGAGAGTCGAAGAGCTGTTGGAAGTGGGCACGCTCGCGCCGGCACCAGTCTGAGGCCCGATAGCTGGGCGAGAGTACGGCGATGAAGATCGCCGACTGCTTCACCCCCTTCTCGATCTCGTCGTGCCAGCTCTGGCCGACCCGCAGCCGTTTTGTGTCCTGCCAGACGGAGGCTCCGAAGCCGAGACGGCTCGACAGCTCTTCCCGGAGACTCTTCTCGAAGGCCTGGATCCAGGTTGGATCCTCGGCATGCGAATAGCTGATAAAGAGGTCGTTCTCGACACCCGGCACAAATCCGCTCATCGGGGTGCACCTGATCTCCGACGGATCGGCATGACACGCGCAGGAGTACCTTTCTCTGGAAGTGTTGATTATAGTCTGCTTCTTTTCTGAGCACAAGCCGTACAACCTGGCAGACCTGGCAGCGCCGGCAGCCCGCCTCCTTGGAACCTTCGGCGGCAGGATAGAATCAGATTCCGAAAGGAGCACGCATGGCCACGACCGACCTCCTGACCGCCGCCCCTCCCCCCACCGCGACCGCCGCGGACACCGCCGATCTCGTGGAGCGGATCGCCGCGCGCCTGATCGCCCGCTTCGGGGAGGCGCAGGCCGAGCGCATCCGGCTGGGGGTCCGGCAGGTGGTCGAGCGCTGGTGGCCGGAGGACGGGGACGAGGCGGAGCTCGCCGACTTCTGCGAGGAGAGCTTCCTCGCCGATCCCGCGGAGCTGGCGGCCACCTTCGCGCTCCTGGAGAGGCGGCTGGAGCAGGTCGACGGCCACGTCCACGAGGTGCGCCGGGAGGTGACGACCCCGCTCGACCTGGACACCGGCCCCCTTTCCCCGCTCGACCGCCGGCTGGGCGACCTAGACTTGGGCGCCCACCTGGAGGAGGACCTGTTCCAGACCAAGGTGGCCTTCCTCGCCCTGCTGAATTTTCCCCTGCACACCCTGGCCGACCGGCTGGCCCAGGGCGCCGGCTGGGACCGCGAGACCTGGGCGCGGTCGCGCATGATGGACCGCTTCGCCGTACGGGTCCCCGCTGCCGTGCTCCTGTTGAGCACCCGCGCCTTCAACGCCGCCGATCGCTACATCGCCGACTACAACATCCGCCTGGACCGCATCGTCACCCGGGAGGGCGAGCGCCTCTTCCCGGAGGGCCTGCGGCTGATCAGCCACTGGGGCCTGCGCGACGACCTCGCCTCCCGCTATGCCGAGCCGGACGGCCTCCCGCGGCAGCGGATGACCCAGAAGGTGATGGAGCGGATCGTGCGCCAGGAGATCCCGCGCGAGGTGATCGACAACCCCGGGGTGCTCTGGGACCCGATCGGGAACCGCACCTGGGACGCCGCCCAGGGGGTCGCCGGGCCGCCCCGGCCGGCCGAGCGCGAGCCGGACACCCGCTACGCCCGGCTGCTCGAGGTCTTCCACGCGGCGCAGAAGTTCGATCCGTACAGCCCGACCGAGCCCACCTTCCCCGCCCGGCGCTTCGAGCGCGATCGCCAGATCCCGGAGCCGGAGGTCGAGGCCCTGCTGGTCTCAGTGCTCGACGCGCCGGAGGTCGCGGCGCTGGGCCGCGCCATCGCCCGCCGGCTCGGCCGGCCGCTCGAACCCTTCGACCTCTGGTACCCGGGCTTCAAATCGCGCGGCCGGCACAGCGAGGCGGAGCTCGACGCCCGCGTCCGCGCGCGCTTCCCGACGATCGAAGCCTTCGCAGAGGCTCTGCCGGAGACCCTGGTTGCCCTGGGCTTCACGCCGGAGCGGGCGAGCTGGATCGCCCGGCGCATCGCGGTCGATCCGGCGCGCGGCGCCGGCCACGCCCTCCCCGCCGTGCGACGGGAGGACCGGGCGCACCTGCGCACCCGGGTGCCGCGGGGCGGCATGGACTACAAGGGGTACAACGTCGCCCTCCATGAGCTGGGGCACAACGTCGAGCAGGTCTTCTCGCTCCACGGCGTCGACCACTGGTGGCTCGCCTCGGTGCCCAACAACGCCTGCACCGAGGCCTTCGCCTTCGTCTACCAGGGGCGCGACTTGGAGCTCCTGGGCCTCGGCGAAACCGGCGCCGAGGCGCGCCGGGGCCACGCTCTCGCCACCCTCTGGAACACCTACGAGATCGGCGGCGTGTCGCTCGTCGACATGCGGGTGTGGAGCTGGCTCTACGCCCATCCGGCCGCCACCCCCGCCGAGCTGCGCGAGGCGACCTTACGCCTGGCCCGCGAGGTCTGGAACCGCCACTTCGCCCCGGTCTTCGGGATGCGCGACGTCGAGCTCCTGGCCATCTACTCGCACATGATCAGCAACGGCCTCTATCTCCCCGACTACGCAATCGGCCACATCATCGCCTTCCAGATCGCCGAGCACCTGGAGGGGGGCGACTTCGGGGCCGAGTGCGAGCGCATCGCCCGCCAGGGGCGCCTCACCCCCGACGCCTGGATGCGCGGCGCCGTGGGCGGCCCGGTCTCCGCCGAAGCCCTCCTCGCCGCGGCCCGGGAGGCGCTGGCTGCAGAGTAAGGGCCAAGGGAGGCGCGGGAGCCGGAAGACGCTCGCCGCGGTTCTCCTGCTCGCCGCGGGAGCCGCTTCTCCTGCCACCGCCACGGCCGCCGATTCCCCCTCCTGCGGCTTCGACCGCGAGGCCTTGACCTTCGCCGGGTCGCCCGTGGAGCAGGCTCGGTGCCTGCTCCGGCACGTCCTCCGGGGCGGCGAGCTCGACCCGCCTCTCGCCGTGCTGCCCGCCCCGCTGGAAGAGCTCGTCGGCCGGCCGGTGGGCGTCGACGTCCAGGCCCTGCGCCGCTACCTGGCCGCGCACGGTGTCCCCGAATCCGCGGTCGGCGGCCCGCTCGACGAACCGCTGTCGCGGGCGCGGGACAACGCGCCGGATGCCCCCTTGGCGCGCTACTTCGTCATCCACGGCACCAGCGAGCCCAACCTCTGCGAGGCGGCGGGCTTTCCACCGGAGATGGACCGCCCCGACTGGCTCTGGAACCGCGACGAGGCGTACCTCCATCACTCCCAGGCCCACCTCTTCCTCACCCGCGACGGCCGGTCGGTCGTGCCGCAGGGGCGGACCTTTCAGATCCCCTGGCGGGCGACCAAGCTCGAACGGCCGGCTTCGGACAAGCGCACCAAGGGGCTCTTCCTCCACATCGAGAACGTCCAGCCGCGGCGCGCCGAGCCGGAGCCGGAATTCCCCGCCGGCGGGGTGCCGGACCGCCGCTTCTACGCCTGGGACTTCCTGGAGGCCGGCTGGGTCTGCCGCAACGACCGGATCGGCCCCGAGCCGGGCTTGACCGATCCGCAGCTCGACCGTCTCGCCCTGGTCTACCTGGCGGCGAGCGTGCGGCGGGGGAGCTGGCTCATCCCCGCCTTCCACGCCGCCATGGACGCCGGGATCCCCGACGCCCACGACGATCCGCAGAATTTCGACCTCGCCCGCTGGGCGGCGCGGCTGGGGCGATTGCTGGCGGAGGTGGCGGCTAGCCCATCCGCCGCCGATGGTCCTCGACCAGCTTCTCGACCACGCTCGGATCGGCGAGCGTGGTGATGTCGCCCAGCTCCTCGTACTCGCCGGAGGCGATCTTCCTTAAGATGCGGCGCATGATCTTCCCCGAGCGGGTCTTGGGCAGACCGGCGACGATCTGGATGCGGTCGGGGATGGCGATCGGGCCGATGGCGTGCCGCACCTGCTCCTTCAAGGCGCCCGCCATCTCCTCCTGGTCCTGGCTCTCGAAATCCGGCTTCAGGTTGACGTAGGCGTAGATCCCCGTCCCCTTGATCTCGTGCGGGAAGCCGACGACCGCCGCCTCGGCGACCGCCTCGTGGGCCACGAGGGCGCTCTCCACCTCGGCCGTCCCCAGGCGGTGGCCGGAGACGTTCAGCACGTCGTCCACCCGGCCGGTGATCCAGTAGTAGCCGTCCTGGTCTCGCCGGCAGCCGTCGCCGGTGAAGTAGAGGCCGGGGAAGCGCGAGAAGTAGGTCTCCTTGAACCGCCGGTGATCGCCGTAGATGGTGCGCGCCTGCCCCGGCCAGGGGCGGGCGAGGCAGAGGTTCCCCGATACGTCGTTGCCGAGGAGCGGCGTCCCCTGGTCGTCGACGATCACCGGCTCGACGCCGAAGAAGGGGAGGGTCGCCGAGCCTGGTTTGCAGGGCGTGGCGCCGGGGAGCGGGGTGATGAGGATGCCGCCGGTCTCGGTCTGCCACCAGGTGTCGACCACCGCGCAGCGCCCCTCGCCCACCACGTCGTGGTACCACATCCAGACCTCGGGGTTGATCGGCTCGCCGACCGTCCCCAGGATGCGCAGGCTGTCCCGCTTGTAGCGCTTGACCGGCTCGTCGCCCGCCCGGGCGATGGCACGGATGGCGGTGGGAGCGGTGTAGAAGATGTTGACCGAGAGGTCGTCGACGATCCGCCAGTAGCGGCCGGCGTCCGGATAGGTGGGAATCGACTCGAACATCACCGTCGTCGCACCGTTGGCGAGCGGCCCATAGACGATGTAGCTGTGCCCGGTCACCCAGCCGACGTCGGCGGCGCAGAAGTAGACGTCGTCCTCGTGGAGGTCGAAGACGTACTTGTGGGTCATGGCGGCGTAGACCATGTAGCCGCCGGTCGTATGGAGGACCCCTTTGGGCTTCCCCGTCGAGCCCGAGGTGTAGAGGATGTAGAGCGGGTCTTCGGACGCCATCCACTCGACCGGGCAGGTCGAGCGGTGCTTGTGGGTCTCGTCCTCCATCCACAGGTCGCGCCCCTGGCGCATCGGCACCGGCGCGTCGGTGCGGCGGACGACCAGCACCTTCTCGACGATCGAGATCCCCTCGACTCCCTGGTCGACCGTCGCTTTCAGGGGAATCTTCTTGCCGCCGCGCAGGCCCTCGTTGGCGGTGATGACGAGCTTGCAGCCGGCGTCCAGGATGCGGTCGCGGAGCGATTCCGCCGAGAAGCCGGCGAAGACCACCGAGTGGACCGCCCCGATCCGCGCGCAGGCCAGCATGGCGTAGGCGAGAGCCGGGATCATCGGCAGGTAGATGCAGATCCGGTCGCCCTTCTTGACCCCGTGCGCCAGGAGGACGTTGGCGAAGCGGGCGACGTTGTGCTTGACCTCGCGATAGGAAATGCGACGGTACTCGCCCGGCTCGTCCCCGGCCCAGATGATCGCCGTCTTCTCACCCTTGTCCTTGAGGTGGCGGTCGACACAGTTGTAGCAGGCGTTCAACCGCCCGCCCGAGTACCAGGCGAAGTCGACCTCCTCCATGTCGACGTCCAGGACGGTGCGCGGCGGGTAGAACCAGTCGAGGATCGCCGCCTGCTCGCGCCAGAACCCCTCCGGGTCCTCGAGCGACCGGCGGTACATCTCGTTGTACTGCTCCAGGCTGTTGACGTGCGCCTTGGCGGCAATCTGGGGCTTGACGGGAATCATCGGTCTCCTCCCTCCGGGCCGGTTGGGGACGGCTGGCGGTCGGATTCTATACCTCGGGCGCGCCCGGGGTTTCCCGCCCCGCCGGGTGGGGGTAGACTCGCCGTCCGGTAGGGAGGAGAGCGGGATGCCGAACGAGCCAGAACCGAGCCCCCAGGGAGCCGAGGACGACGCGACGGCCATCCGCCGCCTCTACCAGGACTGGATCGCCGCCGGGAAAGCCGGCGACGTCCAGGCCCTCCTCGGGATGGTGACCGAGGACGCCCTCTTCCTCGTCCCCGGCGCTCCGCCGATGCGCGGCCGGGAGGCCATGGAGGCGGCCTACCAGATCGCCTTCTCCCGCCACCGCATCGAGCAGGGCTTCGACGAGGAGGAGCTGGTGCTCGCCGGCGACTGGGCCTTCTGCCGCGGCCGCGAGCGCTTCACCGCCACACCCTGGGACGGCGGCCCCCCGGTCTCCCTCACCGGCCGCCGCGCCCTCTCCATCTTGAAGAAGGGGGAGGACGGGATCTGGCGCTTCGCGCGGGGGATCTCGAACGACGGGCCGAAGCCGGGGTGAGGTCGTCCGAGGGCCGTCCGAAGCCGGGATGGTATGATCACATAAAGAATGGAGGCTCTGCCGAGACCATGAGATCCCGCGCGCTCGAAACGCTGCTCCTCGCCGCCCTCGCCCTCCTGTCGGCTTCCACCCGGGTGGCCACGGCCACGCCGCTGCCCCGGGGGACGGAGATCCGCGTCAACGTCAGCCACCACGGCTCCCACTTCCATCCGCTCGTGGCCGTCTTTCCGGACGGCGGCTGGGTCGTCGTGTGGACAAACTCCACCGTGATCCACACGCGGCTCTTCAAAGCGGACGGCAGCCCCGAAACGGGCGAGTTCCTCCTCGCCAGCCGGCCGGAAGGGGTCAGCTTTCTGGAAGCCGAAGGGCTCGTCGCCGACCGCGACGGCAGCTTCCTCGTCTCCTGGAGCGAGATGATGGGCGAGGACGATCACGTGCGAGCCCGCCGCTTCAGCCGCCAGGGCGCCCCGCTGGGACCGGTGGTCGCGGTCTCCCCGGCCGGCACTTCGGGGGGCGACAGCCTGATCGCTCTCGGCCCCCGCGGCCGCTTCGCCGTCGCCTGGCAGTCCCGCGACGCGCTGCCCCCGACCGGCGACTACCCCAGCACCCTGGCCCGGGTCTTCAACGCCGACGGCACGCCGTCCACCGGCGCCTTCCCCATCGCCTACGGCTTCGCCGGCAGCCTCGCCGGTGACGACGGCATCTCTGACTTTCTCACCGGCTTGGTCTGGGGGCCCGCCGGGACGGTGACCGCGGCGCTCTTCGAGTTCGAGTCGGGGGAGCTCAACCACTTCTTTCTCAGCCGCTTCCCCCCCCGTGGGGGGGTGCCGACCTACCAGAGTCTCCCGGCGTCGCCCCTCTGCTGTTTCGAAACCGAGACCGGCCTCACCAGCCGGAGGAGCGTCGGCCTCGCCAAGGCCCCGGACAACAGCCTGATCGCCGCCTGGACGGAGACCACCGGCGACGAAGGTTTGACGGCGCGCCGCCTCGCCGCGGACGGTACCTCCCTGGGCGCTCCCTTCCTCGTCTCCAAGCGGCCGTCCCCCCAGCAGGGGGCGCCGGCCATCGCGACGCTCGCCGACGGCAGCTTTGTCATCGTCTGGAGCGATAAGGGCCGCGACGGCAGCGGCGACGGCATCTTCGGGCGCCCTTTCGCCGCCGCCGCGACACCTCTCTTCCGCGACTTCCAGGTGAACGTGACGACCGCCGGCGATCAAAGCCGGCCGGCGATCGCCGCCGGCCCGACCGGCACCGTGGTGGTGGTCTGGGAGGCGAATGGGCAAACCAACGTCTTCGCCCGCCTGCTGACGCCGTAGGCGAGGACCGCTTATTTACTCAGGAGAGGGGGAGCAGGCGTAGCGCGAACGCAGGAGCGCCCGGGCGAAGATCGCCTGGGCCTTCGCGTTCGGGTGGGCGTCGTCGTGGCTGACCCAGAAGGTATTGCCGGGACCGGCGGGGAAGTCCAGCGAGGGGTCGATCACCTCGAAGCCGCTCTCCCGGCCGATCGCTCCCACCTTGGCGTAGACGTCCGCGAACCGGCCGAACCCGCGCGGCTCATGAAGCTCGGGGAGGAGGAGGAGGGTCGCCGGAGTGCCGTCGGCTTTCAAGAGTGCGCCGAATTCGCGCAGGGCCGCTTGCGCCCGCACCCACCCCGGCCGGCCCTCGTCGTAGAGCCCATGGTAGTAGACCCGGTAGTCGCGCAGCCGGATCTCCGAGGTCTGGCGCATCCGGGTGGAGAGGAGAGCGATCAGGGATGAGCGCCAGTAGAACGGGTTCTGCGGGATCTGCGGATCGGGCTCGGCGTCGTTGACGAAATACCCGAGGACCACCCAGGCCGGATGGAGTGGGCGGATGAAGCGCCGGTAGCGGGCAAGCTCCATCGAGGTGTTGCAGTTGCCGATGCCGGCGTTCCTCACCGTGGTCGGCCGGCCGGCCGGGCAGGCCGTGCGCAGCAGGCGCTCGAGCTGGTCGGAGTAGGTCTCCCCCTCCGGCACCCCCCAGCCCAGGGTGAGCGAATCGCCCACCGCCACTATCTCCCGGTTACCTGGCTGTCGCCGCGCCTCGGTCGCCGGGTCCGGCAGGCGGAACCCCCAGCTATCGGTGCGGATGCGTCCGCCCATCAGGAAGGCGCTGGCGTTCGGCTGGTGCTCCTCGACGACGTCCTTATAGGCGGACGCCTTCTTGACCGACCGGGCGTAGCGCCACATCTCGACGTCGAGGACGCGGAGCCAGTTGCGCGACACCAGCCGCAGCAGCCCTTCCGCCGCCAGGAAGGAGACGGCGATCGAGAGCAGGAGAAGGGCGGGACCGAGGAGACGCTTGCTCATGGGGAGGGGGGCTGCGGGTCGGCGGCGGACTATAGCACCGAGAGGATGGCGGGAGAG
>DASQPA010000214.1:0-6633 GCA_035644215.1 Thermoanaerobaculia bacterium
GGCGGAGGGGGATCTCCGGATTCTGGAGGACTCCGTGGGTCGGGAGACCGGAGCCGCCGGTTTCTATCGCGACATCACCGAGCGCATCCGCCTGCAGGGATTCCTCAATGAGGAGCCCCAGAAAGTTCTAAGCGAGCAAGAGCTACTCGCTAGGCTCAAGGCGGACGCCGAATTTCACCTTGACTACTTGACGAGCCTCGGGCACCAGCTTCAGACCCCGCTGAGCTCGCTGGTCGAAACCCTACGCGGCCTGGAGCGGGGGGTCAAGAACACGGAGCACCTACCCTATGTCATCGGTCAGGCCATTGTCTGCAGCCGCTTGGTGCGCAACCTCTCCTACATGGACAAGATTCTGCGCGGCGAGCCGTTCCAAAAAGAGAAGGTCTCTCTCGGCAAGCTGGCGATCGAAACCAAATACGACTTTCTGCATCTGCTCCAGGAAAAGAAGATCGAGATGGTCGTCGACCAAGCGAGCCTCGAGCGTTTCCTCGTCGTCCAGGGTCATCGCGAGATGCTCCGCCAAGTGCTGGTTAATCTAACCGACAATGCGATCAAGTACTCCTTCCCCGAATCGATGATCGTCATCGGCGGCCGCAGGAGAAGCGACGGAGCTGCCCTCGAGATCAGTAACACAGGTATCCCCATCTCTGAGGAGGAACGGGAGAAGGTCTTCCAGCGCGGCTTCCGGACGCCAGTGGCCCAGGCGCTGATCCCTTACGGTACGGGCTTGGGTCTCTGGCTGATCCGCAAAATCGTCGAGGCCCATGGCGCCACAATCCGCTGCGATGAAGTGATAGAAGGTGGCCAGAAGCGGATCTTGTTCCGCATATTTTTCCCAAACGCCAGGCTTTCCTCGCGGAGATATTCATGACTGCTCCAGCGCGTGTCCTCATCGTCGAAGATCAAGTCGGCGACCTATACTGGCTGCTCGACCTGATCCACAGCCGGGGCTACGAAGTCGTCGTGGTAACTAACGAAGCGGCCGCCCAGGAACGTCTGCGAGCCGTTAAGGACGGGACGGACTCTTTCCGTCTTGCGATCATGGATATCATGGTGGCGGTTAAGGACCTGAAAGACTTAGTTAATCTAGACGAGCGGTTCTTCGAGGACTCCAAGCGGACCGGTATTCGCCTGTGCCACCTTGCCCGCGACAAGGACAAATTGGGGCTCACTGCCGACCAGCTCCCGATCGTCTGCCTGACCGTTCGCGACGACGAGGAGGTCCGGGAGGCCATGAAGGCGCTCGGCATTCCCTTCTACAACAAGGCACCGAACACCCCTTCCGAGTCCATCCGTGAGTTCATTGAGGACAGGTTGCCGACCCTTGCTGGGTAGCGGCACCGTGATGGTGCCGCCAATCCTGGCGAGTTCCTGCCGCTGCACAGCCGGCAGAGGGCGATCATCCCTTTGGGCAGCACAGCGCGACGATCGCAGCCACGTTGTCGGCGGTCAAGTCCTGTCCTGACCAGGCTTGATCAACCGATGCAGCTCAGCGATGGTCAGCCGGGAAGGTCACCGACTTTGACGTTGTAATCCTCAAGACCGGCCTCGCCCCGAAACCTCCCTGGCGGACGAGCCAATCCATGATCTCGCGCTGCCAGCCGCGAGCGACCTCGATCGGCAGCAGGCGGCATTCTATATAGTGCCGTCCAAGAGATCATCAGTGTCGCGTTTTGACATCAATATTTGTGGACGCCTTCACTCCATTGAGTGAGAACGGCCGGTCAGTACTGCGGCACCTCGGGATCGATCTCCCGGCTCCACGCGGCGATCCCGCCGGCCAGGTTCCGGGCCCGTGCGAAGCCCATCTGACGCAGGAAGCCGACCGCCTGGGCCGAACGCGGCCCGTGATGGCAGTGGACGACCAGGTCCGCCGCCGTGTCGATCTCGTTCAAGCGGTCGCGCAGCTCGTGGAGCGGGATCAGCTTCGCCCCCTCGATGCGGGCGATCTCGTACTCCATGGGATTGCGCACGTCCAAGAGCGTGAAGTCGCGCCCCTGGTCGCGCCAGCGGGCCAGCTCGTCGACCTGGATGTCGAAGTCGGCCTCCTCCGGCTCCTCCGCCTCGGGCGCGATGCCGCAGAACTGCTCGTAGTCGATGAGCCCGGTCTGCGTCGGGTGCGCCGAGCAGATCGGACAGTTGGGGTCCTTCTTGAGCTTCAGCTCGCGGAAGCGCAGGCGCAGGGCGTCGAAGAGGAGCAGGCGGCCGATCAAGGGGTCACCGGCGCCGAGGATCAGCTTGATCACCTCGTTGGCCTGGAGCGAACCGATGATCCCCGGCAGCACCCCGAGCACCCCGCCCTCGGCGCAGGAGGGGACCAGGCCGGGCGGCGGCGGCTCGGGGAAGAGGCAGCGGTAGCAGGGTCCCTGGGCGCCCCAGAAGATCGACACCTGCCCCTCGAAGCGGAAGATCGAGCCGTAGACGTTGGGCTTGCCGGTCAGCACGCAGGCGTCGTTCACCAGATACCGGGTGGGGAAGTTGTCGGTGCCATCGACGACGATGTCGTAGCCCTCGAAGAGCTTCAGGGCGTTCCCCGAATCGAGCCGGGTGTTGTGCGGCACCAGCTGGATCAGCGGGTTGACCTCGCCAAGCCGGTCCATCGCCGCGTCGAGCTTCGGCCGGCCGACGTCCGAACGGCCGTAGAGCACCTGGCGGTGGAGGTTCGACTCGTCGACGGTGTCGAACTCGACCAGCCCCAGGGTGCCGACCCCCGCCGCCGCGAGGTAGAGGCCGATGGGCGAGCCCAGGCCGCCGCCGCCGATCATCAGGACGCGGGCGGCTTTGAGGCGCCGCTGCCCCTCCGTCCCCACCTCGGGCATGATGAGATGGCGGCTGTAGCGGCGGATCTCCTCCGGTCCCAGCTGGGGGAGGGTCATCGGCCACCTCCTGCAATCGACGGAATGATCGAAAGAGTGTCTCCCGCCTTGACGGCGGTGCCGTCGCGCTCCAGGTGGCGGACGTCCTCGTCGTTCAGGAAGACGTTGACGAAGCTCCGCAGGGCTCCCTGGTCGTTGTACAGGTGGCGTTCGAGCGAGGGGTGGCGCCGGGTGAGGTCCTTCAGGGCCTCGCCCACCGTCTGCCCCTCGACCTCAACCTCGCCGTTCTCCGCCGTGAAGCGCCGCAAGGGCGTCGGGATGTGGATCGTGATGCTCACTTAAGAAGCCTCCTTGGCCAGCCCGGCGGGGACGCTGGGACGGCCGGCGACCTGGTCGATGGTCTCCTCGTCGAAGCTCTCGCGGTCGTCGGTCAGGCGCCAGCTCTTCGCCTCGACCACCCGCCCGCGCTCGACCGCGACGATGAGGTAGGAGAGTCCCGGCCAGGCATGCTCGCGGTCGAACTCGCTCGGCCGCGCCGGATGGTCGGGGTGGGAGTGATAATAGCCGACGATGTCCAACCCCAGGGCGCGCGCCTCTTTCTGCGCCGCGAGGATGGTCTCGGGGCTGATGACGTAGCGGTTGTGGCGGCTGTCCTCGCGCTCGTTGCCGACCGAGAGGATGCGCTCGACGATCGTCGGGGAGGTCCCGTTGCCCGCGTGGCCGATCAGCACGCCGCAGCACTCCTCGGGATAGCTGACGCCGGCGTGATGGTGGATCGCCTGAAGATGGCGGGGCGAGATGACGAAGCGATTCATACCTTACGTCTCCTCCCAGAAGTGGTCCGACAGGTACTTGTCCGCGTTGTCGCAGAGCACCGTGACGAGCGTCCCGGCGGCGAGCTCCCGCGCCACGTCGAGCGCCGCCGCCACGTTGGCCCCGGCGGAGATGCCCACCAGGAGGCCCAGCTCGCGGGCCAGCCGCTTGACCATGGCGTAGGCGGCCTCGGTCGCGATGCCGCGCGCCTCGTCGGCCAGGGTGGGATCGTAGATCGGCGGCACGATCGCGGAGGCCATGTGCTTCATCCCCTCCAGGCCATGAAAGGGACCTTCGGGCTCGACCGAGATCAACTGTACGTTCCCCTTCACCTCGCGCAGGTAGCGCCCTACACCCATGAAGGTGCCGCTGGTGCCCAGACCGGTGACGAAGTGGGTGATCGCCCCTGCCGTCTGCCGCCAGATCTCCGGTCCCGTGGTGCGGTAGTGCGCCCGCCAGTTCTCGGGGTTGCCGTACTGGTCGACGTAGGCGTAGCGGTCGGGCTCGGCTGCGGCCAGGCGGCGCGCTTCGAGGATCGCGCCGTCGCTCCCCGCCAGCGGGTCGGTCAGGCGGAGCTCGGCGCCGTAGGCTTTGAGGATCCGCTTGCGCTCGGGGCTCGCGCTGTCGGGCAGGCAGAGGGTCACCGGGAGGCCCTTGGCGGCACCGATCATGGCGTAGGCGATGCCGGTGTTGCCGGAGGTGGCGTCCAGGAGGCGCCGGCCGGAGCCTGACTCCCCACGCTCGCCGAACCGGCCATGGCGCTCCGCGTCCTCGACGATGGCGAGCGCCGGGCGGTCCTTGACCGAGCCGCCCGGATTGGCATACTCGGCCTTGGCATAGAGGCGGACCGCGCTCCTGCCGCTCCCGCCGAGCACCGCCGAGAGGTCCAGAAGCGGCGTGTTGCCGATCAGCTCCAGGAGCTGGACCGGCCGTGGATGCGCGAGCGCCGGTCCGGCGGTTTCTTTGACAGCGAGTGAGGTCATCGTCCCATCTTCCGCCCAGCTCACGCCAGCTTCCGGAGCGCCGAATCAACGTAGCAGAGACCTACCGAGAAGTAAAGGAGATCGATCTACTTACTTATTCCGAAGGAAGTCCGCCCGGTTAGCGGCCGAAGACCAGGGAGGCGACGATCGCCAGGGCCGTGGCCGCGAGGCAGACCACGGCGGCGAGCAGGTGGTCGCCCTTCTCGGGGAGCAGCGGGTCGAGCCACCGGGAGACGACATAGCCGCCGGCAAACCCGCCGGCGTGGGCCCAGTTGTCGACCCCCGGGAAGAGAAAGCCCATGACGAAGAGGGCCACGGCATAGCCCCAGGCCTGGCTCCCCAGATGGCGGCTGCCGCCGCGCCGGCCGTAGTAGACGAGAGCGGCGAGCAGGCCGAAGATCGGGGCCGAGGCGCCGACGGTGAGCCTCGCTCCGCCGAGGAAGGGGGCGAAGGCGCCGACCAGGGTGCTCAGGAGGAACCCGGTCACCCCGGCGACGGTATAGATGATGACCATCCGGCCGGGGCCGTAGAGCTCGGCGGTCTCGGGGGCGAGCTGGCGCACCCACATGAGGTTGAAGAGGATGTGGAGCAGCCCGCCATGGAGCCAGCCGGCGGAGAGGAAGGTCCACCAGCGGCCGTAGCCGAAGACCGGCACGGCGCCGCTCGCGCCGAGGTCGAAAAGGCTGCGCGGGCTTGGCTGGAGGAGGGAGAGGCCGCTGCTCGTGACCCCGCCGCGGTCGAGGAACAGGCTCGCGCCGTAGAGGAGGATCGAGGCGCCGATCACCAGTTGCACGAACCCCGCATCGCGCCCCAGGCCGCGCAGGGCGCCGGTCAACCCCCACATCCCGGGGTTCTTCCGGCCGCAGCTCAGGCACTCCTTGTCGGAGACCCCGACCAGCCGCCCACAGGAGGGGCAGACCACGGCACCGGTCTTCTTGCGGCCGAACATGGCCGCTACTCTATCCTCACTCCGCCTTCAAAGCGCGCAGTGGGCGCTCCACGAGCTCGGCCAGGTCGATTCCACCCGGGAGGCGGCGCGCATCTCCGGCTCGCGGACCGGAGCGTCCGGCCCGGGGCCGCCCACGGGCGGTGGATCGATGCGGGCCGGGTCGCGGCCGGGGAAGTCCTGGTCGGGGTCCTCGATCGGCCCATGCGCCGGCGGATCCTCCCGCCGCGGCAGGCGCAGCGGATTGTCCGGGGACCGCCGTATCGGCGGCCCCTCGGCAGGAGTGTCTTCGGGTTCGTGCTGAGGCGGCGGCTGGACGGGCTCTTCAGGAGAGCGAGCGGGAAGTTGGGTCGCCATGCCCTCGCTAAAGAGCAAGGAGCGTGCCGCGCCCTACCGCCTGGAACCGGTCAGCACGGCCCCTGGCTGTCTCCCCAGGGGCACGAGTAGGTGCACCAGCCGGAGCAGAGGTCGTGGAAGAACCAGCAGGTGCCGTCGAAATAGGACTCGTAGCAGTCGGCCGGCTGCGCGGAGCGGGTGGAGACCGGCAGCCAGCTGGCCGGGGCCGGTGCGGTCTGGACCGCGGGAAGCGGCGCGGGGGAGGGTTGAGCGAGGGAGACGGTGGCGTTCTGGGTGGTTTCGGCCTTGGCCGGGGTACCGACGAGGACGACCGTCAGCACGAGGAGGGTGGCGATCGACAACTGGGCGACGTTCCGCATGGTAGACCTCCTTGCAGGAAGGATGAGGTTCGGTCTCCAATTCTAGCTTAAAATAAGCAAGGATGTGGTTGGCTGTCAACCTGTGCTTCGGGAACGATCCCGCAGGGAAGTTTGAAAACTGCGATCCTCGATCGCAATTATCCATGAAAACTGCTGGATGGCGCTAGGCAAACCCCCCGTCCCTCCCCACCTTTGGGAGAGGGACGGGGCTGGGTGCGCCGTTACCGGTGCGCGGCGGCCAAGGTGGCCACGCGCTCGGGCGGGCGGGCCGGACGGCCCGGGATCACCCGGATGTCCAGGCGCCCGCTGCTCGGCAGGGTGGGCTGGTAGATCAGCCCCGGCGTCGCCGGCACCGGCGG
>DASQPA010000215.1:0-11597 GCA_035644215.1 Thermoanaerobaculia bacterium
GCCCCCGGCCCGACGATCGCGGTGGGTGGGGCGGTGACCTGGACCTACGTGGTGACCAACAGCGGTGACGTGGCCCTGTCGAACGTCGTGGTCAGCGACGACCATCACGTGTCGGTGAGCTGCCCGAAGAGCACGCTCCAGTCCGGGGAGACGATGACCTGCACCGGCTCCGGCACGGCGGTTGCGGGGCAGTACCACAATGTCGGCACGGCGACCGGGCAGCCGCCCTGCGGCTCGGCGGTCAGCGCGTCCGACTCCAGCTGGTACTACGGCCAGTCGACGCCCCCGCCACCCCCGCCCAGCATCGCGATCAAGAAGTACACCAACGGCCAGTACGTGACCTGCGCCCCCGGCCCGACGCTGACGGTGGGCTCGGCGGTGACCTGGACCTATACGGTCACCAACAACGGGCAGGTCAGCCTGACCAACGTGCAGGTGACGGACAACCGGGGGGTCGCGGTGACCTGCCCGAAGTCGACCCTGGCGGTGGGAGAATCGATGACCTGCACCGGCTCCGGCACGGCGGTGGCCGGCCAGTACAGCAACACCGGTACGACGACCGGGACCTCGCCCTCGGGCACCACGGCCTCGGCGCACGATGACAGCTGGTACTACGGCCAGGCCCAGCAGCAGAGCCAGGGCTGCTCCCCCGGCTACTGGAAGAACCACCCCTCCGCCTGGTCGGCCACCGGCTACTCGACCGGCCAGATCGTCTCGAACGTCTTCCACGAGGCGACGCGCTTCCCGAGCCTCGGCTCCTCGACCCTCCTCCAGGCGCTCTCCTTCCAGGGCGGCTCGGGGCTCGACGGGGCGGCGCAGACCCTGCTGCGGGCCGCGGTGGCGGCCCTGCTGAACGCCGCCGACTCCCACCTCAACTACCCGCGCCAACCCTCGGCGGTGATCTCCTCCGTCAACTCCAGCCTGTCGAGCGGCGACCGCAACAACATGCAGACCCTCGCCTCGCAGCTCGACACCGACAACAACCTGAGCTGCCCGCTCTACTGACCGCTCGCCGGCCCGGCCCGCCGGGCTCCCGCCTCGGAAGCGCTCCCCGTTCCCCCGGGGAGCGCTTCTTTCTTGGTTTAAACTCTCTCTCGATGACCCAGAGCGACAGTGGCACGCGGCAGGTCGCGGTGGCGGGCTGGCTGCAGCACGCGGAGCGGCGAAGGCGTGGGCGGACCCGGCTGCCGGCGCTGACCCTCCTCGCCCATCCCGACCCCGCCCGGGCGGGCGAGCGCACCGTGCTCGCCCCGCTCGCCGCCGGCAAGGAAGTGCTGCTGTCGCGCACCCAGCCGGGTTTCGCCCTCCCCGGCGAGACCGCCTTCCGCGCTCTAGAGGACCCCTGGATCAGCCGCACCCCGCTGCGCCTCTCCCCGCGCGAGGCGGGGGGCGTCCGCCTGGTGGTGGGGGAGAGCCCGCTCCAGGTGATCGCCGACGGGGTGCCGGTGACCGGCTCTTGCGAGATCCCGGGGTCCGAGATCGAACGCGGGGTGGTCCTCGAGCTGGCCGGCCGGGTCGCCCTGCTCCTCCACTCGGTGGTCGAAGGGGAGGGCGCGAGCCTGGAGACCCCGCACTTCGACCTCGTCGGCGAGAGCGACGGCATCGCCCGCGTGCGCCGCGAGATCGCGCAGGTCGCCGACCTCGACGTGCCGGTCCTCCTGCGCGGCGAGACGGGGACGGGCAAAGAGCTGGTGGCCCAGGCCCTCCACCGCGCCAGCCGGCGCCGGGCCGCGGCCTTCCTCTCGGTCAACCTGGCGGCGGTCCCGGCCTCCCTCGCCGCCTCCGAGCTGTTCGGCGCCGCCCGCGGCGCCTATACCGGCGCCGTCTCGGGCCACACCGGCTACTTCGAGCGGGCGCAGGGCGGCACCTTTTTTCTGGACGAGATCGGCGACGCGCCCGTGGAGGTCCAGGTGAGCCTCCTGCGCGCCCTGGAGAGCGGCGAGATCCAGCGCGTCGGCAGCGCCGTCACCACCCGGGTCGACGTCCGGCTGATCGCCGGCACCGACGCCGACCTCGAACGGGCGATCGCCGACGGCCGCTTTCGCCCCGCCCTCTTCCATCGACTGGCCGGCTACGAGATCGCCCTCCCGCCCCTGCGCGAGCGGCGCGACGACTTCGGCCTCCTCCTCTTCCACTTCCTGCGCCAGGAGCTCCAGGAGATCGGCGAGGAGCGGCGGCTCCTGGCGCCGGAGCCCGGGGGCCAGCCCTGGATGCCGGCCTCGCTGGTGGCCCGGCTGGCGCGCTGCGATTGGCCCGGCAACGTCCGCCAGCTGCGCAACGTGGCGCGCCAGCTGGCGATCGAGAGCCGCGGCGCCTCGGTGGTGCGGGTCGGCCCGCAGGTCGAGAAGCTGCTGCGCGAGCCGCCGTCAATATCGCCAATATCGCCGATCACCCCACCCATCCCGGCGGCCTCGCCGGTCGCGGCGCCGGCCCCGCTGCCGCCGCTGCCGCCAATCACGGCGCGCCCGCGCAACCCGGCGGCCGCCTATCGCAGCCCCGCCGAGGTCAGCGAGGCCGAGCTGCTCGACGCCCTGCGTGCCTGCCGGTGGGAGGTCAAGCCGGCGGCCGTCCGGCTCGGCATCTCGCGCCCCTCGCTCTACCTTTTGATCGAGCGCTGCCCGGGGCTCCGCAAGGCCTCCGATCTCGGCCGCACCGAGATCCTCGAATGCCGGGCCCGCTGCGGCGGCGACCTGGGGGCTGTGGCCGCCGAGCTCGAAGTGTCGCGAAGCGGCCTCCTGCAGCGCATGCGGCGGCTGGGGATCGACTGAAGGAGACGCCCTGGCGGTGGTGGTTTGCGACAAGGCCTGGGGTCGCGGCTGGGCGTCTACGGACGCGCCAGGCCGCCGAGATAGCGGGCGAGCTCCCGCGGCAGGTTCCGCGTATCGATCGGCTTCGTGATGTAGCCGTCGCAACCCGCCTCGCGGGCCTTCTGCTCGTCCCCCCGCATGGCATAGGCGGTGAGCGCCAGGATGACGATGTCCCGGGTGGCGGGATCGGCCTTGAGCTGCCGGGTGAGGGTCAGGCCGTCCATGCCCGGGAGCTGGAGGTCCATCAGGATGATCCGCGGCCGGAACCGCTGCAGGATGGTCAGCGCCTCCTCGGCGTCCGCCGCGCAGCGCACGTCGTAGCCCTCCGAGGAGAGCAGCACCCGGACGAGCTTCAGGTTCGCGGGGTTGTCGTCGACGATCACGATCGGCTCACCCAAGAGCTTCCTCCTTGTCCGCCGGCTCCGGCAGCCGGTACGGCCCCGGCGCGAAACTCCGCAGCTCGTGGAGCAGCGCGCGGTGACCGCCCTCGACCTTCCCGACGACCCCCTGGGTCAGGATCTCCAGGCGCTGCCGCGTCTCGGCCGTGAGCGCGGCACCGTTCCAGACGATCACCCCCTTCCGGCGACCGGCCGGAGTGTGGCGGAGGCGCTCGAGGAACCCGAAACCGTCGAGGCCGGGAAGGAGGAGGTCGAGGACGACGACGGGGTGGGTGGCTCCGCCGGAGCCATTGGACGGGACCTCCGGCTCCGCCGGAGAGACGACCCGGTAGCCCGCCGGTTCGAGGTTCTTGCGCACCAGCTCGAGAGTGGTGGGATCGCCGTCGACGACGAGCAGCGGCTGGAGCGCCTGGACGGCCCCGGATACTTCGCCGGCGCGCTTCAGGGAGGCGAGGAGCTCCCAGGCGGCGACCGGCTTGGTCAGGAAGTCGTGCACCGGGGAGCCCGTCGCGAGCTTCTCCGCCACCACCGTCGAGACCAGGATCGGCACGTCCTGGTTCATGCCCGCGGTGTGAATCGCGCGCAGCAGGCTGAGGCCGTTGGTGTCGGGCAGCAGCAGGTCGAGGCTGATGGCGTCGAAGGTCTGCCGGCGGCAGAGCTCGAGCGCCTCGGCGCCGGTCATCGCGGTCACCACCGCGAACCCGGCCCTCTCCAGCAGGTCGACGAGCCAGGCCCGGTCCTTGGCGTCGTCCTCGACGACCAGGACGACCAGCGCGTCGACCTCGGGCGCCGGCTCTGGCGGTGGCGGCGGCGCGACCTCCGGCGCCGGCCGGGCCACCTGGGGCAGGGTGGCGAAGAAGAGGCTGCCCTGGCCGGGGGTGCTCCGCACTCCCACCCGTCCGCCCTGGGCCTCGACGATCCGCTTGGTCAGGGCGAGCCCCAGGCCGGTTCCCGCGTACTTCTTCGCCACCCCGAGGTCGAGCTGCTGAAACTCCAGGAAGAGCCGTCCCAGGTCCTCGGAGCGGATCCCGATGCCGGTGTCCTCCACCTCCAGGCGGAAGGCGTCCTCCTCCATGGCCAGGATGCGGATCATGACGCGGCCGCCCTCGGGCGTGAACTTCAAGGCGTTCGAGAGATAGTTGTAGAGCACCTGCTTGAGCTTCGCCGGATCGGTCACCACCTGGCCGATCGTCGGGTCGACCTCCGAGGTGACGGCGATCCGCTTGGAGGCCGCCAGGCTGCGCAGGACGTCCCGGACCTCCCCGACGGTCCCCGCCAGGTCGACCGGCTCCGGCCGGAAGTCGGTCTTGCCGGCCTCGATTTTCGACAGGTCGAGCACGTCGTTGATCAGCCGCAGGAGGTGCCGCGAGCTGGTCAGGATGTCGGCCAGATACTCCTTCTGGTCGAAGAGGACCGGGCCGACCCGGCCGTCGTGGAGCAGCTCCGCGAAGCCGATGATGGCGTTGAGCGGTGTTCGCAGCTCGTGCGACATGTTGGCCAGGAACTCGCTCTTCAGCCGGCTCGCCTCCTGCAGGCTGTGGCGCCGCTGCTCCTCCAGGCGCTTCCTCTCGGTGATGTCACGGATGGAGCTCGACACCAGCACACCGTCCTCGGTCTCCAGGGCGGCGAGGCTGATCTCGACAGGGAACTCCGTCCCGTCCTTGCGCCGCCCGAAGAGCTCCAGGCCGGTGCCCATGGCGCGGAACCGCGGTTCCGAAAAGAAACCTTTCCGGTGCCCGGGGTGACTGCCGCGGAAGCGCTCCGGCATCAGCATCTCGATGCGCTGCCCGAGGATCTCCTCCCGCGCATAGCCGAAGAGGCGCTCGGTCTGCGCGTTGGCGAGGACGATCTGGCCGTCCTCGTTGACGATGACGACGGCATCCGGCGCCGACTCCAGGAGGCCGCGGAACTTGGCCTCCTCCCGCTTGCGGTCGCTGACGTCGCGGACCGTCATCGTGGCGAAGGTGCCCTCGGGGATCTCCATGGGGGAGAGGCTGATTTCGGCCGGGAACTCGCCGCCTTCCTTGCGCCGCCCATAGAGATCGAGGCCGTGGCTCAAGGGGGGGCACGAGTCGGCGAAGTGTTTGCTCCGCACGAGCTCCTCGACCGGCCGTCCCAGGAGCTCCTCGCGCGAGTACTCGAAGAACCTCTCGGCCTGGCAGTTGACGAGGACGATCCGCCCGTCCTGGTTGAGCATCAGCAGGGCGTCGGGCGTCGCCTCGACGAGGTCGCGGAACTTCCCCTCGAGCATCTTCGACTGCCGCATGTAGATGAGGTCGGTCGCATCCCGCAGGTTGGCCGCGACGAGGACGCCGCCCTGCGCCGGGCGCACCAGCCGGAAGGAGATGCTGACGAAGAAGGCGGGACCGTTCTTCCGGCGGAGGGTGCACTCGAAGGCCACCGAGCCCATCTCCAGGCTCTTCTTGAGCTGCCGGCGGGCCTCCTCGGCCTGCTCGGGGCGGGCGATCAGCTCGAAAAAGGAGTGGTGGAGGACGTCTTCACACGGATAGCCGCAGAGCGCCTCGGCTCCGGCGTCCCACGAGAGGATTTCCCCCTCGGGATTGAGAGCGACGACAGCGCCAAGGAAATCCCCCAGCACGGCGCTGTCGAATGGGGAGTCATCGGCGGACATCGTCGGCTCCTCTGGACAGGGTTACGTTTAGGAATTTTAACACGTCCTGCGCAGAGAGTCCATCTTCAACTACTGGCTCCTGAAGAAACCCGGGGAAGGAGGAGCGGCGGAGAGCCGCTGCCGTGCTAGGGTTTTCTTCGAATGCTGTTCAACAGCCTCCGCTTCCTCTTCTTCTTCCTGCCCGCCGTCTACTTCGTCTTCTGGCGGCTGCGGACCCGGCAGCAGCGCTACGTCTGGCTCACCCTCGCCGGCTATGTCTTCTATGGCAGCTGGAACTACAAGTTCTGCGCCCTGATGGCCTTCTCGACCCTGGTGAGCTACGGCGCCGGGCTGGGGATGCTCCGCTGGCAGACGCCGCGCCTGCGTACGCTCTGCCTGGTGCTGCCGATCACCGTCGACCTCCTGCTCCTCGGCTTCTTCAAGTATTTCAATTTCGGCCTCCGCACCGTCTCGGCGGTGGCGGGCTGGCTCCATCACCCGGTCGCCGTCCATCCCCTGGCCATCCTCCTGCCGGTCGGCATCTCCTTCTACACTTTCCACACGATCACCTACATCGTCGACAGCTACCGCCGGACGATCACCCCGACGCGGAATTTTTTCGAGCTCGCCTGTTACGTCTGCCTCTTCCCGCAGCTGGTGGCGGGACCCATCGTGCGTTTCCGCCAGATCGAGGGCGACCTCGAAAACTTGGGGCAGGCCGACCGCGTCCGCGACTTGAATCGCGGCTGGTCGTTTTTCGCCCTCGGCCTGATGAAGAAGGTCCTCCTCGCCGACAGCCTCGCCGCGGTCCTCAACCCCGCGCTCTTAGGCTACGCCCACCTCTCGACGCTCGACACCTGGCTCTGTGTCCTCGGCTACACCTACCAGCTCTACTTCGACTTCTCGGGCTACAGCGACATGGCGGTCGGCCTGGGGCTCCTCTTCGGCCTGCGCCTGCCGCAGAACTTCGACTCGCCGTACCAGGCGGTCGACATCGCGGATTTCTGGCGGCGCTGGCACATCTCGCTCTCCACCTGCCTGCGCGACTACCTCTACATCCCCCTGGGCGGCAACCGCCAAGGAGCGGGGAAGACCTACCGCAACCTGATGATCACCATGCTCCTGGGCGGCCTCTGGCACGGCGCCAGCTGGACCTTCGTCTTCTGGGGCGGTTACCACGGCGTCCTGCTCAGCCTGCATCGCCTCTACGCCGGCGCCTGGGAGCGGCTGCACGTGCGCCTGCGGCGCGCCGTCACCTTCTTCGCCGTCGTCTTCGGCTGGGTCTTCTTCCGCGCCACCGACTTTTCCATGGCGGCGGGGATGCTCCAGCGGATGTTCACCCCGCACGCGGGGCCGGCCCTGCCCGGCACGGCGGGGCTTCTCGTCGCCCTCGCCGTCGCCATCGGCATCGCCCACTTCGCCCCCAACACCTGGGAGCTCGAGCACCGCTGGGGGCCGGCCTGGACGGGCGCCTTCGCCGTGGGCTACGCGCTCTGCCTGGCGATCCTTGCCGGAGGGACGGCCTCCCCGTTCCTCTACTTCCAGTTCTGACCGCCGGTGGAACGCATGGAGCGGCGCTGGTGGCAGGTCGGGACTCTCCTCCCTATGCTGATGGTCGTCGCCCTTGCCGCCGATCTCGCCAGCCGGTTCCTGCCGCTCGACCTCGTCGCCTTCCGGGTCTGGGAGCCGGCGCTGCAGATCGCTCCCGGCGCCCCCGGCCCCTTCGAACCGGGCAAGGTGGTGACGAAGCGGCGGGCCTATGGCGATCTCACGGCCATCGGGAACTACCGGCGGCTGCGCGAGTACCACGACGAGTCCTTTCACGTCGACCGGCTGGGCTTCCGCAATGCCTGCGACGTCGACCACACCGTCTACGCGGGGATCGTCACCGGCGACTCCTTCGCGGTGGGTCATGCCGAGCCCGAGCCGGCGACGCTCTCCGGCCGGCTGAGCCTTCTCGCCGGCGCCCGGTTCTACAACGCGGGCGCCTCGCTCCTCCCCGGACCGCCCTTACCGGACGTGATGGCCTCCCTGGCCGCGACGCTGCGGATTCACCGGGGCCTCGTGGTCTACGAGCTGCTCGAACGGGGGACGCGCTTCCCGCCGCTTCCCCAGGTCGACTCCCCGGTCGCCCCGTACCCGCCCGTCCCGCCGGACCGCTCCTTCGGTCGCTGGCTCCAGGGCGTCGCGCGCCGGTTCGCCCCCACGGTCGAATCGCCGCTCCGCGTCGCCGGCGTCCGGCTGGTGAAATGGCTCGAAAACGACTCCTTGCGACCAAACGCCCACGCGCGCGCCGCGGCCCACCGGCAGCTTCCGAACGGCGACGAGATGCTCTTCCTTCCCCGGGATCTCGCCCCTCTCGGCGCCGGCGAGGTCCCACCGCTCGCCGCGGCGTGGAGCAGCTATCTGGCCTGGTATGCCGGGAAGCTTCGAGGGCAGGGACTGCGATTCGTGGTCCTTCTCGTCCCCGACAAGTACACGGTCTATGGACCGCTGACGCCGAACGAAGCGCCGAAGTCCGAGGGGGGCCGGCTGCTCGCCGCCATTGAGGACCGTCTCCGCTCCGCCGGCGTGCCGGTGGTGAACGTCACCGCTCTCTTCCGGGCGCGCGCCGCCGAGGCCCTCTCCCGGCACGAGTACCTCTACTGGCGGGACGACACGCACTGGAACGCGCGGGGCATCGAGCTGGCGGCGGACGCGGTCTGGCGGGAGGTCCGCTAGACGCTACCGGCTGCCGGCGGCGAAGGTGTTGCAGCGGTTGATGTCCCCGGACTCGAATCCGATCTTGAACCAGCTCACGCGTTGGGCGGAGGAGCCGTGCGTCCAGCTCTCGGGGTGCACCGTGCCGGAGGCCATGCGCTGCAGGCGGTCGTCGCCGACCGCCGCGGCGGCGCGCAGCCCCGACTCGACGTCCCCCTGCTCGAGGAGGTTGCGCTGGGCGGTCGAGTGTCCCCAGACCCCGGCCAGGCAGTCGGCCTGCAGCTCGAGCCGGACCGACAGCGCGTTGGCCTGCGCCGGGCGGGACGCCTGGAGACGGCGGACCTGGTTGTCGATGCCGAGGAGATACTGGACGTGGTGGCCGATCTCATGGGCGAGGACGTAGGCCTCGGCGAACTCCCCCGGCGCGCCGAAGCGGTCCTGGAGCTCGCGGTAGAACCCGAGGTCGATGTAGACCTTCTGGTCGGCCGGGCAGTAGAAAGGGCCGGTGGCCGTCTCGGCCTCGCCGCAGCCGGAGCGGGTCTCGTCGGTGAAGAGGACGAGCTTGGCGTGCCGGTAGGGATGATCCGTGTTGGCGAGCGCCTGGGTCCAGGTGTTCTGGACGTCGTCGAGCACGAAGGAGACAAGCTTCACCATGCGGTCGTCCGCCGCCGCGCCGCCGGCCGGCCGGGGAGCGGGGCCGGGAACCGGCACCGGCTGGCGGGTGTCCGTACCGCCGCCCAGAAGGGCGAAGAAGTTGCGCCGAAACAGGAGGGACAGGACCGCCACGAGGATGAACCCGCCGATCCCGAGATGCCGCGGGCCGAACGAGAACCCGCCACCCCCTCCATCGCCACCACCACCGCCCTCGTCCCGCCGGTCCTCGATGTCGGGGCTCTCTTCACCTGGGGTCCAGCGCATAGGGTCTCCCTCCTCGTGGCGGGAGTCTAGCAAAGGTGCGCTTGCCGTGCCGCCGGGGCTGACGCCGCGCTGACACGGTGCAACGGCTCGGCGCCGGACGCTGGAAAGCCGCGACCGGACGCTGACCTCGTGTTCCCGGACGCTGGGGAGTCGGGAGCGGACGCTGGGGAGTTGAGACCGGACGCTGGAGAACCGGGAGCGGACGCAAAATTCCGTGTTCCGGACGCTGGGAAGGGTCCTCCGGACGCTCGGGAGCAGTTCTCGCCCTCCGGGAAGGCCTTCCCGACCGTCCGGGAGCCGCGCCCAGCGTCCGAAGCCGCGAAATCGAGCGTCCGGTCCGGTTTCCCAGCGTCCGGTCCCGAGGATTCAGCGTCCGGTCCCGAGGATTTTGCGTCCGCTCCCCAGGATTTTGCGTCCATTCGCCGCTCCTAGCGTCCGGTCAAGTCTATTTTTGCGCCTCTTTCTCGCCGATTTGCGTCCGTTCGCGGCTCTTTGCGTCCGGTGGAGCGTCTTTGCGTCCGGAACGCCGGCTTTGCGTCCGGAGACCCGATCCCCCGGCGCCAACTTTGGCTCAGGGGAGGGGCGGTGGGTCCCTCCCCCCTGGGAGGGGGAGGGTTGGATCAGGGGGGAGGTCAGGAGGGGGGCGTTCCGCTCGGGTACAGCCTCCAACTCTCGCAGCACGCAGCCGTCCCGAGGCCGGGCAGGTAGGGGCCGAGCCCCTGTGCCTGCCCGGCCCCCGATCGGACCTTACCCCGCCTGCCGCCGGGCACGGATTCTGCCGACCTGCTCCTCGGCGCCTGGCCCGGCCGCTTCGAGCAGCGTGGCGAGCGCCCACGGCGAGCGGACGACCGCCTCCAGCAGGTGGAGCCCCTCGGCCCAGCGCGGCTCGTACCGATCGAACCAGCCGGCGATCTGGGGTCCCTGCTCGCCATACACAGCGACCAGCGGGTAGCCCTCCGAAGCCGCCCCTTCCTCTATATGGAAGAGCGGCTCGCGGTCGATCACCGGCAGGAGCACGGAGAGCAGCCGCGCCGTTTCGAGATGCCAGAGGACGGCGACCGGCGGATCGCCGATGGCGAGATCCTCCCAAAGCCGGAGGATGGCGACCGCCCCCGGCCGGCCCGGAACGGGCTCGATCTTCCAGGGGCCGGCGAGCTCGGCCTCGGCCGCGGTCAGGACGTCTTCGCGGTCGCGGAGGAGGGCCAGGTAGGAGGGGGAGAAGGCGTTGTCGAGGGGAGAAGCGGGCGTGCTGCTACCATCACGGGAGCTTCGCATGAGACGTTTCCTCTTGCGGAGTCAGGGGCCGGTTCGAGTTCCAGCTCGGGCCGGTCCCGTTTGTTTGGGCGGGAGGGCGATCCTCCCGATGGGGGGACAGTAGCAGGAATGGGGCGGGAGGGCAAGGGGGCGGGCGGGTTGGTTGGTTGAGATGAGGCATACGCCCGCGGCTGTGATGCCCCCCTCCTGACCTCCCCCCTGATCCAACCCTCCCCTTCCCAGGGGGGAGGGACCCGATAGGTAGCTTCATCTACGTACCCTGACCCTTCGGCGATGGCGCCGACTACCTCGTTCCTCTGGGCAAGCCGCCCGCAAACCCGGCGCACGGGGCCAAAATCCCTGGAACGTCTTCAAAAAGGTCTCCGGGTCGACTTCCAACGCCTCCGGGTCGACTTCTCGTCTCTCCGGGCGGACTTCCGATCCCTCCGGGTCGACTTTCCACCTCTCCGGCTCGACTTCGGACGCCTCCGGGTCGACTTCCCATGCCTGGAAAGTAACTTTCCATGCCTCCGGGAAGACTTTTCATGCCTCCGGCTCGACTTCCCATCCCTGGAAACTGACTTTCCACGCGTCCGGAAGCGGCCGGAGAGCGTCTGGAAGCTCCCGGAGAGTTTTTGGAACCTCCCGGAGGGTTTCTGGAAGTGCCCGGAGAGGCTCTGGAAGGAGCCGGAGAGTCTTGCCAAGCCTCCGGAGGGGTCCGGGAGGCGCCCGGAGAGGTCCGGGAAGGGTCCGGAGAGATGGGGGAAGCACCCGGAGGGTCTCTGGAAGCGTCCGGAGGGGATTCGGAAGCTCCCGGAGGATCTCGGGAACCTCCCGGAGGCTTGGCTCCAGCGCGGTAAACGTCCTGTTTACACGGTGCAACGTCTCGTTGTACTACTTCAACGTGCC
>DASQPA010000216.1:0-2373 GCA_035644215.1 Thermoanaerobaculia bacterium
CCAACCACTACGACAGCTTCCGCAACGAGGACATCCACCTGCTGGATGGCCGCATCGAGAAGGAGCTCAACTTCAAGGACTTCGGCGTGACGGTGGGGGTCGACTGCTTCAACATGCTGAACAACGGCAACGTCATCCAGCACCAGCACCGGCTGAACCGTGCCAACACCAACTACGTCCAGGAGATCGTCAGCCCCAGGATCTTCCGGGTCGGCGCCCGTTTCAGCTTCCGCTAGTTTCAAGCCCAGCTGTAACCCTGTAGCAGGAATTCCGCCGGTTACCCCGGCGGTTTTTTTTGTCCCCGCAAAGGGGTAAACTCCAGCCGCGCCGCCCCGCGCGCAGCGGATTGCGCTGGCAATCCCGGCTTTGCTGAAACCCGCAAAGGAGGCTCACAATGAATTCGGGAGTGAATACCGCCATCCTGGCTGTCGTCCTGCTGCTCGCCGGCCTCCCGGCCCTCGCACAATCGTGGGCCGGGCACGGCCGCATCCAGGGTGTGGTCACCGATTCGCAGAACAAACCGGTCGAGGGCGCCAAGATCACCCTCTTGAAGGGCGAGGGGGACGCGGCGAAAGGCCCCAAGCCGATCTTCACCGACAAGGCCGGCCGCTGGTCGTTCCTCGGTCTCGCCGGCGGGCAGTGGCGCATCCTGATCGACAAGGATGGATACGTGCCCTCGGAAGGACGCTCGAACATCGTCGAGTCGTCGTTCGACGTACCGCAGCCCATCCGCGTCCAGCTCCGCGAGTTCACCAAGGAGCAGGCGGAGGCCCAGGCGAAGGCGCAGGCCCAGAAGAACGGCCCCTCGGGCGCCGAGATCAAGGGCTGGATCGAGGAGGGCAACCGGCTCCTCCAGGAGCAGAAGTACGCCGACGCCAGGGCCCAGTACCAGAAGGCCCTGGAGAAGCTCGAGGCGGCCAACCAGGCGCCGGTCCTGCGCGGGGTCGCGGTGACCTACTATGGGGAGAAGAACCTTCCTCAGGCCATCGACACCCTGAAGCAGACCCTCACCCTGACCCCGGAGGACCCGCAGGTTGTCCAGCTCCTCGTCAGCTGGCTGGTCGAGGCCGGCCGCGAGGACGAGGCGAAGACCTACATGGCGAAGCTCCCCCAGGGGATGACGGTCGACCCCAACAGCCTGTTGAACGTCGGCATCAAGACCTACAACGAGGGCATCAAGGGGAAGAACCCGAAGAAGTTCGACGACGCCATCGGCTACTTCGACCAGGTGGTCAAGGACCACCCGGAGAACGCCGACGCCTACTACTACCGCGGCATGGTCTACCTGGCCCAGAACAAGACCGCGCAGGCCAAGGCGGACTTCCAGAAGCTCCTTGAAATCGCGCCGAACCATCCCCACGCGGCCGAGGTCAAGGAGTACGTCAAATCGCTGTAGCCGCAGTGGAGCTCCCTGCCGTGCGGCGCCCCTCCCTGTCTCTCTGGACGGTCCTGGCTCTGGCCATCGTCCTCCTGGGGGCGGGGGGCGCCGCCTGGTGGGTCCACGGACGCCCGGCCGGCGCCGGCGGCAGCTCTCCCGGCGCCGATCACGCCGCCAGCCATCCCGGTCCCTTCCTCCAGGGGGCCGACTTCCTCCTGGTCACCATCGACACCCTGCGCGCCGACAGCGTGGGCTTCGCCGGCAACCGCCGGGTGGAGACCCCGGTCCTCGACCGCCTCGCCGCCGCCGCCCGGGTGTTCACCGACGCCCACGCCCACAACGTCATCACCCTCCCCTCGCACACCAACATCCTGACCGGCCTCTACCCGTTCCAGCACGGGGTGCGGGAGAACAGCGGCTTCACCCTCTCCCCCGCCGTGCCCACCCTGGCGACGCTCCTCAAGCGGGCCGGCTATGCCACCGGGGCCTTCGTCGGCGCCTACCCGCTCGACTCCCACTACGGATTGAACCAGGGATTCGACGTCTACGACGACCGCTTCCCCCGCGGCAGCGACCCCGACGAGTTCAAGCTCGCCGAGCGCCGGGGCAGCGAGGTGGTGGCCCCGGCCCTCGCCTGGTGGAACGCCCACCGCGGCGGCCGGCGGTTCCTCTGGGTCCACCTCTACGACCCGCACGCCGCCTACGACCCGCCCGAGCCGTTCGCCAGCCGCTACCGGGACCGCCCCTACCTGGGCGAGATCGCCGCCACCGACTCCTTCCTCGCCCCCCTCCTGACGCCGCTCCTCGACCACCGGGAGCCGCCCGCCCTGGTGATCGTCACCGGCGACCATGGCGAGGCGCTGGGCGACCACGGCGAGATGACCCACGGCCTCTTCGCCTATGAGGCGACGCTCCAGATCCCCTTGGTCGTCTGGGGGCCGGGGATCGAGCCGGCCCGGGACGGCCGCGCCGCCCGCCACGTCGACGTCGTGCCG
>DASQPA010000217.1:0-2108 GCA_035644215.1 Thermoanaerobaculia bacterium
GACCTCCCCGAGGGGGACGTGGTCCTCGACACCGACGGCACGATGGTCGGCGTCCTCCCCGAGGAGCGAAACGTCGCCCACCGGATCGTCGAGGAGTGCATGATCGCCGCCAACGAGGCGGTCGCCTTCGAGCTGGTCTCCAGGGAGTGCCCGGCCCTCTTTCGGGTCCACGACGTCCCCAGCCCGGAGCGGCTGGCCGACCTCGCGGAGCTCCTTGCCCGCTTCGGGATCACCCTCCCGGCCGAGCTCGTCGACCTCCACCCCGACGTCCTCCAGGGGGTGCTGAAGGCGGTCGCCGGCAAGCCCGAGGAGCATTTCATCTCCTCGGTCGTCCTGCGCACCATGCAGCGCGCCTTCTACGATCCCGAGTGCCGCGGTCACTACGCCCTGGCCTCGCGCTACTACACCCACTTCACCTCGCCCATCCGGCGCTATCCGGACCTCGTCGTCCACCGGCGTCTCAAAGCCCTGCTCGCCGGCCGGGCCGAGGCCGAGGCGGCGGCGACCGGCCTCGTCGAGCGCCTGCCCGCCATGGCGACCCACACCAGCACCACGGAGAAGCGCTCCGAGCAGTCGGAGCGCGACCTCCTGCAGTGGAAGAAGGTGCGCTTCCTGGCCGACCGGGTGGGGGAGCGCTTCCAGGGCCGGATCACCGGCGTCCAGCCGTTCGGCCTCTTCGTTCAGCTCGAACGCTATTACGTGGACGGGCTGGTGCCGATCCGCACCCTGGGGGACGACTACTACCTTTACGAGGCCGACGCCCACCGCCTGGTGGGGGAGCGGCACGGCCGGGTCTTCCAGCTCGCCGACGCGGTGGAGGTCGATCTCGTGGGGGCCGACCTGCGCCACCGCGGCCTCGACCTCCAACTGGTGGGCATGCCCCCACCGCCCGCCCGCCGGGGGGACCCGGTCCGCTCCGCCGCCAGGAAGGAGCCCCGGCGCGAGCGTGCCGCGGGGAAGCGGCGATGAGCGCCGAGGCACCGCTCGCCGCCTGGGGGGCGCTCACCCCCACGGTCGCCATCGTCGGCCGGCCGAACGTCGGCAAGTCGACCCTGTTCAATCGCCTCCTCGGCCGCCGGCAGGCGATCGTCCACGACCTGCCCGGGGTGACCCGCGACCGCATCACCGGTCTCGGCCAGCTGGACGACGACCGGCCGGTGCAGCTCATCGACACCGGCGGCCTGGTGCCGGGGGACGACCCCCTGGGCTTGAACGAGCAGGTGCTCCTGGCGGTCGCCGAGAGCGACCTCCTGCTCCTCGTCGTCGACGGCCGGCAGGGGCTGGTGTCGGCCGACGAGGCAGTGTGGGGCGAGTTCCGGCGGGCCGGCAAGCCCGCCGTCCTGGTGGTCAACAAGGGGGATACGGCCGAGGCGCGGCGGCGCTTCCCGGAGTTCTACCAGCTGGGGGTCGACCCGCAGCTCCTGATCTCGGCCGAGCACGGGGGCGGCGTCCACGACCTCTGGGAGGCGATCGCCGCCGCCCTGCCGGCGCGGGCGGTCGAGCCGCGGCCGGAGGCGCCGCCGATCGCCATCGTCGGCCGGCCGAACGTCGGCAAGTCGTCGCTTCTCAACCGCATCGTCGGGCAGCCCCGCTCCCTCGTCTCCCCCCAGGCGGGGACCACCCGCGACCCGGTGGACACCCTGATCACCCGCGGCGACCGCTCCTATCTCCTCATCGACACCGCCGGCATCCGGCGGCGGAGCCAGACCACGGGGACGCCGGAGGACCTGGCGGTGATGATGGCGCGGCGCCAGATCGAGCGTGCGGAGGTCGCCGTCCTGGTAGTCGACGCCGCGGCGGGGGTGACCAGCGGCGACATGGCGATCGCCGGCTCGATCTGGGAGCTCGGAAGGGCGGCGGTGGTGGCGGTCAACAAGTGGGACCTGCTGAACGCCGAGACGCGGGAGGCCCTGGAGCTCTCCTGGGAGCGGCTCGACCAGCTCCTCGCCTCGCCGCCGCGGGTCAACCTCTCGGCCCTCTCCGGGCGCGGGGTGGAGAAGGTCTTCGGCCACCTCGACCACGCCCTCAAGGCCTACCACACCCGGCTCACCACCGGCGAGGTCAACCGCCTGTTCGAGGCCGCCACCACCCGCGTCCACCCCCCCTCC
>DASQPA010000218.1:0-7343 GCA_035644215.1 Thermoanaerobaculia bacterium
TGAGTCGCAGGCTCGGGTTCCTGGTGCGGTGGGCCGTCCTCTGCGGCCTGCTCTACGGCATCGCGGTCTACCTGTTCATGAACTTCGTCGTCCTGCCTCTCTCGGCCTTCCCGGGCAAGATCACCTATTCGCCCCGGGCGCTCGTCATCGGCATCCTGGGACACATGTTCCTCGTCGGCCTCCCCATCGCCCTCGCCGTCCGCCGCCGTTCCTCTGAACCGCCTTTGTGAACTCTTAACGCTTTTCCCCCCGCATCTTTGTGCCCGCTTAACGTGCTTCCCGCTATCGTCCTCCTTGCCGAGGACGAGGGGTATGAGCCGTAGCAAACATAGAGCCGCGCAACTCTCCTTGTTCGTCTCAGCCCTCGTCCTCGGCAGCTTCCGAACCCTCTCCCTGTTTGGGCTCACCCTGGTCTTCGCCGGCATCGCGGGATGCAGCCCGCGACACCCGCCGGCCGCGCCTCCCGGCCCCCGGCTGGAAGGCGACCGGATCGTGTATGCGGCCAATGCCCAGGAGCTTCTCGCCCTCTCGCTCCAGCCGGTCGAGCCGGCCGCCGGGAGCGCCATCCGCACCACCGGCCGCCTGGCCTGGGACGAGGAGCGGACCGCCCGTGTCTTCCCGCCGGTGGGCGGCCGGGTGAGCCGCCTGCTGGCGAGCGTCGAGCAGCGGGTCGGCCGCGGGGCGCCCCTCGCCGAGTTGGAGTCGCCCGACTTCGGCCAGGCCCAGGCCGACGCCCGCCGCGCCGCCACCGACCTCGCCGCGGCGGAGCGCAGCCTGGAGCGGCTCCAGCTCCTCTTCGAGAACGGCGCCGCGCCAAGAAAGGAAGTCGAGGACGCCCAGGCCGATGGCGACCGCGCCCGAGTGGAAAGCGAGCGGACGAAGACCCGCCTCGCCCTCCTGGGCGGCCGGTTGGGCGAGGTCGACCAGCGCTACACCCTGCGCAGCCCGATCGCCGGAGTGGTGGTCGACCGCGCCCTGAACCCCGGCCTGGAGGTACGGCCCGACGCCCAGACCCCACCCTTCACTCTTTCCGACCCGGGGCACCTCTGGGTCTATCTGGACGTCAACGAGAAGGACGTCGGCCACGTCCGCCCGGGGATGGTGTTCGAGCTGCAGAGCGCCGCCTACCCCGGCCGCAGCTTCTCCGGCAAGGTCGACGTGGTGGGCGACACCCTGGACCCCGCGACCCGCACGGTCAAGGTGCGGGGGAGCGTCGCCAATCCCGACCGCCGGTTGAAGGCTGAGATGTACGTCGACGTCGAGCTGCACGACCCCACGGCGCGGCCGAGCCTCGCGGTGCCGTCGGCGGCGGTGGTCGCGGCCGGCGAGCGACGCTTCGTCTTCGTCGAGGAGGGGACAGGGCATTTCAGGCGTCAGACGGTGACCGCCGGCCCCGAGCGCGCCGGGAAGACCGAGATCCTCTCCGGCCTCTCCTCGGGCCAGCGGGTGGTCGTCGAGGGCGGGCTCCTCCTGCAGTCCGTTCTGGCTTCCTCCTCGTCCAGGAGCTGACGTGTTTCGCGCGTTCACCGCCTACGCCTTGCGCAACCGGGCGATCGTCCTCCTCGTGCTCACCCTGGGCGCCGCGGCGGGGGTCTCCGCCTTCCGCCACCTGCCGGTCGAGGCCTACCTGGACGTCACCAACGTCCAGGTGCAGATCATCACCCTCTTTCCCGGGCACGCCGCCGAGGAGGTCGAGCAGCTGGTCACCATCCCGGTCGAGAACCAGATGAACGGCATCCCCAAGCGCGCCTCCCTGCGCTCGATTTCGCTCTTCGGCCTCTCGGTGGTGACCATCGTCTTCGAGGACGCCGCCGACTCGGTCTACGTGCGCAACCAGGCCTTCGAGCGCCTGCAGGCGGTCACCTTCCCGGCCGGCGCCGAGCCCAGCCTGTCGCCCGACTCGACGCCGGTGGGGGAGATCTACCGCTACACCCTGGTCGGCCCGCCGGGCTTCTCCCCCCTGGAGCTCAAGGCGCTGGAGGACTGGGTGGTCGAGCGGAAGATCCGCCAGGTCCCCGGGGTGGTCGACGTGGTCGGCTTCGGCGGCCCGACCAAGCAGTACCAGGTGCTGGTCGACCCGCTGAAGCTCAAGTCGTACGGGATCTCCCTGAAGCAGGTGCTCGACGCCCTCTCCGCCGGCAACCGCAACGCCGGCGGCGCCTACATCGAGCACGGCAGCGAGATGTACGTGGTGCGCGGCCTGGGCCTGGTGCAGAGCCTGGAGGACGTCGGCGCCATCGCCGTCGCGACCCACGGCGGCACCCCGGTGCTCATCCGGGACGTCGGCCGGGTCATCCAGGGGGCGGCCCTCCGCCTCGGCCGGGTCGGCAAGCTCCTCCGCCTGGAGCGGATGCCGGAGGCGGCGAACGCCGACGAGGACGACGTGGTGCAGGGGACGGTCCTCCTGCGCAAGGGGGAGAACGCCCTGGAGGTCCTCTCCCGCCTGCGCGAGAAAATCGAGGAGATCAACCGCGACGAGCTGCCGCCCGGGGTGAGGATCGTCCCCCACTACGACCGCACGCAGCTCATCTCCCGCACCCTGCACACCGTGCGCAAGAACATGGCCGAGGGAATCGGCCTGGTTCTTTTCGTGCTGATCCTCTTTCTCGGCCTCGGCAACTCTAGTAGAGCTGTCCGATGTTCCACACCAGCCCCGCGTAGACCGCATGAGGCTGTGGTCCCGCAAGCGGGACGATGACCCCGGCGTCCACCGCCAGCCAGCGACGGATCTGCAGGGTCGGTCCGGTGAGCAGCGCGACGATGGATCTCTGCCCGGACGGTCCCGACGTCGCGGGCAGGCCGTACACCTCGCCCGCCCAGCCGAGCGCGCCCGCGACCGGCACGCCGCCGGAGACCGTCCAGAGTGTTGCGTTGCGCGGCGCGTCGCTCCCGTCGCCGCTGCGATGCAGGTAGCCGACATTGACGTCCACCGAAGCCGCGCCGATCTGGTGGCTGGAGATGAGCAGCACGTCCGCGTCCGTGGTGCCTGTCCCCGTTCGCCGCCGGGCGGAGCCGGTGGGAAGCTTGATCGACGGCAGCACGGCGAAGTCGCCCAGCACCGGCAGATCCTCGGCCAGGCGCCACTTGATGCCGAGCGCCGCGTCGCCGAGCCCCGAGCGCGGCGGTACGTTCCCGGAGGTGCGCACGAAGGACTCGACGAGGGAGAGCTGCAGGCGCCGCGCGAGGCCGATCTTCACCGTCGTGGGAGTGGTGAGAGCGCGCGCGGTGTGCAGGTGGTCGAGCTCGACGCCGGTCTCGATCTCCACCCAGCCCGGCGCCACGGTGCCGGCGTGCGTAGCGACCGTCGGGCGCTCGGGTTGAACGGTGTGCGGGTCCTGCGGCTCTTGTGGCGTCTGCGGCGTCTGCGGTGTCTCCGCCAGGGCGCACGAGGCGAGGAGCGCGAGCACGGCACCGGCGACGACGGAGCGGCGGAAGAACGGGTGGACGACTTTCATGGTCTTTACGGTCTCAAGACGAGCGCGAGGATCTTATACCGGGCCTGCGCGGCGCTGGAATCCGGCCCGCGGTCGTGGTAGAGTTGTTCCGCAGATACTACAGGTCAGGCTCCCGGTACGTGGCAGCTCTCGCGACCAGTGCTTCCTGGTGGCGCTGCCGGGGCTCGGCTACGGAGGCGGAACGCCGTGCTCCACGCCCTGGTGGCAGGTGAAGAGGAGAGCTCCCGGCCGGCGCCGGGACGCTTCGAGCTGCTGGTGGGGGCCTCGCCCCCGATGCGGCGGGTCTACGAGCTGGTGGCCCGGGTGGCGCCCACCAACGCCAGCGTGCTCATCACCGGCGAGAGCGGCACCGGCAAAGAGCTGGTGGCGCAGACGGTGCACCGGCTCTCCCGGCGGGAGGGGGGACCCTATCTGGAGGTCAACTGTGGCGCCGTCTCGCCGACCCTGGTCGACAGCGAGCTCTTCGGCCACGAGCGCGGCAGCTTCACCGGCGCCGAGCGCATCCACTACGGCTACTTCGAGCGCGCCGACGGCGGCACGCTGTTCCTCGACGAGGTGAGCGAGATCCCGCTCGAGCTGCAGGCCAAGCTGCTGCGCGTGCTGGAGGCGGGCGCGGTGGTCCGGGTGGGAGGGGAGAAGAAGGTGAAGGTCGACGTGCGCATCCTCGCCGCCACCCATCGCGACCTCGACGCCGCGGTGGCCGAGGGCCGGTTCCGCTCCGACCTGCTCTATCGGCTGAAGGTCTTCCCGGTCCACCTGCCGCCGCTCCGCGAGCGTCTGGAGGACGTCGCGGCGCTCGTCGAGCACTTCCTCGGCGAGCTCAACCAGCAGGAGGGCACTGCCAAGACCCTGGCCCCCGGGACCCTGGCCCTCCTCCAGCGCTCGATCTGGCCGGGCAACGTCCGCGAGCTCAAGAACGTGATCCACCGCGCCTTCATCCTCGCCGAGGCCGAGATCGGCCCTTCCTGCCTGGCGGCCGAGCTGGCCCGGGAGGACCCACCGGCCGGCCGGCCGTTCCCTCCCCACTCGCTCAGCACCCTGGCGGATGCCGAGCGCCGGTTGATCTTCGCGGCCCTCGCCCACTTCCAGGGCGACAAGAAGAAGGCCGCGGCGGCGCTGGGCGTCAGCCTGCGGACCCTCTACAACCGTCTCCATGCCTACCGGATGACGGAAAAGATCAAACCCTGAGGGCGCCCGCGGCGCTCACAGGCCGCGGACCTTGCCGGCAAGGAGCAGGAGCCCGTAACCCAAAATCCACGCCCAGGTCCCCAGCTCGCCCTGGACGTGGAGGCTCGGGAGGAGCCTGAACTGCACGACCAGTGCGAACAGATAGAGCAGCAGGCAGACGACCCAGGTGATCTGTTTGGTTTCCGCTCCGGTGCCGCGACTCTTTCCTCTTCCTCTCCAAGCCATGTTCGCCATCCTTTCTTAGTGGTGCTCGCCACCGGTGCTGGAACCGATGGGGCCGAGCCCCAGGCGGCTCCAGCCGGCATGGCCGAGGCGGCGCAGGGTCGCGATGTTCTTCTCATAAATCTGGGCGGCATCCGGAAACGCCGCCACCGCCCGCTCGACGCTCGCCTCGCGCAGCAGGTGGAGCATGGGGAAGGGCGAGCGGTTGGTATAGTTCTCGATGTCGTCCGGCCCGGCGCCGGCGAACTGGTAGCGCGGATGGAAGCTCGCGACCTGGAGCACTCCGGTCAGCCCGAGCTCGGCCACCGCCGCCTCGGCCATCGGGAGGAAGTCGTTGTAGTCGAGGAAGTCGCCGAGCACCCGGGGATGGAGGAGGAGCGTCGTCTCGACCTCGGAGGGCTCGGTGCTCTCCAGGGCTTTGAGCTCGCGGACGAGGTCGGCCAGGAGCGCCTCGGGCGTCTCCGCCTTGCTGACCGCGAACCGGATGAGGTCGAGGGAATAGACCGCCCGGGCGAACGGGCAGAGGTCGAGACCCAGGACGGCGGTTTCGAGCCAGTGCCGGGTCGCGGCGAGGACCTCCTGGGTGGTGGGGGAGGGCATGGTGCTGCAGGTATCATACCGCCGACCGCGCCCTCGGCACGCGTCCAGGGATATACTTCTCCAGGAGGAGGAGATCCATGGCCCGTGCCGGATGAGTGCCAGCCGATTGGCGAGCCTCTCGGCCCCTCCACTAAAACCAGTCCTCCACCACCAGACCCCGGACGCGGCCAAACTCCGCAACATTGTGCGTCACCAGGACCGCCCGGTGGCTCAACGCCGTTCCTGCGATCAGGACATCGTAAGGTCCGATTGGCAAACCGGTCCTTTCCAAGTCTGCGCGTACTTGAGCTGCGGCTGCGGCTTCTGGGGGACCAAAGGGAAGAATCGTCGCGAACCGGGTCAATTCCTCGAGATCTCTTCGGCGGCCCTCGGGGTGCCGAGATTTCAGCCGGCCGACCTCAAGCTCATAGAGAACGACTGCTGGAAGGGCGATTTCTACGGGTGGAACTCCCAGGAACCGCTTCGCGACGTCTCCCATCCCCTTGAAGAGATGGATAACGGTATTGGCGTCCAGTGCGTACATCAAAACGGTTCGCGGGGCAGATCTTCTCCGATCCCCGCCCGAATCTCCTCCTGCGAGGGGAAATCGTCGTCGGCCCAGGTGCCCACGAGCTTGACCAGCGATTCCGGCCATCGGGCCGCCGTCTTCTCCCGAATCAGATCCGCCACCCAACGGCTCTGGGAAACCCCGGCGGACCTGGCAGCCGCCTTCATCCTGGCTTCGGTCTCGGGATCCAGGTAGAGAGTCACTTGAGACATGGATCCTCCTTGGGGTATACGTGCAAGTATATGTGCCTCAGGGAGGAGATGCAAGACCCGCAGCCAGAGACCGGCACCGGCATTTCGTGGCCGCCTTCCGAGACGCTGCGAGCCGGCGAGCGCGACGTCGTCTTCCCGGCGGCGAGCTTCCCTCCCGCCGCACCTTGGGGCCGACGGATAGAGGCGACTCGCCCTCCGCTCGCCTCGCCACGCCGAACGGCTGGCACCCATCGGGTGCACTTATCGGATCGTCTCCCGAGCCCCGGGATCCTTTCCCGGGCGCCTCCAAAATTGCTCCGGACGGTCCGGAAACGGTTTCGGCGCTTCCAAAATCGTTCCGGATGCTCCGAAAACCGTTCCGGGCGCTTCCAAAATCGTTCCGGATGCTCCGAAAACGGTTCCGGATGCTCCGGAAGTCGTTCCGGATGCTCCGAAAACCGTTCCGGATGCTCCGAAAGTCGTTCCGGATGCTCCGAAAACCGTTCCGGACGCTCCGGAAGTCGTTCCTGAGGGTCCGGCAACAGTTTCTTCGCTCCCGAAGACGTTCCGGACGGTCCGGAAACGGTTCCGGTGCTTCCGAAACGGTTCCGGATGCTCCGGAAACTGTTTTGGCGCGCCGGAAGTCTTTCCGGAGCGCCGGAAATCGTTTTGGCGCGCCGGAAGTCTCTGCCGGCCGGTGGCTACCATCCTATACGAAGGGAGGACTTCGGCGCGCGGGCTGGGAGGTCCCCAGCCCCGAAGGGGCGAAGGCATATAGCCTGGGGCGAGAGCCCCAGGTTCGCGTAAACACAAGAAAATAAAAGCCCCGAAGGGGCGACGGTCCTCCTCGTTCCCGCCGCCCCTCCAGGCTCACCGCCTCAGGCCGACTGCTCTCCCTTGGCCAGCATCCGCCCCACCGTCTCCAGGGCCACTGCGCCGCTCGCCTCCAGAACCCGGGTGAGGCGCTCCGGGAGTCGGATGACGGCTTCCGCCGTATGGAGGGCGGTTACGAGCTCGGGGTCGTAGTTGCGCAGATACCCGACGACCTGACCGCCGGACTCGACGGCATAACACGGCGGTAGGGCCGTCATGTTCCAAGAGAAGCAGTACATATCTTTATGTACCGCATGGAGGGCATAG
>DASQPA010000219.1:0-33886 GCA_035644215.1 Thermoanaerobaculia bacterium
CTCTGGCCCAGCGTAAGCAGATACAGCCCATATCCAGGGACTCTGGCCCAGCGTAAGCAGATACAGCCCGTATCCAGGGACTCTGGCTCAGCGTAAGCAGATACGGCCCGTATCCAGGGACTCTGGCCCAGCGTAAGCAGATACAGCCCATATCCAGGGACTCTGGCCCAGCATAAGCAGATACGGCTCGTATCCAGAGAGGACAGCCTGTCGAAACCGGCGCAAGCTCGCTGTCACCAAATTACCCTCAGCGGTAACTCTATCTTGTAGGGAGACGCCACAGATAGCCCATATCGCTGGAACCGAGCCTACAGGAGGACGGGTGACGAGCGCGCATCCGACGTTGGAGCAGATGGCAAAGCTGCTGGCGGGGAAGATGGAGTATGACGAGTTTCTCCAGGATGTCCTGCCGCATCTCCTGGCGAAGTGCGAGACCTGTACGGCCCTCGTCCGCGAGGTCCAGCGGCTCCAGCGGGAGATCGGCCACTGGGATGAGCTGGTGGCCGTCCATGAGAGCCGGGAGGCGCCGGAGCTGGTGGCCCGGCTCGCCGGGCTGCCATACGAGGCGCAACTCCAGCGGGCCGAAGAGGAGGAGAGCCTCCACGCCTGGGGCGTCTGCGACCTCCTTCTGAAGAAGAGCCGGGCAGCGGCCGCCACCGATCCGCATCGGGCGGTGGACCTCGCCACCCTCACCGTCCGCCTCTCCACGCACCTCGGGGACGCCTACGATCCGGAGTGGGTCCTTGATCTACGGGCGAGGGCGCATGCCCACCTCGCCAATGCCCACCGGGTCCTGGGCGAGTTCCGAAGCGCCGAGGAGTCCTTCCGGGAGGCGGATGCCTTCCTCGGCCGCAGCCTCTCAGGCAACGTACGGGTGGAGGCGGAGGTGCTGAGCTTCAAGGCATCCCTGCGCAGGGCCCAGCGGCGGTTCGACGAGGCCCTGGAGCTCCTCGACCGGGTGATCGCTATCTATAAGGATGGCGACCCGGAGGACCGGGACCTCCATCTGGCGGGCCGGACCCTCGTCGAGAAGGCCTACGCGGAGATCGAGAAGTGCGCTCCCGAATGGGCCATCCCCCTCCTGCGGGAGGCCGAGCCCCTCCTCGACCGCGAGCGGGACCCCCGACTCCTCCTCTGCTTGCGGCACAACCTGCTCGACAGCCTGGCCAAGGTGGGGCTCTTTGCCGAGGCCGATACCCTGGTTCCCGAGGTCCGGGCGCTCTGTCAGGAGGTCGGCGGGGGCCTCGACCTCGTCCGCCTGCGCTGGGTGGAGGGGAAGATTGACTTCGGTCTTGGCAGGCTTGAATCCGCCGAGACGGCCTTCCGGGAGGTGCAGCGCGAATTCCTCAACTACCGGCTGGGCTACGATGTGGCGCTGGTCTCGCTCGACCTGGCGCTCCTCTATGCCCAGGAGGACCGAACCGGGGCTCTCAAGCGGCTGGCCGTCGAGCTGATCCCGGCGTTCGAGTCGCGCGAGGTCCACCGGGAGGCCATGGCCGCCCTCCTCATGTTCCAGGCGGCGTGCGAGGAGGAGCGGGTAACCGTCCAACTCGCCCGGCACCTCGCCGACTTCCTGGAGCGGGAGCGGCGGCCGGCCCCGTTTCCGGCACACTCTTGACCGGGCGGCTCGCTCGCGGCCATGACGGCCGTCGAGACGCAGCCACCCCGGAAGGAGTGTGCCATGCGCCGTTCCGTTCCGGGCCGCGCCCTCGTGGCCCTCGTGCTTCTCGCCCTTCTCCTCCTCCCCCCGATTGCCCTGGCCCAGCCCCGGCGGGCTGCCGAAAGGAAGGCTCCGGCCGAGCGGACCATGGAGGCCGGTCTCTTCCTCCGCCTCTGGAGCCGCTGGACCCACCTCTGGGGGCAGGAGGGAAGCGGACTCGATCCCAACGGCCTGAAGACCCAGGCCGGCACTCCCTCTCCGCCTTCCGCGGCACCCTAAAGAGTAGCGGAGATCCCCGCGGCTCATGACCCCAAAGGAGGACGGCATGAAATCGTTCAAGAAGCTCGCTCTGTACCGGGAGACCCTGCGCGACCTCGACCAGGAGGATGAGGATCAGATCGTGCAGGCGACGACGAACCGCACCGAGGTGGCGACCATCCACTGCTCGGTCTGTACCCACTGCTGACCCCGGCGCCGCGCCGGGGCGCCCAGAGCTTCGGCGCGGCGGCCTCACCCTACGAAGCCGATAAGGCGGGTCGGCCTACGCCCTCTTTCAGCCCTCCTAGGCCCGCAAGCTCGGCGCCTGGATCTCTAGCCAGATCCCTTCCCGTCCGCCAGGGCGGAAACGTCGATCTGGTAGATGTCGCCCAGGCCGTTGCCGGGGGTGTCGAGCTTGTCCATCAACTCACGATAGGTCAGCCGCTTCGGGAGGGGTCGATCGGTGAAGTTTCGGGTGCTCGACCAGAAAAAATATCTTCCATCGGGTGAGACCTTCGGCGAGTACTCCAGGCGGCTGGAGTTGATCTTGTCCCCCAGGTTCACGGGCTTCGTCCATTCCCCGTCTCTCCTGTGGCTGATGTAGAGATCCGATCCGCCGAGGCTGTCCGGCCGGCCGCTCGCCATGAAGACGAGGAAACTCTCGTCTGGCGCGATGTAGGGTTCGAACTCGTCGCGCTCCGTGTTGATCGGGCTCCCCAGGTTTTCCGGCGCGGCATACTTCCCCTCGACGCGCCGCGAGCGGTAGAGATCTGTCCTGCCCTTGCCGCCCGGGCGGTCGGAGCCGAAGTAGAGAGTGCCGTCCTGGGTGAGCGTCGGGTACCACTCGTCCTGCCTGCTGTTGACCGGCGCGCCCAGGTTTTCGGGCTCGCTCCAGCCGGACGCGGTCCTCTCCATCCGCCAGATGTCCGTGTCCTCCCGCATCTCTCCCGCCACCGGCCGCTTGGAAATGAAATAGAACCGCGACCCGTCCGTGGTGATGAAGGGATCGGCATCCGAATATCGCCCCGAGAACGGAGCCACTTCCGGCAGGCTCCACCGGCCCTGCTCGAAGTGCGAGACGAGGATCGTCCAGAAGTTGAAGTTGGGAGCGCTGCGCACGAAGTAGAGGGTCAGACCGTCCGGCGTGAAGGCCGGATGAGATTCGTACTTACCGGTCGAGATGACGCCCGCGCCGAAAAGCGTGGGCTCGCTCATCGGCTGATCCGAAGCGTAGGGATGCTTCGCCCGAGCGGCCCCTCCCGCGAAGGTGCCCCCACCGAGGCCGCAGAGGGCGAGGAGCAGACCGCTCCTGATTCCCAGCGAAAAGGTGCGGTTGAACATGAGCTTGCCTGCGCCGAACGCGCCACGCGACAGCGCGCCGGAGCTCCGAGCATATCAACAGGCGACTCGACGTCGAACCGCTGGCGGGGGCGCCGGCACCGCCCGGCGCTCACGCCCGACATCCCTTGCGACTAAGATACGGTCCATGCTCCCTCCCCAGACGGCCTGCCTCCGGCGCACCTTTTTCGTCTTCGCCCTTGGCCTCACTCTGGCCGCCCTCCTCGCCCTGCCGGTAGCGGGCCAGGTCGCGAGCCTGGTGCGCGACATCACCCCCGGCCCGGCCGATCTTTCGCCCGGCGACTTCGGGGGGCCTCCCTCCTGGCTCCTCGCGGCGGGCAGCCGGGTCTTCTTCCCCGACCGCACCGACGGCGCGGGAAC
Source organism: Thermoanaerobaculia bacterium (assembly GCA_035644215.1). Classification (GTDB taxonomy): domain Bacteria; phylum Acidobacteriota; class Thermoanaerobaculia; order Multivoradales; family UBA5704; genus DASQPA01. The sequence continues at coordinate 3,638 of DASQPA010000219.1, forward strand.
CGAGCTGTGGACGAGCGACGGCACCGGCTTCGGCACCGTCCAGGTGGCCGATCTCTGCCCCGGCCCCTGCAGCAGCGACCCGCAGCCGCTCGGGGTTCTCGGCAGTGCGCTCCTGTTCACCGCCGAATCGCCGCCGCGCCTCTGGCGGACCGACGGCACCCCGGCCGGCACCTTCCGGCTCTCCGTGGAGGGGGCCGGCCCACTGCCCCGGGCCGCCCTGGGCAACCGGCTCTTCTTCCAGCTCTGCCCGGCCCACGCGGCCGGCTGCGAGCTGTGGGCGAGCGACGGCACCGTTGCCGGCACGGGCCGGCTCGCGGCGATCGGCGGCGAGGTGCTCGACCTGACGGCCACGGGGCACCTCGTCTTCGCCCTGGCGAGTACCGGCGGCGGGGGCGTCGCCCTCTGGTCGAGCAACGGAACGGCAAGCGGCACCCACCTCGTCGCCCCGGTCTCCCCCGATTCGCACGCCCTGCTGCCGGCCGGCGAGCGGGTGGTGGTCTGGGCGAGCGCCGGCACGGCGAGCGAGCTCTGGGGGAGCGACGGCACCCCGGCGGGAACCAGCCGGCTTCACACCTTCGGAGCCGATCCCGGCGCCCTGGACGGCACCTTCTCTGCCGCCACCCTGGGCGGCAAGGTCTACTTCGCGGCCGACGACGGCGTCTCCGGCCTCCAGGTCTGGGCGAGCGACGGCACGGCCCCGGGAACCGTGCGGGTCAGCGCCCTCCACGGCTTCACCCCGGACCTCTCCTCTCCCGGCAACGCCCTGCGGCTCGGCGGCCGGCTGCTCTTCCTGGCCAGAAACCCGGCCGGTCGCCCGTTCCTCTTCGCGACTGGAGCCGCGCCGGAGCCCACGGTCCAGCTTTCCACCGCCGCCGTCTCAGGTCCCTTCGCCGGAGTGGGCACCCGGGCGGTGTTCCTCGCCGACGACGGCGTGCACGGCAGCGAGCCCTGGGCGAGCGACGGCACTCCGGCGGGGACTGCGCTCCTCGCCGACGCCTGCCCGGGCGCCTGCGGCGTCTTCTCCGATCCGCCGCTCGTCTCTTTGGCCGGCGCCGCCTTCTTCGTCGCCGGCGTCGCCGACACCACCAAGGGAAACGATCTCTGGACGACCGACGGCACCGGCGGCGGCACCCGCCGCTACACCGATTTCATTCCCGGCACGGGCCAGGTCCTCACCACTCCGATCACAGCCGGCGGCGGGAGGATCTTCTTCGCCGCCACCGATCCCGCGCACGGCGGCGAGCTCTGGGTGAGCGACGGCCGGCGCGGCGGCACCCGGCGGGTGGCGGACATCGGCCGGAAGGCGCCCTCGTCCGACCCTCGCGAGCTGACCGCCCTGGGCAGCCGCCTGCTCTTCACCGCCTGCGACGGGGTGAGCCGGAAGGTCTGGTCGAGCGATGGAACGGCCCTGGGGACCCTCCCCGCCACGGACCCCGCCGCGGCCCGTCCCTGCGCCGATGCGGAGGGCGCTCCCCGCGCCCTGACCGCCGCCGCCGGCACCGTCTACTTCCTGACCGGCAGCGGGGCCAGCCTGGCGCTCTGGCGCAGCGACGGCCCCCTGGGCGCGGTCCACCTCTTCGACTTTCCGGGCCCGTTCCCCTCCGATCCCCCGCTCGCGGGCGGAGACGACGGGCTCTGGTTCCCGCTCGCCGGGTCCAACGCCGTCCAGCTCTGGCGCGCCAATGCCGCCGGTACCTCGGGCGTCCAGCCGATCTATACCCTGCCCGCGGCGCTCCAGGACGTCCACGCCCTGACCGCGATCGGCTCCCAGCTCTTCTACCTCGCGGCGCAGAACGGAGCCTTCGACGTCTTCGTGACCGACGCCGCCGGCACCCGCCAGATCAGCGATCCGGTCAGCGGCTCCGCCGCCTGGTTCGCGGGCCTCGGCGGCAGGGTCTACTTCGTCGACACCGACGTCGATCCCGACTCTCCTGCCACCTCGCTCTGGACCACGGATGGCACGCGAACCGGTACCACCCTCCTCCACCGTTTCGGCAGCGGAATCGGCGCGGTCGACCCGAGCGGCCTGCCTCGCCTCGCGGCGCTTTCGGGCGCGCTCTATTTCCTCGACCTCCCGGAGGGCGGCGGCTCGGAGCTCTGGCGGACCGACGGCACCCCGGCGGGGACCGTGCGGGTCGCCGCCGTCTCAGGCCTCGCCGAGAGCCATCCGGTCGCCGCCGCCGGCAAGCTCTTCTTCGCCGCGCTGGACGACGCCCACGGCGCCGAGCTCTGGGCGAGCGACGGCACGGCGTCAGGGACCGGCCTCCTGCGCGATCTTTGGCCCGGCCCGGAGAGCGGCCAGCCACAAAATCTCATCGCTTCAGGCGGCCGGCTCTTCTTCACCGCCGGGGACGGAGCCCACGGCGTCGAGCTCTGGGAGAGCGACGGCACCGGGCAGGGAACCCGGCTCGCCCAGGACCTGGCGCCGAGCGGCGGCTCTTCGAGCCCCACCGGTCTGACGATCGCCGGTGCCGCGGGCGACCGCCTCTACTTCGCGGCGGACGACGGCGTCTCCGGCCGCGAGCTGTGGAGCCTTCCTCTCTCCGCTCCCGCCGGCTGCCAGCCTGCGGACACCCACCTCTGCCTCTCCGGCAACCGCTTCCAGGTGGAGATCGCCTGGACCGACTTCCAGGGCAACACCGGCATGGGGCACGCGGAGCCGTTCACCGCCGATACCGGCTACTTCTGGTTCTTCGCCTCGACCAACGTCGAGGCGGTGGTCAAGGTGCTCGACGCCCGGGCGTTGAACGGCGCCTTCTGGGTCTTCTACGGCGCCCTCTCCTCGGTCCAGTACACGCTGACGGTGACCGACACCCAGACCGGCCTCACCCGCCGCTACGAGAACCCCGCCGGCACCCTGGCGAGCGTCGGCGACACCCACGGCTTCGGCCCCCTCGGAGCGTCCGACACCAAAGCGGCCGTCCTCCACCCGAAGCCCGGCCCCGGTCCCCAGGTCTCCGCCCGCACCGACCCGAAGGCGGCGACCGCGAGCTGCACGCCCGGGCCGCAGCAGCTCTGCCTGAACGGCGGCCGCTTCGCGGTCACTGCCGTCTGGAAAGACTTCCAGGGGAACACCGGCACCGGCATGGCGGTCGCGCTCACCGGCGACACCGGCTATTTCTGGTTCTTCGCCTCCACCAACGTCGAGGTGGTCCTCAAAGTCCTCGACGGGCGGGGCCTCAACGGCAAGTTCTGGTTCTTCTATGGAGCCCTGTCGAGCGTCGAGTACACCCTGACCGTCACCGACACCCAGACCGGGGCGGTCAAGACCTACAAGAACCTTTCGGGGCAGTTCGCGAGCGTCGGGGATACCGGGGCGTTCTGACGGACACGGACGAACAGGGACGAACAGGGACGAACAGGAAGATTTATCATGCGACGCTGGCTTCCTCTGGCCCTCGTTCTGCTGATCGGTTCTACCCTGGACGTCTCGGCCCAGACGGCGTCCCTGGTGCGGGACATCGATCCGGGTCCTCCCGACCCGCTTGCCCACCCTTCCTCCGACCCGTCCGGCCTCCAGGCGGTAGGCGGCCGGGTCTTCTTCTCCGCGGACACGACCAGCCTCGGCACCGAGCCCTGGGCGAGCGACGGCACGGCGGCCGGCACGACCCTCCTCGCGGACGTCTGCCCGGGGGAGTGCGGCGCCGATCTCCAACCGGTCGGCACGGCCGGCGGCCTTCTCCTCTTCGCGGCCACGGTTCCCGGGGGTGGGGCGCCCGCGCTCTGGCGCACGGACGGCACGCGGGCCGGGACCTTCCTCTTGACCGGCGGCGCCGCGGCGCTCCAACTCTCCCAGACCTCCGACCGCCACTTCTTCGCCACCGCGGTCGGCAACCTCCTCTATCTCGCCGCCTGCACCGCGCCTGACTTCCAGCAGTGCGGGCTGTGGAGGAGCGACGGCAGCCAGCCGGGCACCCGGTTCGTCGCCGCCCCGGCCAACGGGATCGGCACCATGACCACCTTCCACGGCCGGCCCTTCTTCCTGGCGGGCGGAACCCAGGCCCACCCGGGGCTGTGGACGAGCGACGGCACCGCCGGCGGGACCGTCCAGGTGGCCGCCCTGCCCGCTCACGCCGACTCGCTCGTCGCGACCGCCGACCGGCTCTTCTTCTTCGTCGTCCAGTTCCCGTCCGCCCAGCCCGTCCAGCTCTGGACGAGCGACGGCACGCGGGCGGGGACGGTCCGGCTCGCGTCCTTCCCGCCGTACCACGATCCCAACCGGCGGATCTTCCGGGCGATCGGCAACCGGCTCTACTTCGTCGCCGACGACGGGGTCCACGGAGCCGAGATCTGGGCGAGCGACGGGACGCCGGGCGGGACGCTGCGGATCACCGACCTCGCGCCGAGCGATCCGTTCGGCGATGCCTTCGCCTCCCGCCTTCTGCCCTCCCAGCTGGAGGCCCTCGGCAACCGGCTGCTCTTCGTGGTCTCGGACGTCCAGGCCAACCGGCTGTACCAGACCGACGGCACGCCGGGATCGACCGCCCCCGTGGGGGACGTCTCCCCGCTCGAGACCTCGCCCCTGGTCCGCGTGGGGAGCCGCCTCGTCTTCGCCGGCTTCGACCGCGCCCGCGGCGACGGCGCCTGGAGCACCGATGGCACGACCGCCGGGACCCAGCCCCTCTGCCGTGACCACTGCGGCGAGATCCTCCTCCCTCCCCAGCCGCTCTTCGGCGCCGCCTTCTTCATCGCCGGTGACTTGAGCGCCGGCCTCACGACGAGCGTCTGGAAGAGCGATGGGACGCCTGCCGGCACCCGCCGCTTCACCGACGTCGACATCGGCAACCCGCATCCCGCCAACCGGGAGCTGGCCGCGGCGGGCGGCCGGGTGTTCTTCCCCGGCTACGACGGCCACGGCCAGGAGCTGTGGGTGAGCGACGGCCGGTCGGGAGGGACGCACCTGGTGGCCGACCTCTCGGCCGATGGCGCGAACGCCTCTCCGGAGAGCCTGGCAGGCCTGGGGGACCAGCTCTTCTTCACCGCCTGCGACGGCCGGAGCAGCGAGGTCTGGGCGAGCGGGGGGACCGCCGCGAGCACCCTGCCGCTGACCGCGCTCGGCGCCCCCTGCTACTCCAATCGTCCCACGGCCCTGACCGCGGCCGGCAACTCGCTCTTTTTCTTCGCGCCGACGATCTCCGGGCCCGCGCTCTGGAAGACGGACGGCACCCCCGGCGGCAGCCAGAGCGTCCTCGCGCTCGCCGGCCTCCTCGGCCCTCTCGTCCCGTACCGGGGACAGGTGCTCTTCCTCCGGCAGGCGGGGAACGACGGCCAGATCTGGACGAGCGATGGGACGACCGCGGGGACCCGTGCCCTGCTGACCGTCTCCGGCCTCCGCCTGCCCCGGAACCTGGCCGTGATCGACGACGCGATCTACCTCGACGGCTTGGGAGCGACTGCACCGTGCGAGCTCTGGAAGAGCGACGCCACCGGGGCGACCCCCGCGCTGCTCCTCACCGCCGACCTCTGCGACCTCCCCCTGCGCCTCGTCCACGCCGGCTCGGCCACCGTCGTCCTCGCCCCCGACGGGCTCTGGGCGACCGACGGCACGGTCGGCGCCGGTACCCTCCGGCGGATCGCCGATTTCAACGAGGACCAGGACGACCCGCCGTCCGATCTCGTCGAGCTCCAGGGGAAGGCCTACTTCTTCGCCGAGGACGAGGCGGGGAGCCGCTCGCTGTGGACGAGCGACGGCACCCCCGCCGGCACGCTCCCCGTCAAGCCGTTCCCCCGGCTCTCGTCGGACACCCCTCCCGACCCGGCCCAGCTCACGGTCCTCGGCGGACGGCTCTACTTCGTCGAGCGCGACGACGCGCATGGGAACGAGCTGTGGACGAGCAATGGCACCCCGGAGGGGACCGTCCTGGTGGCGGACGTGGCGCCGGGGCCGGGCTCCGCGGCGATCACGAGCCTCACCGCCGCCGCCGGCCGGCTCTTCTTCGCCGCCGCCGACGGGGTCCACGGCAACGAGCTGTGGACGAGCGACGGCACCGCCGCCGGCACCCATCTCGTCGAGGATCTGGCGCCGGGTCCGGCCTCCTCCGCGCCGCGCGAGCTCCACGCCGTGGGAGACCGCCTCTACTGGAGCGCCGACGACGGCCTCCAAGGCCGCGAACTGTGGAGCCTCTCGCTGGCCGGCCCCGCCGGCTGCCAGCCCTCCGACACCCATCTCTGCCTCTCCGCCAACCGCTTCCAGGTGGAGATCGCCTGGACCGACTTCCAGGGCCACACCGGGGTGGGCCATGCCGTGCCGCTCACCGCCGACACCGGCTATTTCTGGTTCTTCGATCCGGCGAACGTCGAGACCGTGGTCAAGGTCCTCGACGCCCGCGCCCTCAACGGGGCCTTCTGGGTCTTCTATGGCGCCCTCTCCTCGGTCGAGTACACGATGACCGTCATCGACACCCAGACCGGCCTCACCCGCCGCTATCAGAATCCCTCCGGCCAGCTGGCGAGCGTCGGCGACACCCACGGCTTCGGCCCCCTCGGGGCGTTCGACACCAAAGCGGCCGTCGTCCAAGCCAAGCCCGGCCCCGATCCACAGGTGTCCGCCCGCACCGAGCCGGCCGCGGCGACCGGGAGCTGCAGCCCGGGGCCGCAGCAGCTCTGTCTGAACGGCGGCCGCTTCGCGGTCACCGCCGCCTGGAAGGACTTCCAGGGGAACACCGGCACCGGCACCGCGGTCGCGTTGACCGGCGATACCGGCTATTTCTGGTTCTTCGCCTCCACCAACGTCGAGGTGGTGCTGAAAGTCCTCGACGGCCGCGGCTTGAACGGCAAGTTCTGGGTCTTCTATGGAGCGCTGTCGAGCGTCGAGTACACCCTGACCGTCACCGACACCCAGACCGGGGCGGTCAAGACCTACAAGAATGCCTCGGGGCAGTTCGCGAGCGTCGCGGATACCGGGGCGTTCTGAAGCCGAATGGGGGTGCTCTGATGCCGGAAGGACCCAGAAAGATCGCGCCGCACGTGGCGCGAGTGATTCAGGCGACCCTGGGACCGCGCGTCGTGCCCGGCGCTCGCCCTCCCGCCCCACACGTCGCAGCCGCGATCGGCTCTACCCGTGGGGCCCTGCCGCATCCGGCACCACGGGCTGCCGGTGCGGGCCAGGGCGCTCGTACTCCGTCACGTGCGGTCGTTGCGCTCGCCCGTTTGGCACCCGCCTCGCGGCCACCGCTCGCCCCGCACGTCGCGAGGGCCCTGGGAACGCACGCGGCGCAGGCCCGACCGGCACCGGCGGCAGGCGCCACGAGGCCCGCGGCTCCTCATGTCCAGGCTGCGCTCACCCGGAACGGACGCCCGGCCTCGGTGCAACCCGCGATGCGCTCGCGGGTCGTCCAGCGCATGGAATACGAGTACGAAGGCCCCAACGAGGAGTTCGACGAGGAGATCCACGAGAAGGACGAATACGGCAACACGGTCTACAAAGAGCCGGAGGGCGGTTGGGACGCCTACGGCAAGGGGCTCGAGGAAGACTACCGACAGCAGATGGAGTGGGAGGAGCAGCAGAAGAAATACGAGGAAGAGTACGAGGCGCCGACCGTGGACGAGCTGATCAAGCTCCAGGAGCAGATCTACGAAGAAACCTACGGAACGGCGATCCAGGTCGCCCAGCAATTCGGCAAGCCAGGCTACCTCGCGGCGGTGCACTACCTGGCGAAGCTCGACCAGCGGAGCATCCCGAACGCAGACCGGCTGCTGGCCAACTTCGTCCAGGCGATGCAACAGAACCAGTATGCCTACGCGAGCGGCTACCTGTTCCAGATCCAGCAGACCTTTAAGCTCGAGGAAGACGGTTTCAAGCTCCTCCAGGTCGAGCCCAGCCTCTACGAGTTGATCGGAGAGAACCGCTTCGGCGACACGCTGGTGCGCGATCCGAACTCCGGACGAACCGTGATCGTCGAGATCAAGAACTGGACGGGCTATCTCAAGGGTGCGGCCAAGAAAAGCTCGCTGGAGGTGAAGCACGAGCGCGAGGAGGAGCGCAGGAACCAGCTCGAGGGCTTGATCGAACAGTTGGAGCGCTACTTCAAGACCGGCAAGGACGTCCTCTTCATCTGGAAGGGCCAACTGGCGATCGACGTGATGCTGAGCCTCGGCAAGCTCAAGAACGAACACCAAGGGCGCTTCCGGTTCAAGACAGCCTCCTGAACCCTCCTGCCGACTGCCGCCTGCGGGGAGCGACCTTCGCGGCGGACGACGGCCTCCATGGCCGCGAGCTGTGGACCCAGGCCTTCTGGGTCTTCTACGGCGCCTTCTCCTCTGTCCAGTACACAATGACGGTGACCGACATCCAGAGCGGAGCGCACGGGCCTTCGTAGAGACGTCCCCAGCCGCCGTCCGGGACCTCCCCGGAACCACCGCAGTCGGGGCGTCTCCGCAGGCCGGGGACACTGAGATCTCGGCAGCGTTGGAGACGCCCCGACGGCGCGGTAACGGCAAGGATTTCGATAGCGCGAGGGGCGACAGGAATCTCCGTCTGCGACCCGATTTCTTCACAGCCTCTCCGGGACGTTCGCGAGCGTCGTGGATACCGGGGCGTTCTAATTCCGCTTCGGCTTCGGCGCCCCCTCTGGAGCCGGAGCGTCCTTCGGCCGCAGGCCGGCTTCTTTCAGGATGCGGTCGGTGATGATGTTCACGTCGCGGTTGAAGCCGTGCCCCCCGGGGACCCCGAGGCGGACCGCGGTGCCGGGAGGGAGGCGCGTGCACGGGCTGTCCTTCTCCGCGTTCGCATAGACGCAGAGCGCCGGGCTCCCCTGCAAGCGCGGGATCTCCGGCAGCACCGGAAGGTCCGGCCGCTTCGGCCGGTCGCTCATCCAGCCGCCGAAATTGAAGTCGAAGGTCGCCTCCTTGTCCGGCCCCACCAGGGCGACGAGGGAGACCCGCGCCCGCAGCTCGGGAGGCAGGCGGGAGACCATGAAGGGGAGCACGTCGGCACCCTGTGAATAGCCGACGAGGATCGCCTTGCTCTTCCCCCAGGCCTTGAAGTAGTGCTCCAGGATGCGGGCGAGGTCGCGGGCGGTGCCCTCGGGGTCGCGCGGGGTCCAGAAATAGGTCAGGGCGTCGAGGCCGACGACCGGCACGGCGAGGTCGGCTAGGCGGCGGCCGAGCTTGCGGTCGAGCCCCACCCAGCCGCCGTCGCCGGAGAGGATGACCGCGAAGGCGTCCTTGGCCACCCCTTCGGCCGGGATCTCGACCAGTGGCAGGTCCTGGAGATCGCCCCGCGCCGCCGCGGTCGCCGCCTCCTTCTGGCGGGTGGCGCCAAAGCTGTCGAAGGCCTGGTGCAGGAGAGCGAAATCCTCCGGAACGGATGCCGCGGAGGCCGCCGATGCCGCCGACACCGCCGGGACAGAAAGGAGCTTGGCCGCAGGAATGGGCGCCAGGAACTCCTTGGCGCTTCCCTCCGGGCAGGCCGGCCCGTCGAGGACGATCCACGGGCTCTCCAGCCGGGTCGCCGGCTCCAGCTTGATTCCCGTGCCGGCCCACTTGCGATCGGCGTGCAGGTCGTTGCCCGGGCAGAACGGCCGCTGGACCTGGATCACCGGGCAGAAACCGACCGTCACCGCCCCCTGGAAGGTCGAGGGCGGCGCCTGGGCGAGGGTGGCGTAGGCCAGGGTCGCGCCCGTGGCATCCCCCACCAGGAGGGGCGGGATGTAGCGCGGTACTTCGAGCTTCTGCTCGACGAAATGGGAGAGGGTCTCCAGGTCGGCCGCCGGATAGCTGCAGCTGGCGCCGCTCTTCTCGGTCGTCGCAAGATAGTGCTGGACGTCGACGACGACCACCAGGGTGCCCCAGGCGGTGAGCTCACCGGCCATTTTGGCCGTTCCCGTGCTATCCGCGGCAGCGGAGAGGAGCAGGACCACCTGCGACGGCGGGCCGGCCGGCCGGTGGACCGGCAGGGTGCCGAAGCGCCCGAACTGGAGGCTGGCCGGGGGGGCGGCAGCCGCGGAGGGGGGGGTGCCCTGGAGCAGGAGCGCCAGGAGAATCCCGAGAGCCTGGATCATGTCGTCGTCTCCATTCCGGGGGATGGCAGGCTTGCAAGAGGCTTACCCGGGCCGCGGCCGGCGGGATATCCTGCGGTGTATGAAGCGAATCGTCACCGGCGTTGCCCTCTCCCTGCTCGCCTCCCTCCCCTCCCCGCCTGCCGGCGCCCAGCGCATCCCGCCGGCCCTGGCGACCGGGGTGGTGGACGAGTCGCTCTCCCCAGCGCTCCCGCGCCACGCCTTCGAGGCCGCCGGCGCCGCGCCCCTCGCCCGCCTGGCGCCGGCCGCGGTCGCCGTCCCCGAGCGGCTGGCGGCGCTCGCCGACTGGAACCGGAGCGGGCAGCGGCCGCGGCGCAACGGCTTCCCGCGCGACCTGCCGGCCGGCCCGGCCGTCGACCTCGGCGCCCTGCTCCGCGCCCGGGCCGGCGAGACGCTCGCCGGCGGGGTGGTGGCCGACGCCGGAGCCGAGCGGGTGTGGGCCGCCCAGCTGCGGATCGACGGAGCCTGGCGCCTGCGTCTCCATCTCACCCAGGTCCACCTGCCCCCCGGCTCGCGCCTCTGGGTCTATGGGGGGGGTGGGGAGGGCGGCCGCGCCGTCGGTCCGCTCGGCCTCGACGCCGCCGCTCGCGAGCTGTGGACCCCGAGCGTCGGCGGTGGCGCCCTCACCCTGGAAGTCCACGTGCCGGCCCGGGCGAACGTCCCCTTCGGCCAAGCGGCCGGCTTCCGCCTCGACCGGGTCCTGGAGCTCGTCGAGCTCGACGCCCAGGGGGTGCCGTTGCCCCTTGCCAAGGCCGTCCCGGCCTGCCTGGTCGATGCGACCTGCATCGCCGACAGCCGCTTCCACGGCATCGACAACGTGCGGAAGGCGATCGCCCTCCTCGGCCACGTCGACGCGTCCGGCTTCGGCGCCGAGTGCACGGGCGCGCTCTTGAACGACACCGACGACACGACGACGATCCCCTACCTCCTGACCGCCAACCACTGCCTGAGCGGCCCCAACGAGGCGGCGAGCCTCGAAGTCTTCTTCGACGTCAAAACCGCGGCCTGCAACGGCGCCGCCCCCAACCTCGACACCCTGCCGCGGGTGAACGGCGCCACCCTTTTAGCGACCAGCGGGCAGAGCGATTTCACCCTCCTCCAGCTCTCCCGCTTTCCGGACAACCGGCGTTTCCTCCTCGGCTGGGACGCGCGACCGGAGGTGCTGGTCAACGGCACCCCGGTCCACCAGGTCTCCCACCCCTTCGGCCGGCCGCAGTCCTACAACGAGGCCTTCTTCGAGAGCCAGCCGCGCCACCTCTGCTCGCCGGCGGACGAGGGGGGCATCCCGATCAACGACCTCTCCAAGTTCATCTACCTGCACCCGACCTTCGGCGGCACCTTCGTAGGCAGCTCGGGCTCGCCGGTCCTCCTGGACGGCGGCCTCGTCGTCGGCCAGCTCACCGACGGCTGCGGTCCCGACCCCTCGAACGGCTGCGACTACCGAAACGACTGCGCCAACGGCGCCTTCTCCGCCACCTACCCGCAGATCGCCAGATGGCTCGACCCCCGCGCCGCCGGCGCCACCTCCTCCTGCATCCCCGACGACACCAGCCTCTGCCTGAACGACGGCCGTTTCCGCGTCCGCATCCAGTGGACGACCGCGACCGGCACCGGCGCCGGCCACGCCGTGACGCTCACCGGTGACACCGGCTATTTCTGGTTCTTCGCCCCCACCAACGTCGAGGTGGTGACCAAGGTCTTGAACGCCTGCGCCCTGGGTTCCCGCTACTGGTTCTTCGCCGGCGGCCTGACCAACGTGAAAGCGGTGATCACGGTGACCGACACCAAGACCGCCGCCGTCCGCACCTACGTCAATCCTCAGGGAACGGCGTTCCAGCCGATTCAGGACACGTCGGCGTTTGAGACCTGCCCGTAAGCAGACCGAGTCGATTTATCCTGCTCCTTAAGAAGTGATCGCGTGGCCGCGATCGGCGGGAAAGCGGCGACCGGGTGGCGGCCCCGGGGTCGCGAGGCCGAAGACGGCGTGCCAGTAGGCCCAGGAGCGCGGATCGAAGAGGCCCGGCGGTGGATCGGCCAGGACCTGCCGGAAGGCGCTCTCGGGGAAGTGCTGCTGCGCCACCGCCAGGTCTTCGGGGGTGCCGTAGACCATCACCTGCGCGAGGAACCGCGTGGGGTCGGCGAGCGCCGCCGCCGGCTCTTTCCACCAGAAGAGACGGCGGGCGGCCTGCTCCAGGTCCAGGTCGGTCAAGGGAGGAGCCCGCCGGGACGTGCGGACACTTCGGGGAGTCGCGCGATGTCGACCTGTCCGGCCGCCGCGGTGAGTCGGGAGCGCACCTCCTGGGGCAACGTTTCGAGGTCTCCGTCGCAGTAGTAGGACAGCGCCTTGGCGCTCAGGATCGGGTTGAACGTCGGTCCGTACACGGCGCGCGCGGCGGCGAGGGCCTGGGCCAGATCGATCCCCGCCGCGAGGAGTTGGTCCACGTCGAGGTAATCCTTGGCTTCCCCCCGATCCTGGACCACCTTCACCTTGGTCGCCGCGAGATCGAGTAGGGACGCGACCAGGACTGCGTTCCCCTCCGCCGGTTCTGGGTCTTCGACCCGGCGAAGGCTCAACCCTCCAAAGAAGGACACCTTGACCGGCCCGCCCCGGTCGATGCGGCAGACCAGGGTGTTCGGCCCCGTCTGGAGGCGGACCGCGGCGGCGAGAAACGGAACCTGCCGTTCGAGCTCATCGGGAGCGAATGTCTGATTGGAGAAGAAGTCGAAGTCCTCCGAGACTCGGTGGGCGAAGCGTAGCGCCAGAGCCGTCCCGCCGTACAGGACGAACCCGGCAGGGAGGGCGGCGAGGTCCGGCCAGAGATCCCGCTGCGCCGGGGGGAGAACGTCGAGTCGAGGGCGGAGCATAAGAAGTCGGCACAGAGCCGAGGGCTCGGGCCTCCCCCTATGATGGCACACTGAATCGGGATCTGGATCGCGCTGCTGCGCCCACGCAGCCCTGTCTCGCTTCCGAGCTCCTGTCCGCACTTAGCAAGTGGGACAAAACGATCCCCCAATCAAAGGAGAGATCATGCAAAAGCAGAAGGCGCCCAAGAAGCTCGCCCTTTCGAAAGAGACCCTGCGGAACCTGTATGACCGCGAGCTGCAGCAAGCCGCCGGAGGAGCCCACAGCGCGGGTCAGGTCACCAAGTGCTCGATCTGCCCGGGCTGCACGATCTAAAGGTGGCCTCCCCCCTGATCCAACCGCCGCCCTCCCAGGGGGGAGGGACCCCCCGTCCCCCCTCTTACCCTGCCGCTCGGATCTTCGTGATCCGCTTCAACTCTTCCGCTTCCTGCCGGCTCGCCTGGTAGAGATCCCACCGAAGCTGGAGGTTCATCCAGAACCCGGCGGACATGTCGAAGAACTTGGCGAGACGTAGCGCTGTGCTCGGCGTCATTCCCCGCTTCTTGTGGACCAGCTCGTTGATCCGCTGATACGGAACGTGGATCCCCTCGGCAAGATCGCGCTGCGACAGAGCCATCGGCTTCAAGAACTCTTCGAGCAGCATCTCGCCGGGATGGGTGGGCTCACGGTGGGTCGGTATGCGAATCATGGTGCCAGCTTCTCTCCAGCCTTAGGCGACCTTGAGCGGCTTGATGCGCTCCACCTGCGTCTTGAGGGCCTTTGCCGCGTCCCAGAGATCCACGGCACGCTGCGCGTTGAGCCAAAACTCCGGCGAATTGCCGAACAGACGAGAGAGCCGAATCGCCATCTCCGGGCTGACGGCGCGCCGCTCCCGCAGTAGCTCGTTCATGGTCTGGCGAGAGACGCCCAGGGCCTCGGCGAGGCTCGCGACCGTGAGCCCGTACTCCGGGAGGAAGTCCTCGCGGAGCATCTCGCCCGGATGGGTGGGCCGGAGCTGCCGCCGACCGGTATTTGGAATGCTCATCGTACCCCCTCGTTCTTAGTGGTAGTCGGTGATCTCGACGTCGTAGGCGTCGCCATCGGCGAAACGAAAACAGATGCGCCACTGGTCGTTGACGGAAATCGCATGCTGCCCTGCCCGTTCTCGCCCGAGTGCATGAAGCCGGTTGCCGGGCGGGACCTTGAGATCGTCAAGCCGAGCCGCCAAGTCGACGTACTCCAGCTTTCGTCTCGCCCGCTTGACAACGTCCGCCGGAAGCCGTCTCGATCTGCCCGTCGCGTACAGCTCTTGCGTGTGCCGGTCCGCGAACGTCTTGATCACGCCTCAGTGTATTCTGTCACGTGACGCGTGTCCAGTGAACACGGGAGCTCCTGCGGAGACAGAGGGGCCGTTTCAAACGGATTGGGAAGCTCCATGACGGAAGTGGTAGCTCCGCACCCGAGTGGCGGAGCTCCACCGCAGAAATAGGCAGCTGGGGCGAAAAGAGGGGAGTCCGGCGCCAGAAATGGGGAGCTGGAATTCAGAAGTAGGGGGCTTCTGAGGAAAAGTAGGGAGATTCACAACGGAGATAGGGCCACCGAGGACAGAAGCAGGGCAACTGAAGACCGAAGTGGGGCCACGCAGGACAGAAGCGGGGCCATCCAGGACCGAAGCAGAGCCACCCAGGACGGAAGTGGGGCCACACAGGACGGAAGCGGGGCCACCGAGGACAGAAGTCGGGGAGGATCGACCCGTTCCTCCCCTATCCCCTGCCCATGCCCCCTCCTACGTGCTGGGCTCCCCTCTCCCGGGGGTGCGGCCGGTGGGCCGGGAGAGGGGCCGGGGGTGAGGGCTCAGACTCCCCCGCTCACCCGCCGCCGGCCCAACCGCCAGGCGCCGAGCCCGGCCAGGAGCAGGGCGAGGAGCGCCAAGCCCACCGTGTCGAGCGTCGGGACCTCGATCACCGACTGCGGCGCCACCGCGAAGCGGGTGGGATCGGCCGCTCCGCCGACCGTCGGGTCGTCGGTCATCGCCGTGGACTCGTTGGTGCCGTTGCCGTCGGCGTCGAAGGCGATCGTCGCCTGGTTGGCGATCAGGGTACCCACCGCCAGGCCGGTGTGGACCGTGGCCTGGATGGTGATCGTCACCGTGCCGCCGGCCACGATGGCGCCGTTCCAGGTCACCGTGTTGGTCCCCACCGTGGCCGTCGCCGTGCCGCTCGAGGCCGCAGCCGAGACCAGGGTCAGCTGCGCGGGCAGGACGTCCGTCATCTCGGCACCCGGGTTATCCGCCTGGTTGCCGGGACCGTTGTTGTGAAGGGTCACCGTGTAGGTCACCGTGCCGCCGGGGAAGAACTGGCCGGTGACCGTCTTGGTGGCGGTGAGCGAGGTCGGCGCCGCCGTTACCGTCGTCGTCGCCGTGGCGCTCCCGTTGCCGGGGTTCGGGTCGGAGGTCGCCGCGGAGACCGTGGCGGTGTTGGAAAGGGTTCCGGCGGGGACGGACACGCCGACCTTCACCACCAGGGTGAAGACCGCGCTGCCCACCGCGAGCGAGGCGTCGGTGCAGGAGACCGTCCCGCCCGACCCCACCGCCGGGTTCGTGCAGCTCCAGCCGCCCGGCGAAGCCAGCGAGACGAAGGTCGTCCCCGTCGGCAGCGTGTCCGACAGCGAAACGGTGGCCGCCGCGCTGGGCCCGGCATTGGTCACCGTGATCGTGTAGGTCAGGTTGTTCCCCGCCGTCACCGGATCGGGCGTGTCCACCTTGGTCACCGACAGATCCGCCGAGGTCGCGACCGTCGTCGTCGCCGTGGCGCTGCCGTTGCCCGGGTTCGGATCGGGGGTCGCCGCGGAGACCGTGGCGGTATTCGAGAGGACGGTGCCGGCGGTGACCGACGAACCGACCTTCACCACCAGGGTGAAGACCGCGTTCCCCACGCCGAGCGAGGCGTTGGTGCAGGAGACCGTGCCGCCCGACCCCACCGCCGGGTTCGTGCAGCTCCAGCCGCCCGGCGAGGCGAGCGAAACGAAGGTCGTCCCCGTCGGCAGCAGGTCCGACAGCGAGACCGTCGCCGCCGCGCTCGGGCCGACGTTGGTGACGGTGATCGTGTAGGTGAGGTTGTTGCCCGCCGTCACCGGATCGGGAGTGTCCACCTTGGTCACCGAGAGATCGGCCGAGGCCGCGACCGTCGTCGTCGCCGTGCCGCTCTCGTTGCCCGGGTTCGGATCGCTGGTGGCCGAAGAAGCCGTGGCCGTGTTCGAGAGCACCGTGCCGGAGGCGACCGACGGATCGACCGCCACCACCAGGGTGAAGACCGCGCTGCCGACGCCGAGCGAGCCGACCGAGCAGGAGACCGTGCCGCCCGCCCCCACCGACGGGGTGGTGCAGCTAAAGCCGCCCGGCGAGGCGAGCGAGACGAAGGTCGTCCCCGCCGGCAGGGTGTCCGACAGCGCGACGGTCGCCGCTGCGCTGGGGCCGGCGTTGGTGACCGTGATCGTGTAGGTCAGGTTGTTGCCCGCCGTCACCGGGTCGGGTGTATCCACCTTGGTCACCGACAGATCCGCCGAGGCCGCGACCGTCGTCGTCGCCGTGCCGCTCTCGTTGCCCGGGTTCGGATCGCTGGTGGTCGAGGAGGCCGTGGCGGTGTTCGAAAGCACCGTGCCGGCGGTGACCGCCGGACCGACCGCCACCACCAGGGTGAAGACCGCGCTGCCCGCGGCGAGCGAGCCGACCGAGCAGGAGACCGTGCCGCCCGCTCCCACCGACGGGGTGGTGCAGGACCAGCCGCCCGGCGAGGCGAGCGAAACGAACGTGGTGCCCGCCGGCAGCGTGTCGGACAGCGAGACCGACGCCGCCGTGCTGGGGCCGGCGTTGGTGACCGTGATCGTATAGGTCAGGTTGGTGCCCGCCGTCACCGGATCGGGCGTGTCCACCTTGGTCACCGACAGATCCGCCGCGGCCGCGACCGTCGTCGTCGCCGTGGCGCTGTTGTTGGCCGCGTTGCCGTCCCCGGTCGTCGAGGTGGCGGTCGCGGTGTTCGAGAGGACGGTGCCGGCGGTGACCGTCGGATCGACCGCCACGGTCAAGGTGAAGACCGCGCTCCCCACCGCGAACGACGGGTTGGTGCAGGAGACCGTGCCGCCCGCCCCCACCGACGGGGTGGTGCAGCTCCAGCCCGCCACGGCGGGGAGGGAGACGAAGCTCGTCCCCGCCGGCAGGGTGTCGCTCCAGGCGGCGGAGGTCGCGGGGTCCGGCCCGTTGTTGGTCACCGTGACGGTGTAGGTGAGGTTGGTGCCGGCGTTCACCGGATCGGGGGTGTCCACCTTGGTGATCGCGAGGTCCGCCACCTGGAAGAGGCCGACGAGCACCGGATCGTGGTCCGAGGCCCGGTAGGGCGTCGCCGGCTGGAAGACGACGCGGGGCGGCACCAGGGCGGAGCCGTCGGGCTTCTCGTCGAAGCTCGCCTCCCCCGGGCTGTCGAAGACCTCGTCGTTGTAGTCGAAGAGGTCCGACTCGTCGGCGTTGATGTGCCAGGGGGCGGCGCCGGTGATCTGCCCGGTCAGGCTGGAGCTCGAAAAAGCGTAGTCGAGATGGCCGAGCTCGCCGCTGAAGAGGTAGGAGTAGGTGCTGCCCCCCCCGAACGCGGATTCGAGGTCGGTGTAGCCGCCGGCCTCGATCGTCGTCACCGGGTTCTCCTGGGCGTAGGAGTTGAAGTCGCCGAGGAGGAGGACGTCCGGATCGCCTGCCGCCGGCAGCACGGTGCTGTTGATCCAGGTGAGCAGGCGGGTGGCCTGGGCGGTCCGCGTGCCGTTGAAACAGCTCTGGCCGTCCAGCGCATCGGCGTCGGCGCCGCTGCCCGGGCATCCCTTGGACTTGAAATGGTTGGCGACGACGGTGAAGCGCTGGCCGAAGGCCGGGTTCGCGGCGTCCACGACGTCGAACGTCTGGGCGGTGGGCGGCCGGTTGTGGACCGGATCGAGGTCGACGAGCGGCGAGCCCACCGGGGACACGATCCCCGTCCGGTAGATCTCCTGGACCCGGATGGCGTCGGTGCCCAGGGTGCCGCCGGTATTGACGAAGGTATAGGGATGGGCGCCGCCGCAGCGCGCGTTGATGGCGCCTAGGAGGTCGGTGATGGTGGCGCTCGGCGTGGTGTTCTCGAGCTCCATGAAGGCATAGATGTCGGCGTTCAAGGTGCAGACGACGATCGAGGCCCGCTCCCGCTGGCGGTTGAGCTCCGCCACGCTGTCCGCGCCGCGGCAGTCCAGCGTCATCGACGGACCGCAGGGGCCGGTGCTGGTGCTCGCGGTGGTATCGATCGTCGTGAAGTAGTTGAGGAGGTTCATCCCCACCGCCTTGATGGCGCCGCCGACCGCCGGCGGGGTCACCGGGCGCGGATTGGCGACGGTGAACGTCACCGGGTGGGCGGCGGCGGGGCGGATGCGCCAGGTATTGGCGCCGAAACCCGGGAAAGACCAGTGGAGGACGCCGGTCAGACCGTTGACCAGGTCGCCGCCACGGAAGAAGTCGACGCCCTGGGTGCCGACCGAGAAGCCGCCGTTCGCCCGCGGATAGAAGACGGCCTGGCTGCCGTCGGGCTGGCTCAGGTAGGCCTCCTGCGCGTTGTTGTCGTCGTCGAGGATCACCCGCCGCCGGGAGAGGTTGTCGAGATGCGCGGTGTAGCCCGCCGCGTTGGGCGGCGCCCCCTCGGTGTACTGGAACGGCCGGCCGCCCTGGAAGAGGATGATCTGGCCGAAGCGGCCGAGCTCGAAGTACTCCGAGACGGTAAGGGTGTCGACGAAGGTGACGAGCATCCCCTCGCGCGCCTCGTAGAAATCGTCGACGACGCCGGCGATCGGCAGGGTGATCGGCGAGGGAGTCACCTCGGCCAGGTGGTTGGCGGCGTCGGTGACGACGACCGAGCCGGCGGTGGAGGCCGTGATCTCGGTCATGCCGCTGAACTCCGAGACGATTCCGGTGGCCTTGACCCGCTGCCCCTCGGCGACCGGCGTCGTGCAGCTGCCGCAGAAGATGAAGATGCCCTCAGACGTCATCGGGTCGGCGTCGGCGTCGGCGTCCTCCTCCTCGAGGAAGAAGCCCTGGAGCTTCCCGGCCCCCTGGAAGTTGGCGACGACGACGCCCTCGACCGTCACCGTGACGCCGGGAATGGGGGTCGCCGCGCCGTTCCCCTGGACGTCGTGGATCTTGGTGATGTCGTCGTTGACGATCGTCCCCAGCCCCTGGCCGTCGACCGTGACCGCGTTGGTGACGTTGGTCAGGTTGACGAAGAAGGTCTCGTCGCCCTCCGGGGTGACGTCGCCGTTGACCAGGACGTCGAAGGTATAGGTCGAGCTGCCGGCGGGGATGGTCTGCCCGGTGAGCGACTTGGCGGTGTAGTCGCCGGGGGCGACCGCCGTGCCGTCCGCGGTCGCGATGTCGAAGGTCACCCCACCGGTCGGAGCCGGGGCCGAGAGGCTCACCGTGAAGGTGAAGGTGGTGGTGCCGGCGTTGCCCTCGTTCAAGGTGACGTCGTTGATCGTCAGGTTGGGCGCCGCGTCGTCGTTGACGATCGTCCCCTGGCCCTGGCCGTCGGCGACGGTGGCGCCGGTGACGTTGGTGACGTTGACGAAGAAGGTCTCGTTGGCCTCCGGAGCCGTGTCGCCGTTGACCAGGACGGTGAAGCTGTAGGTCGAGCTGCCGGCCGGGATGGTCTGCGCGGTGAGCGACTTCTGGGTGTAGTCGGAGGGCTGGGTCGCCGTGTTGTTGGCGGTCGCGATGTCGAAGGTCACCCCGCCCGGCCCGGCCGGGGCCGAGAGGCTGACCGTGAAGGTGAAGCTGGTGGTGCCGGCGTTCCCCTCGTTCAAGGAGACGTCGTTGATCGTCAGGTTGGGGAGCGGGCTGCAGGAATTCAGTGCCGACGAGCTGTTACGGGGGTTGGGAGCGCCGGCGGTGAAGTCGCCGGAGTTGCTGTCCGTATCCGTGCAGCCGTTCGCCGCGCGGAGGTCGGCGGTCGTGGTGCTCGGCGCCGGGGCATTCGCCCCCCCTTCGTTGCAGGTGGCGGTCGTCCCGTACCCGACGAAGTCGACGATGCTCGCGCTCGCA
Organism: Thermoanaerobaculia bacterium; assembly: GCA_035644215.1. Classification (GTDB taxonomy): domain Bacteria; phylum Acidobacteriota; class Thermoanaerobaculia; order Multivoradales; family UBA5704; genus DASQPA01. The sequence goes on from DASQPA010000219.1 coordinate 23,598, forward strand.
GGGCATGCGCCGGCCAGTGCTGTAGTTGTGTTGACCAGCGCGACCTTCGCCGCCGTGGCGCTCATGGCGATCGCACCGGTCACTTCCGGCGTCGGCAGGCTACTCACGCCGTTGGCGCCGGCGCCCTCGGCGACGAGCAGGTAGCCGCCGGCCGGGATCGAGACGTTGGGCAGGTTGGTCACCTGCCACGTGGTGCCCGCCGCGGCGGCATACTGAACCGACCAGCCGTTGACGCTGACCGAGACCGCCCCGCGGTTGAAGATCTCGATGTAGTCGTTCTTGTAGGTCGAGCAGCCGACCGTGCCACAGCCGGCGCCGCCATAGACCTGGCTGATGACGATGTTGGGGGAGACCGCGAAGGCCGGCGCGGCGAGGAGCAGCAGGACCAAGGCGGGCAGGAGGGCGCGGAGCGGCTTAAACATGTGCATCTCCCTCGGACAGCAGACAGAGACCCGGTCGACGGCGCGACAGGGCGGGATCAGGATTTGGCGCCCTAGTGTATAGGAACTTCGCAAGAATGTGCCGGTGGGATCGTCACGAAGCGGTGAAAAAACGAAGGGGCCCGATCGCTCGGGCCCCTTTCCTTCGGCGTGCGCTGAAACGCTCTACGGGCAAGTGGCGAAGGCGTTGACGTCGGTGACCGCCGGGGCCGGCGGACCGGGGTAGTTGAAGTAGACCTTGTTCACCCCGGCATGGAGGTCGGCCACCTCCAGGCGGTAGAAGACGTTGGTCGTCGCCGCCGAGAAGATCCAGTAGCGGCTGTTCAGGCCGCAGCCGTTGATCGCCTTGACCATCACCTCCCAGTTGTCGGGGCTGAAGAACCAGAAGAGGCCGGAGCCCGAGTTGGCGCAGCCGACCGTCTGGCCGATGCCCTCGGCGGTGCCGGGAGCGCCGGTCCGGAAGGTGGCGTGGACCACGATGCGGCCGAAGAGGCAGAGCGAGGTCGCGGTCGCGGAGCAGGGGGCGAGGGTCACCGGGAAGGTGAAGTAGTTGGTGCCCGAGCCGCCGACGGCGCCGTTGTGGCCGCCGCCCGACGAGTCGAACGCGCTGGCGTCCAGGGCCCAGCGCGCCACCAGGCCGGTCGTCGGGGTGGGGCTCGCGACGTTGATCGAGGCGCGGATCTGGTCGATGGTACGGGCGACGTTCCACAACCGCACCTCGTCGATGGCGCCGGCGGGGGTGTGGGTGAAGTTCACGTCGCTGGCGATGCGGACCGCGTCGGCGGTCGCCGGGAGCGCCCCGGGCTCCACCCAGGAGCCGACGAGCTCGCCGTTGATGTAGTGCCGGCGCGTCGTGCCGTCGAAGGTCACCGCGACGTGGGTCCACTGACCCGCAGGGATCGTCCCGGCGTCCCTGAAGGTGCGCACCGGGATCTGGAGGCCGGTCGAGTCGTAGCCCCGGATGTAGGAGCGCATCGTCGTGCCACAGATCCCCACCCACCAGGCCTGGGTCCAGTTCTTGCCCACGATGCTGCTGCAGCCGCCGGAATCGGTGACGTTGACCCAGGCCTCGACGGTGATCGCGCTCGCCGGGTTCAGGGCGGGGCTGGTGGGGACCTGGACATAGCCCGAGGTGGGGCCCGAGAGCCTCAGCCAGACGTTGAACGGCTGGGCCTCGACGGCTCCGGCCAGGGCGAAGAGCAGGGCCAGGGCGAGGAGCGGAGCGGGATTCCACCGGTACGGTTTCATGGACGAACCTCCTTGGATAGTGGGCTTGAAAACCAACCGACCTGTTGATCTTACACCGGTCCGGGCAGAGCGACCGGTCGTCTGTGGGATCTGGCGCCGGGAGGAGTCGGTTCGTTACAGCAGGCGTTCCCGGAACCTACCGCCGGTCCTGCGCCTCGCCGGTCATCGGGACGAAGCGGACGGGGAGGACGTTTCTCGTCTCGACCGTGCCGTCGGGCCGCTTGGTGAGCACGAGGAGCTCCTGCTGGACGGTCCCCAGGGGGAGGACCATGCGGCCGCCCGGCTTGAGCTGGGCGAGGAGCGGCACCGGGACCTGGGCCGGGGCGGCGGTCAGGAGGATGCCGTCGAAGGGGGCCTCCTCCGGCCAGCCCTTGTAGCCGTCGCCGATGCGGACGTGGACGTTGGCATAGCCCAGCCGGGTGAGAAGCCCGCCGGCCTCCTCGCCCAGGGAGGGGACGATCTCCATGGTGTAGACCGCCCCCGCCACCCGCGACAGGACCGCCGCGTGGTAGCCCGAGCCGGTGCCGATCTCCAGCACCCGGGCGTGCCGGTCGACGGCGAGGAGCTGGGTCATCAGGGCCACGATGTAGGGCTGGGAGATGGTCTGGCCGCGGCCGATGGGGAGGGCATGGTCGGCGTAGGCCTCCGCCCGCTCGTCCGCCGGCACGAAGAGGTGGCGCGGCACCTCCTCCATGGCGGCGAGGACGGCGGCGTCCTTGACGTCGCGCGCGCGGACCTGCTCCGCCACCATGCGGTGGCGCTCCTGGGCGCAGGATTCGGCCGGCGCCGGGGCGGCGGCGGGGGGAGGTGGGGCGGACATGGCGGCGAGCAGGCTGGTCGCGGCGAGGGCCGGAAGGAGGCCGGCGAGGCCCGGCGCCCTACCCGCCATCGCGGATCCTGCCGGTCATCGGCGACAGGCGGACGGGGATGACCGTCCGCTTCTCCAGGCCGTCGGCGGTCTTGGTGATCACCAGGAGGTCCTGGATGAACCCGCCCTGGGCGACGACCATCTTACCGCCCACCCGCAGCTGGTCGAGGAGCAGCTTGGGGAGCTTGGGGGGCGCCGCGGAGACCAGGATGGCGTCGAAGGGAGCTTTCTCGGGCCAGCCCTGGTAGCCGTCGCCGCTCCGCACATGGACGTTGGCGTAGCCCAGGGTCGAGAGGCGCTTCTCGGCCTGGTTCGCCACCGGTCCCGAGATCTCGATCGAGTAGACCTCGCGGGCGATCCGGGAGAGGACCGCGGCGTGGTAGCCCGAGCCGGTGCCCACCTCGAGCACCTTCTTGCTGCCGTCGAGGTCCAGAAGCGAGGTCATGAGGGCGACGACGTAGGGCTGGTAGATGGTCCGCCCGGCGTCGACGGGGAGCGGCTGGTCGGCGTAGGCCCGGTTCTGCTCCGCGGGGGGGACGAACATGTGGCGCGGCACCTGGCCCATGGCGGCGAGGACGTCGGGCTGGGTGATGCCGCGCTGTCGGATCTGCTCGTCGACCATGTTGCGGCGCAGCTTCGCCCAGCCGTCCTCTCCCGAGACCAGCGGCCCGGCCAGACACAGGGCCAGGCCCACGAGCACGGCGACGCGCGCCGCGCCGCGCCGTCTCACCGTGCCCCCTCCCGCGCGAACGCCACCTGGCCGTCGACCAGGGTGAGGTCGACCGGAGCGGTCGGGATCTCGCGCTCGGGCACCCGCATGGGGTCCTTGCCGAAGACCACCAGGTCGGCCCGCTTGCCGACCTCCAGGGTGCCGACCTCCGGGTCGAGGAAGAGCGACCAGGCGGCGTCGGCGGTGAAGCCGGCCAGGGCCTCGTCGCGGGTCAGCTTCTCGGCCGGCAGCCAGCCGCCCGCCGGCTGGCCCTGGAGATCCTGGCGGGTCACCGCGGCGTAGAGCCCGAGCCGCGGGTCGTCCGACTCGACCGGGAAGTCGCTCCCCAGGGCGAGCCGGCCGCCGGCATTCTTCACCTTGCGCCAGGCGTAGGCCCCCGCCAGGCGCTTCTCCCCCACCCGGTCGCCGGCCCACGGCATGTCGGAGGTGGCGTGGGTGGGCTGCATGGAGGCGATGACCCCCAGGCGCCCCAGGCGCCGGATGTCGTCCAGGGTCATCACCTGGGCGTGCTCGAGGCGGAAGCGGGCTTCCGGCTTGGGGCCGCCCAGGGCCTTCTCCATGGCATTCAAGGCGGTCTGGTTGCCGCGGTCGCCGATGGCGTGGATGCCGACCTGGAAGCCGTGCGCCAGGGCCTGCCGGGCGACCTCTTCCATGTGGGCCTCGGGGGTCACCAGGAGGCCGGAGTTGCCGGGGTCGTCGCTGTAGGGGGCGAGGAGGGCGGCGCCGCGGCTCCCCAGGGCGCCGTCGGCGTACATCTTGACCCCGCGCACGGTCAACCGCGCCTGGGGGTCGATCTCGGGACCGCGGGCGAACCAGCTTTTGAGGAGAGCCTCGTCGTCGGTCAGGAAGAGGGCGGCGCGCAGGGGGAGCTGGCCCGCCCGGTGGAGCTTGGCGTAGGCCTCGTAGACCGGCTGGCTGATCCCCATGTCGGTCACCGTGGTCAGGCCCACGGCGAGGCAGTGGCGGGCGGCGCGGCGCAGACGGCGGTCGAGGTCCTCGGGGGTCGGCTCGGGCAGGTGGGCGAGCCCCTGGGCGCGGTCGACGAGGACGCCGGTCGGGGCGCCGGAGGCATCGCGCAGCAGGCGTCCGCCCGGCGGGTCGGCGGTCGTCTTGTCGATCTTCCAGATCTCCAGGGCGCGGGCGTTGCCCAGGGCGGCGTGGCCGTCCACCCGCTCCAGCCAGACGGGGTGGTCGGGGACCGCCGCCGACAGCGGCCCCTGGGTGGGGAACTGCTTGCCCGGCCAGCGGTTCTGGTCCCAGCCCCGGCCGCGCACCCAGGCGCCGGGGGGGAGGTCGCGGGCGGCGGCCTTGACCCGGGAGATGACCTCTTCATAGGTCGGGGCACCGGTCAGGTCGACCTCTTCCAGGGACTCGCCGAGCCCCAGGAAGTGGGAGTGGGCGTCGATCAGGCCCGGCGTCACCGCCCGGCCGTGGAGGTCGATGACCCGGGTCGCCGGCCCGCGCAGGGCCTGGGCGCCGGCGTCCGGCCCGAGGTAGACGATGCGCCCGCCACGCACCGCCAGGCTCCCCTCGACCCGGCCCGGCGGATGGACCGGATAGAAGACGCCGTGCTGCAAAAGGAGGTCGGCCCTGTCCTCCGAAAGGGAGGGGGCGGCGAAGGCTGCAAGTGAGACGGCGGCCAGCAAGAGCGGCATAAGCCTTGTCATTGCGCTAGTTTCCTCTCCTCAAGCTGGCCATTCTGCCAGTGGGGGGTGCAAAGGACAAGCCACAGCCCTCCTCCCCCTCCCCGGTGCTAGACTCCCCCACCGTGCCGGACCTCACTCTGCTGCCGATGGACGAGATGCTGGCGCGCCTGGACCGGGTGCTGACCGCCTCGCCCGCCGACGCCACCGAGATCGCCTGGCTGGAAGTGCGCCGCGGCCGCGAGGAGACCGGCCGGCAGCAGCGGCCGGCCGACGGCGACACGCCTTCCGGGTACCGCGAGCGGACCCTCCTGGTGCGGGTACGGGAAGCGGGCCGCGTCGGTTTCCACCGCACCGGCTTCGCCACCGTTTCGGAGCTCGAAAACGCCGTGCGCATGGCCCTCGCCCAGGCGCGGCTGGCGCCGCCGACGCGCGCGATGCCGCCGGGGACCGCCGCCGGGACCAGCCGGCCGACCGACCGCGGTCCGGAGCTCTGGGACCGCGAGCTGGCGGGACTCGACGAGGGGCGGGCGCGCGAGCTCGTAGAGTCCTGGGCCGGACGCTCCGGCGCGGCGCGGCTCGACTGGACGGTGGCGCGGGTGGTGGTGACGGGGAGCGGCGGGCGGCGGCGCTCGGCCGAGGTGACGACGGCGGCGCTCGCGGTCCGCCAGGGGCGCGGCCCGACCGCCGGGAGGGCCGTGGTGGCTTCCCGCTCGCTCGCCGGCCTCGTCCCCGAGGCGGTGGCCGAGGAGGCGCGCCGCCGCGCCGCGCCCGAGGGTCTGGCCGACCTGCCGGCGGCTCCCCCGCCGCTCCTCCTCGCCCCCCAGGCGGCCGCCGCCCTGGTCGACCTGCTGAACCGCCTGTCTCTCTCCTCCGCCGCCTTCCACACCGGCGACTCGTTCCTCTGCGAGCGGCTGGGGGAGCCGGTCTTCCACCCCCTGGTGAGCCTGCGCGACGACGCCACCGACCCCCGCGGCCTCCCCTTCCCCTTCGATCTGGCCGGAGAGGCCAAGCGCCCGGTCAACCTCATCGAGCAGGGGGTGGTCCGCACCCCGGCCGTCGACCCGCCGCTCGCCTTACGCCTCGGCTGCGCCGCGACCCCCCACGCCGTGGCCCTGGACGAGAGCCTCGCCACCAACCTGTTCCTGCGCCCCGGGGCCGCGGACGAGGGCGAGCTCCTGGGGCAGGCCGGAGCGGAGGGGTTGTGGGTGGGGAGCCTGCAGCCGCTTCAGGGCTTCGATCCGCGCCGCCTGGCGTTTCGCGCCGTGGCGCGCGGCGTCCGCCGGATCGACAATGGCGCCCTCGGCCGGGCGCTCCCCGACCTCCTCTGGGAGGCGAGCCTCGCCGAGGTCTTCGCCCGGGTCCTCGCGGTGGGCCGGGAGACGGTCGTGGTGGCCGGCGACGAGCCGCTCCTCGGCGGCATCTCGGCCCCGGCCCTGGTGATCGGGCCGACCGGACGGCTGGCGGTCGCCCCCTGAAGCCCGGACGCGGCGGACCCTCTGGCAGGTACCTTGCTTTAAAAACAGGGGTAAGGGCCATGCGCGCCGCGCATCGCCCGCAGTGAAAGCGACGTGCCTCCCCACGGACTGCACTGGCGTAGTGGCAACCAGGGAAGACACGCGCCGACAGGAAAGGAGATTTGCATGAATTTCAACAAGAGAACCCTGACCTGCTTCTTGACCGCCGCGGCTCTGGCGACGGGCCTCCTGACGGCAGTGCCCGCGCGGGCCGCCTCGGTGAGCCTCGAAGGCGTCGTCGTGGGCGGCACCGAGCCGGAGTGCGTGCTCGTCCGCGACCACCAGGGCAATAACTTCGTCCTCGAGGGAACCGGCTGGTACGGCGTCATCGGCAACGATTACGTCAAGCTGCAAGGGACGATGGTTCCCGAGAACCGCTGCGGCGTGACCAGCGGCATCCGGGTCTCGAACGTCACGACCATCTGGCGCGACGAGACCCACAAGGAGATCGTCTACGAGCGGTCGACGGGCAGGTTTACGGACTGGGTCCGCGCCCACCGCGAGCGCGAGTGGAGAGAGTGGGAAGAGGCGCACCACATCCCGCCTCCGCCGCCGCAGCCGTAAGTAGGAACCAGAGCCCGCGCAGGGCAGGCACAGGGGCTCGGCCCCTACCTGCCCTGCTGCTACCTTCATCTCTTCAGCCCGCTTCGCCTATTTTTTCGCAGCGACAGTCCGAGGCAGGGCAGCGTAGGGGCAGAGCCCCTGTGCCTGCCCTGCCTTCTCTCGCCCCACTCCCTTCTCTGCTAGTGTTGGCCTCCCGAGAGGCCCACCACCATGACGATCGAGATGCTGGCCCCGGCGGTTCTGGCAGGCCTGGTTCTCGCCGGCCCGCTCGCCCCGGGCCGCCCGGTCTCCCGCGAGCTGGCGGCGGGCGAGGCCGAGGCCTGGCGGGTCGAGCTGCCGGCCGGCCGGCCTTTCCGGGTGGCGGTCGAGCAGCGCGGCATCGACGTGACGGTCGAGGTCGCCGGTCCGGACGGCCAGAGCCTCCTCGCCGTCGACAGCCCGCAGGACCGCGAGGGGACGGAGTCGCTCCTCCTGGTGCCGAAGAGGGCCGGCCTCTACACGCTGACCGTGCGCGCCCGGGAGCCCGGGGCACCCCCCGCCGGACGGTATGAAATCCGCCTCGACGAGATCGCCGCCGCCCCGCCGGGGCTGCCGGCCGCCGAGGAGGCGCTGACCCGGGCCGGGGTGCTCTACCGCGAGGGCTCGGCCGACGCCCGCCGCCGCGCCCTGCCGTTCTACCAGGCGGCCCGGGAGGGCTTCCGCGCCGCGGGCGACGCCCGGGGAGAGGCGCGGGCGCTCTACGAGCGGGCCGTGGTCTCCCGGCTGGTCGACGAGACGCGCGCCGCCCTGGCGCTCGCCCAGGAGGTCCTCCCCCTCTGGCAGGCCCTGGACGCCCCCCTCTTCGCCGCCGCCACCGAGAACGAGAGCGGCCTCGACCACTGGCTCCTGGGCGAGACGGACGCGGCGCGCGCCGCCTTCGGCCGCGCCCTCGCCCTCTCCCGTGGCGCCGCCGACCGCTACGGGGAGGCGGTCGCCCAGAGCAACCTCTGCCTGATGGACCTCTCCCGCGGCGACCTGCGCCAGGGGGTGGCCTGCTACGGCCGCGCCCTCCCCCTGCTCGCCGAGGTGAAGGCCGAGGCGCTCTTCGGCGGAGCGCTGACCAGCGTCGGCCGCGCCTACGACGCCCTGGGCGAGCCGCAGGAGGCGCGCGACCGCTACGAGCAAGCCCTCGCCCACCTGCGCTCGACCGGCAACCGCGACGGCGAGGCCCGCACCCTGAACAACCTGGGGGTCCTCCACGCCGACCTCGGCGAGGTCCAGGAGGCGCTCGCCCGCTACGGCGAGGCGCTGGCCATCTTCCAGGCGGCGGAGAACCGCCGCTGGCAGGCGCGGGTGCTCCAGAACGTCGGCCTGGTGTACCACGGCGTCGGCGAGCTGGAGCGGGCGGTGGGCAGCTATGAGCAGGCCCTGGCCCTCTGGCGGGCGGTCGGCGACCGCCCGGGGGAAGCGACGACGCGGATCAGCCTGGGCACCGCCCGGCTGCTCCTCGGCCATCCCCGGGAGGCCCTGGAGGACGAGCGGCAGGCCCTGGAGATCGAGCGCGCCCTGGGCGACCGGCGCGGCGAGGGGGCCGCCCTCGTCCAGCTCGGCGCCGCCCAGGACGCCGCCGGCGACGGGGCTTCCGCGCTCGCCAGCTTCGAGCGGGCGGCGGCGCTCCTCGCCACCGCCGGCGACCGGCCCAAGGAGGCGGACGCCCTGCGCGGCCAGGGCGACCTCCTCGCCCGGCGCGGCGAGGAGGCCCCGGCCCTGGCGATCCTCGGGCGGTCGCTCGCCGCGGCCCGCGCCGCCGGCTACCGGCCGGGCGAGCTGCAGACCCTCCTGGCCCTCGCCCGGGCGGAACGCCGCTTCGGCCAGAGCGCGGCGGCCCGCGCCCACGCCGGGGAGGCGCTCGCCCGGGTCGAATCCCTGCGCCAGTGGATCGCCAGCCCGGACCTCCGCGCCTCCTACTCGGCCCTCACCCACCAGGCCTATGAGCTGGCGATCGACCTCGCCATGGCCGCCCACCGCGCCGCCCCCGGCGCCGGCTTCGATCGGGAAGCCCTGGCGATCGGCGAGCGGGCCCGCGCCCGCACCCTCCTGGAGCTCTTGAACGACGCCGGGGTCCGCCCCGAGCCGGCGGGCGACGCCGCCCTTTTAGAACGCCGCCGGGGGCTCGCCGACCGCCTGGCCGCCAAGGCCGCCCGCTCGGCGGCCGAGCGGCCGGCCGGCGCGGCGCGGCAGGCCTTCGAGGTCGAGCAGCAGGAGATCCTGCGCGAGCTCGACCTGACCGATGCGGCGATCCGCGCCCGGAGCCCCGGCTATGCCGCCCTCACCCAGCCGCAGCCGCTGACCGTGGACGACCTCCAGAGGCTGCTCGACCCCGACACCGCCTTCCTCGTCTACGCCCTGGGGGAGGAGCGGAGCTTCCTCTGGTGGGTGACGCAAGGGGAGGTGGCGAGCTTCGTCCTGCCGCCCCGGGCGGCGATCGAGCCGGCGGCGCGGCGGCTCCACGCTCTCTGGAGCGCCGACGATCCCGCGGCTCCCAACGCTCCCGGCACTCCCAACGCTCCCGACACTCGCCAGGAGGCGGCGGAGACCGCGGCCGCCCTCTCCCGGATGCTCCTCGGGCCGGTCGCCTCCCGGCTGGGCGAGCGCCGGCTGGCGGTGGTGCCCGACGGCGCGCTCGCCTACCTCCCCTTCGCCGCCCTCCCCCTGCCGGACGAGGCGCCGGAGGGCGGCGCCGAGGCCGCCCCCCTCCTCACCCGGCACGAGGTGGTCTCCCTCCCCGGGGCCTCGGCCCTCGCCGCCGAGCGCCAGCTCCTCGCCCGCAGGCCCCCGGCGGCGCGCTGGCTGGCGATTTTCGCCGACCCGGTGTTCGATCCCGCCGATCCGCGCCTCGGGGCGGCGGCCCGGAAGGGGGCGGCCCCGCCCGCCTTCGCCCCCCTCCCCGGCTCGCGGCAGGAGGCTCTCGCCATCGCGGCCCTGGCGCCCCCCGGGCAGACGAAAATCGCCCTCGGCTTCGACGCGGCGCGGAGCGCGGTCCTCGGCGAGCGCCTGGCCGGCTATCGCACGGTCCACTTCGCCACCCACGGGGTGATCGACGCCGAGCACCCCGCCCTCTCCGGCCTGGCGCTCTCGACCCTCGATCGGGAAGGACGACCGCAGGAGGGGTTCCTCGCCCTGCGCGATCTCTACCACCTCCACCTGGACGCCGACCTGGTGGTGCTCTCCGGCTGCCGCACGGCGCTCGGCCGCGAGCTCAAGGGAGAGGGGCTGGTGGGGCTCACCCGCGGCTTCCAG
>DASQPA010000220.1:0-33174 GCA_035644215.1 Thermoanaerobaculia bacterium
CGCCTCCTGGTACGTGGTGGTGGCGGTGACCGACCCCAAGGCGGGCAAGCGCGGCCTCTCGGCCTTCGCCGTTCCCTCCGACGCTCCCGGCTTCGCGGTCGGAAAGCCGGAGGAGAAGCTCGGCCTGAACGCCTCGCGCACCGCCCCCCTGATCTTCACCGACTGCCGCATCCCGGCCGGCAACCTCCTGGGCGAGGAGGGGAGAGGCCTGAAGATCGCCTTCGCCACCCTCGGCCACTCCCGCCTGGGGATCGCCGCCCAGGCCCTGGGCATCCACCAGCGGGCGTTCGAGTTGGCGGTCGCCTACGCCAAGGACCGCAAGCAGTTCGGCGTTCCCATCGCCGAGCACCAGGCGATCCAGATGAAGATCGCCCAGATGTCGACCGAGCTCGCCGCCGCCCGCCTGCTCACCCACTACGCCGCCCGGGCCTCCGAGGACCCGGCCCACAAGGCGCAGGCCGGGCGCTACGCCGCCCAGGCCAAGCTCTACGCCGCCGAGGCCGCCAACCGGGCCTGCGCCGAGAGTCTGCAGATCCACGGCGGCAACGGCTTCCATCAGGACTATGAGATCTCCCGCCTCTATCGAGACGTGCGCGTCACCACGATCTACGAGGGGACGAGCGAGATGCAACGCCTGGTCATCGCCCGCCACCTGCTGGGCCGCTGAGCCGCCGCCGGCCGGCCGGCCCCTCCCTCCTGCTCCATCCCCGCCACGACGGGTTGTGGTAAGCTTTCACTGGTACCGCAACATGTGTGATCTCTACCAGAAAGCGCCGTAAGGAGGTCCCCATGACGGCCATCCTGACTCACGCCGTCGCCATCCTGCTGGGTGGGCTCGTCGCCGGTCTCGTCCTGCGCCTGCGCGCCGGGACCCTCCGGGCGACCCTGGAAGAGCGGCTGCGCAGCAAGGACGCCCAGCTCGGCAAGCTGGAGTCGGCCCTGGGCGGCGCGCAGGTCGAGCTCGGCCGGCTGCGCCAGGCGGGCGCCGCCGGGGAGGCCCAGGTGGCCCGGCTGGAGACGGCGATCGAGGCCGAGCGGCGGGCGGCGGGGGAGAAGCTCCGCCTCCTCGACGAGGCCCAGGCCCGGCTCGCCGACGCCTTCCGCGCCCTCTCCGCCCAGGCGCTCGAAAGCAACAACGCAAGCTTCCTCCACCTCGCCAAGGCGACCCTGGAGCGCTTCCAGGAGGGGGCGAAGGGGGATTTGGAGCAGCGCCAGCGGGCGATCGACGAACTGGTCAAGCCGCTCCAGGAGTCGCTCGGCAAGGTCGACCAGAAGATCCAGGACCTGGAAAAAGAGCGGGCGGTCGCCTACGGCAGCCTCTCCGACCACCTGAAGGGGCTGGCCGCCAGCCAGTCGAACCTGGAGCGCGAGACGGCGAAGCTGGTCAACGCCCTGCGCTCCCCGGGCACCCGCGGCCGCTGGGGGGAGATCCAGCTCCAGCGGGTGGTTGAGATGGCCGGGATGGTCGCCTACTGCGACTTCCACACCCAGGCGACCGTCGCAACCGACGACGGCCGCCTCCGCCCCGACCTCGTCATCCGCCTGCCCAACCGGAAGAACGTGGTGGTCGACTCCAAGGCCCCCCTGGAGGCCTACCTGGAAGCCCTGGAGGCGACCGACGAGGACAGCCGGCGCCAGAAGCTCCAGGCCCACGCCCGCCATATCCGCCTCCACCTCGGCAAGCTCGCCGCCCGCAACTACTGGAGCCAGTTCGAGCCCGCCCCCGAGTTCGTCGTCCTCTTCCTCCCCGGCGAGACCTTCTTCAGCGCCGCCTTAGAGCAGGACCCCCAGCTCATCGAGCACGGCGCCGACCAGAAGGTGATCCTGGCGACCCCCACGACCCTGATCGCGCTCCTGAAGGCCGTCGCCTACGGCTGGCGCCAGGAGCAGGTGGCCGAGAACGCCAGGGAGATCAGCGACCTCGGGAAGACCCTCTACGAGCGCCTCCGCACCCTGGTGGGGCACTTTGGGATGGTGGGAAGGAACCTCTCCCAGGCGGTGGATGCCTACAATCGGACGGTGGGCTCGCTGGAGGGGAGGGTGTTGCCGGCGGCGAGGAGATTCAAGGAGTTAGGCGCGGCGGGGGGGGAGGAGATCGAGGGACTGGAGGTGGTGGACAAGGGGGTGCGGGGGGTGGGGGCGCTGATCGGAGAGGGGGAGGGGGGGCGGGTGGCGTAGGGGGCAGAACGAGAGCTTACCGTGCATGTTCATGCTACGGTACGCAGCACCGCCGTACCATCCAGTCGGCTGCGTAGGAGAGGGGGCAGGCCTCTCCACTTGACTGAATCGCGCAAGATCACATTCAATACCTGGCCCGAGAGATGCGTGTTCAACTCGCGGCAGAAATCCACCAACCCGACCATGATCGCATACCAGAGCAGATGGCAGTTGCGGATGCCAAGGCGGAAGAATCGCTCCAGGTTGCGCAAATAGCCCTCTACGTCTCCTACGAGATAGCAGTATTGCGCCCTTAGAGCATGCTGCACCTGTGGAAAGACGGCGGCCTCAGCCTCAGGGTGGAGCTGAGATGCCTCGATCAGGACGCGCCACTCCTCTGCCTGTGCGTCGCCGGTGACGATGTAGTCCGCCGATTCGCCGATGATCTGGTGGATCATTGCCCTTAGCAGAGTGCGTGGCACCGCCTGTAACGACCTGGGACTCCATTTGCGGTGGTAGGGCAGTTCGTCGATTCGGCGTTCCATATAAGCCAACAGCATGCCGGCGAGCCGAATCGCGGCTTCACGCCTGCCGAGCCGCAAGTCCATACGCGCGAGATTATGCCCCTGCTGGATACGGTGCATTTGCATTACTGGCAGCCCTACCTGCTCCAACTCGAGATCTGCGTCCATAGAGCAGTCGAGGCGGCCTCTGGCTCGCTCGGCCCGATTGCGTCGAAAGTCTAGGTAGGCGACTCCTGCCTGGTAGGTTGAAACTCCGAGAAGCCAGGCTAGGCGGTCACCATTCTCCAAGCAGGCGAGATGCTCCTTGGCTAGTTCATAGCAACGAAGGGCCTCTTCGTGGCGACTCTGGCGTGTAGCGGTCAAGCCATCGCTACAGGCAATATGGAGCTGGCGTAGCCGTATGCGATCTTTCAGCCGCGCCCATCCGATGGTACCAAGGAAGATGAGTGCATTGAAATCCCGAGGTGGCATGTGCGTACGAGTCTGGAGTTGCCTATGCAGACCATGTCGATAGCCGTTGAACGCTTCGATCAGGAGAGTGCCAAGCACGGATGACCCGGAGTCTGGGGTTCGCCGGTTCATGATAGCCGGTTCTCTCGCAGCGGAGAGTTGGAGAGAAGAGGATAGAAGAGGTCCGACCTTGCCATTTGCTTCGCGTGGACGAGCAGCCGGTCTCTATGCTCGTCGATCGAATCGCCACGGAAGTCGGACTGTAGCCGACGGAAAAGACTTTCCGTGTCCAGGCCTTCGACGAGGCCACGGAAAATAATTCGATTGATTTCATTTAATTCGAACCCCACTGTTTCTTTGCCGGACATGCCTTCAAGCCACGTCTCGATGGCCGCTAGCGGCTCGGCGTGGGGGAATTGGAGCCGGATGGTCTCAAAGATTGCGTTGCGGTCAGGCATCAGCATCAACAGCGCAAGGAGGAAGCGCTCTTCGTGGCCGGAGACCTTGGAGCGCAGAGCGGTCACGATGCGGGTCCGCCGTTCTCCTTCGCACGCCTTGCGGAAAAGGTCCACAATGTTGCCATGACGTTGGTAGGCGATGTCATAAAGATCCTCAAGAAGCCCTTGCTCTACCTTTCGGCGGGTCAAGGTTGAAAACATATAGAAGAGAGTTTCCAGGTCGCCGTTCTCGATCAACCTACAGGAGTACTTCCGCAGGCCGTCGATGTGACCGTTGGCCATTCCGTCGATGAAGATGAGGCGTCGTGTCCTCAGGCCGTCGCGGTCCTCAGGGTCAATTGCAAGGCCAGGCAATAGGTATTTGTACTGAGGCAGATGGGGACGATCCTCATTGGTGCGAATAACGATAGTGACAGAGGGCAGCTCTAGGTGAAAGAGCTGATGAATCAATCGATCTCCAGATCGAATCAGCCGCACGCCGCCGGGACGCAAAATCTCAGTCGAAACTCGCTCCAGTCGGCCGCAAAGCAAGCGGGAGTTAATCGCCTGCTCTCGCTCGAAATACCAATGGCTATGGACACTAGAGCCGGCAAGCACTGAGAATGCACCGGAGAAAGCGTGCTCGTGAATGGATGTAGTTCCCGAGAGCCAGAATAATACCTCAATGTAGAACCGCGGTGCCTGGAACAGCATTACCGGCGGCTCGCCAAAGAGATCCCGGTGATTTGGCTGCCGGAATATCTGAAAAGGACCAAAGATCCAGTCGAGTATATCGGGTACCTCGACATGCCCGATCGGCGGATTGCGCTCCAGCGCATCGCGCGCTAGAGTTGGGAAGACCTCTTCGTCATAGCTATGTTCGAGCCACGCTCGTTCGATACCTTCGCCCAAGCTCTGGAAGTATTGGTTCATTTGAACTCTGCCCTGAAGTCACCTAAATCATGAGAACTGAGACCCCAGCGGGGCTCGCCGGCTAGGAACGATGGAGCCCTGAAGGACCTGCGCCAGAGTTTTGGCAAGACCTGTGTCTGGCGCAGGTCCGAGAGGGCCATGGATCAAACCTAGATACTGCTAGTTTGCATTCAGGCCGCAACTGACGTTCGTCGGGCAACTGTTATTAGTGACGGGATCGAAGGTGCCACCGGCAACGTCTTCGAGATCCGTCTCCTCGAGTTCGGTGACCTCAAGACCGTCGACATCTACCGTTTTCTTTTCCTGGTCAGTCATTTTCCTGACTCCTTTGCATTGAGCCCATTCGGCTCGGTTCAGAAAATGCTCTCGCACGATGTGAGAGCGAGCTCTATGCTCTTGATTGTATATCGTTCGGTTTGTCGATTAATGCTCCGTCCCTCGGTGCCAGCTTTCCCGCCGACACGCGACGTCCTTTATTACCTGGAGCATCGAGGATTGCCAGCAACTCGCTCTTAGGATTGCTGCGTGTTGAGATGCAAGGTTGAGTGTTTTCCTCGATGCGGACCAAGGGGCAGTGAATCCCTTGGCAGTTCGGCACAAATACGCACTTGCGGCACTGGGTATCCTGCTCGAAGGCGGGTTCGGTCCACAGCGCCATGCGGTCGGTATCGAGTTCTAGGTCCCCAGCCGGAGTGACTCGGCCGACTACATTGCTATCGTCCTTGTCGAGGACAATAGTACACTTCATCACCTTGCCTGTAGCACCGATGAGAAAGTTGTACGGACGGGCGGCGTAGCATACCTGGCTTCCCATTCGAGCGGCATCCCGCAAGCTGCCGAAGTAGAGGCCTTGTCGCCGGGCTTGTGCCATGATGTCGCGCCGGATGCTTGCCGCTTCGCCGCCGCCACAGACGTCGAGTTGTGCATCGTTAGGGCCACCCCACTTGCCGATTGCTTTCAGAGAGAGGCTGTAGCGTGAGTCGCCCTTAAACTCGTACGATAACATCTCGACGAGCAGGGATAGGCCGCCAGAGTTTGTTTGGTCGAAGTTAACACGTAGTAATACCTGAAAATCTTCTTCTCTATGGGCGAGAGCCTTTAAATTGGCAAAAATCTGTTCAAAGGTCGAACTGCCATCGCGGCCGATGCGAGAGTGGTTGTGGTGTTCAGGCGGCCCGTCGAGGGTGATTTGAAAGTTCCGTATGCGCCAGGCAAAAAGTTTGTCAGCTATCTCAGGCGTGAGCAGATAGCCGTTTGTAGTCATGTGCGAGCTGAAAGGTACCTCGTTTTCGTCTGCAATTTCGACGAAGAATGGTGCCAGATCCTCCACCGCTTGCCAGCCGTAGAGGGGCTCACCACCAAACCAGCTAATGTGGAGCCGGTTGAGTTTTTTAATCCGCTTCCGTACCAGGTTCTTGATACTCTCGCGAACCTCGGGGATCATCGTCCCCTGAGCAAAGTCTTCGTAGCAGTACTTGCACCGGAAGTTGCAGTCCTCCGAGGGCATCAAGATCAGCTCCAGCGCGTCGGTCCGATAGTGCTGCTGGCCGAACAGCTGCTGGAACTGCCGGAACTCGTCGACACCCTTGCGCACCAAGTAGCCACGCTCCACCAGGTATTTGACCACCTTCTCCTTCGGCGCCTCGAAGCCTTTCCTCTCCAACAGGCCGAGCACGACATCGCGATCTTCGGGCTTGAACACTGTCATCTTGCCGCTGAGAGTGTTCCACAACACCAGACGGCCGTCTTCGGCGGTCGCTCGGACGTTGTAGCGGGAGGGAATCCAGTGCTGGCTTGAGCTTGGGGGCGGGCCTTCGGGAGCGGGTGTAGCCAGGAGGTCGTGGGGCGATTGCTGCAGGATCTCGAACTTGCTAGTCAGTCCTAAGGGCATACGGGCTCCTTCTACCAACCAGGCCGTGGCAAGCACGATCAAAAGCAAAACAGTCCAATGTGATGCTTGTGCGCATCTCCGAAGTCCAGCTAATCCTTATAATGGACCCACTGAAAATTAAAGTCAAGAGGCTTCTTAGGAGCGATACTGCGATGTGAGCCGAATAGGGGCTGGTAGACTCGTGGCGCCTAGAACGACCTATAGGCGGGCAGGACAGGATGCCTGGAGCTGCCTGTTTGTGTGCCTCTACCGAGCCCCCATGCCTCACTCCCCAGAGGTGCCGCTGCCGACCCTCGACCGCTGGCTGGCGGTCGCCGGACCCTGCCTCGCCCAATCTCTCGTCGACGAGCAGGCGCGGAGCCGCCTCGAAGACACCGCCCGCAACCTTCCCTCGGACGGCCTCGGGGTCATCGAGGTCCGCCTGGCGGCGGACGAGCCGCAGGCCGATCTCTCCGTCCGCCTCTCCCGGCCGGAGCAGGCCTGCCGGCTGGCCCGGCAGCTGCCCGGGTCCCACTTCCAGGCTCTCCTCTCCCGCTGGGCGGAGGGGGAGTGGGAGCAGGTTCCCACCCTCTGGCTCGAATTCGACCTGCACCGGGAGGCGGCCGATCTCCCCCTCCCCGTCCTCTGCGTCCAACTCCCCCCGGAGGCCGACCCCCTCTGGCTCGCGGACTCGCTGCTGCCCGCCCTTTATGGCCGGGCTCTCGGGGCGGCACAGCGCGAGACGGTCCTGCTCTGCGCGCGAGAGGTGCCGAGCCCCGGGCGGCTTCTCTATGCTTTCAGCCTGCTCTCCCGGGGGGAGGAGGCCGTCCGCCTGGAGATCCTGGGCCTCGATGCGGCCGGGAGGATGGAGTACCTGGGGCGTTTGGCCCCCCATGCCGGCGTCACGGCGGCGGCGCTTGCGCCGCTTCTGGAGGGCGCGGAGAACCCCCACCTGTCGTTTGACATCGGCCCGACGGGCGAGATCCTCCCCCGGATCGGCCTCGAAGGCGCCTTCCCCCGGCAGCCCGACCGGGAGCGGCGCTGGGCGGAGCTCCTCGCCCGGCTGGTCGACCGGGGTCTCTGCTCCCCTGAGAAGCGGGACGCTCTCCTCGCCTGGCCGGGGCACGACTCGTTCTGGACCGCCCCGGCCCTCTGGCCGGTCGAGGTGGCGGGGATGGGAGGGTTCTGCGTCCGCTTCCTTTCCCATCTCAAGGTCGTCGGCCAGCCGGACCGGCCACCCCAGGCGAAGGCGTATCTCGGATTCGGTTACCTGGCCACCTCCTCTTCCCCTTCGGCTTGTGATATAGTTAAACCATGAATGTGGTAGTTCTATTTTGAGGCTAACAGCTGGAGGCCCCAATGAACGAGAGAGGTCGTGACGAACGCGCCCATCCCCCCGAGAAGGACGACCTGATCGAGGTCGACAACCTGGAGATCGCTCCCCTCTCGGAGGAGGATCTCAGTGCGGTCGTCGGCGGTGTCGGCCACCTGGACTCTGACTGCACCGGCCGCGGGACGACCGGCGGCAGTATCGAGACCTGATCTGGCGATCCCTCCCTTCACGCTCGCTCGGCGTGTCGACGATCGTGTCCGATCCCGTAGGGTGATTCCCTTCTCCTGAAGGGATATCGTTCGGCCTGTGGACACCCCATTCATGGCTCCCGGCGCGGAGTGGCTGTCGTTTCACGTCGCCTATCACTCCGGGAATCGGGATCAGCTCCTGACCGACCTGGTGCGGCCGTTGGTGAGGTCGTTGTGGCAGGAGGGGAAGCTCGAGAGCTTCTTCTTCCTGCGCCACGTCCTGGGGGGACCCCACATCCGGCTCCGGATTCGCCCCACTCCCGGGAGCCGGGACGCCGTCCGGGAGACCGTCCGCGAGCAGGTCGCGGACTATCTCACCGCCTTTCCCTCGCCGGCCCGTTCGTTTGCCGGCGCCGTCAGCCGCGCCCTGGCGGACAATTCTATCGAGGAGATCCCCTTCGAGCCGGAAGTCGAGCGCTATGGCGGTAGCGAGCTGATCGGGAAGTCGCTCGACTTTTTCGTCCTTTCGAGCGCCCGTGCCCTGGGCCTGCTCGGCCACCGCGCCACGGTCAGCGCCGGGGAGTGGCTGACCATCGCGCTGCGCCTGGAGGCGCGCCACGTCCTCGGGTTCGCCGACGAGGTCGAAGACCTGGAGAGCCTGATCGCCGAGCCCCGGGCCATCCTGGGGGCGGGGCCGGATCTCATCCGCGAGCGCGCGGACCGGGCTTTCGGGGAGAGCGGGGACCGGTTGGTGGGGCTGCTGCGCCGGGAGATCGAAAAGCTCGGGTTGGCCGCCCTCTCGCCGCTTGAGGACGGCGAGGTGGCGCGGTGCCTGGGGAGGGAGCTGGCGGGCGTGGAAGAGGCGACGAGATCGCGGATCTTCGTCAACCAGATCCACATGACGGCCAACCGGCTGGGGCTTGCCACCGCCGAGGAAGCCTATGTCGCCCGGATCCTGTGGCGGACGTTCCGGCGCCTCGCCGAGGCCGACCCCACCACCTGGAGCGACCTGGAGTCGCTCCTCGCCTACCGCGCGGCGCGCGACCTGGTGCCGGCCCGGCGGCTTCAGGACCTCGTCAGCCTCGCGTTCGCCACACTCTAGACGCCTGGCTGGGAGAGCATCCATGGCGCTAAGTTCGCATCTATCTAAAATCTGCATTTTTGATGCATCGCAGTCATTCTGGCGTAGAATGCCAGTATCTACTCGCCAGAGCCAGAAATGTGGTATACTTACGTACACAACCTACAGCTGGGTCCTGGGCCGGTGACTCCTGTTGGTACGCACCAGACCCTTATAGGAGGATTGATCATGAGAAGCGCCGAGCTTGAACGGTTGATTTTGGTCTTGCAGCGCGACAGCGTCCTCAGGGAGGAGCTTTCCCGGCTTGGGGGCGAGGTCGAGGAAGCGGTTCGTCGGACGGCGGAGAAAGGATACCGGTTGACCCGACAGGACGCCGAGGAGCTGCTCCGCAGCTTCCAGGAGCTCTCCGACGAGGATCTCGACAAGGCCGCCGGTGGCGCCTGGAACGACCCGCCGCCGCCGAGCTCGTCGGGGGGAGGGACGGGCGGTTAGCCAGCGGTTCTAGCCCGGCGTCGAGGCCGTCGCGAGTGGCAGCGGAACCGCCAACTCGCTCGACCGCCGGGCAACCCGCTCCAGGTGGCGGGGGAGCTGAAGCTCGGCGAACAGTCGATGGGCTTCCCCGAGCGCGTACGCCGCGGTTGCGGAGTCGCCCTGGGAGTGCGCCAGCTCCGCCTGATCCAGGTGGAGGCGTCCGATCTCGAAGGGGACTTCGAGCGCGGTGAAGGTCGCGAAGGCCTCCTGAAGGTGGGTTGCGGCCGCGGCCCAGTCGCCGCTGCCGCGCGCGATGCGGCCGAGCGCCCGCTGGGCCAGCCCTGCGCCGTAGCCGAATTCGGCCTCGCGGGTGATCGCCAGCGCCTTGTGCGCCAGCTCCCGCGCCTCCTCGGCAAGACCCTCCGCCAGGTGCGCCTCCGCCAGGAAGGCGGAAAACCAGCCGAGGAGCGGCTTGAAGCCGGTCTCGCCGAGCATCTGGACCGAGCACTGGAGAGATCCCCGGGCGCGTGCCACGTCCCCCCGTTCGAGATACGCGTAGCCCAGGAAACCTAAGGCGGCGGCGGTGTTCAGGGGGTCCTGGGCGCGGGTCAGGCCGCCCTGGCACTCCGCGATCCCCCGCTCGACGTCGCCCATGGAGACGTAGAAGTAGCCGGTGCTCCAGGAGGCGTCGAGCCGGTGATCCCCCAGGGCCTCGCCGATGGCCTGCGCCCGCGACATCGCCTGGAGGGCCGCCGGGAAGCGGCCCAGGGCATAGTGATGGAAGCCGGCCACCCAGTAGGTCTGTCCCTGCCACCAGGGCTCGCCGCTCCTTTCGAGGAGGACGATGGCCTTCAGGCTGTGCTGGATCCCCTCCGAGAAACGCCCCGACCAGAAGCAGTCCCGCCCGAGGACATAGAAGGCCTTGCCCTGGGTCGCCTCGTCGCCGCACGGCTCGGCGGCGGCGATCGAGGCGCGAGCGTTCTCGGCCGCCGCGTCCTGATTTCCCAGATAGCTGTAGGTGTGCGCCAGCCAGAAGGAGTAGCGCGCGGCGAGCGCCGGGTCGGAGATCTCGTCGAGGGCGCCCCGGTAGCGATGGAGGACCTCCAGGGTCTCCGGGAACCGGGCCAGGGGGAAGAGCGAGGAGGCGAGGCGGAGGACCAGGTCGAGGAGGCGCGGGGCGCGCTCGCCCGCGGGCAGCTGCTCGGCATGCAGGAGAGCCTGGTACAGAGCCTGGACGGCCTCGGCATGGGCGTAGCCGCGCGCCGCCTGATCGGCGAAAAGCGTGAGGTAGAGGACGGCTTTCGCGGTCTCCTCGGCCTTGGGATAATGGTAGACCAGCCGGTCGTAGACCTCCTCCAGGCGGCCGGCATGGAGCTGCTCCAGGGCTCTCCCTGCCGCCGCGTGCAGGGCCTGGCGCCGGCCGGAGAGGAGGGTCTGGTAGGCCACCTCCTGGGTCAGGGCGTGATGGAAGACGTACACCGGGCGGTCGGCGCCGGACACCTCGTGCAGCAGCTCCCAGCGCTTGAGGTCGGCGAGCAGCGGCTCCAGGCGGGAAGGGCGGTCCCAGATCGCTTGCAGGAGGTCGAGCGCGACCTCTCGGCCGAGCACCGAGGCGGTCTGGAGGAGCCGCTTGTGCTCCGGGGGGAGGCGGTCGATGCGGGCGGTCAGGAGCCCCTGCAGGGTGTCGGGCACCGCCGCGCCGGCTCCATGCTCGATCAGCGAGCGGGTCAGCTCCTCCAGGAAGAAGGGGTTGCCCTCGGCCTTCTCCAGCACCTCGCCGGCGAGGTCCTCCGGCAGCCGGGCACGCTTCAGGATCGCCTTCGCCACCGCCTGGCTGTCCGCCGCCGAGAGCCGCCGCATGTTGATCTGGGTGGCGTAGGACTTGTCCATCCAGCGCGGCGAGTAGCCGGCCCGATGGGTGACGAGGAGGAGGACGGGAGCGGCGGCCAGGGCCTCGACGAAGGAGGCGAGGAACTCCTCGGAGGTGGCGTCGATCCAGTGCAGGTCCTCGATCTCCAGGATGAGGAGGGAGCGGCGGCCGGCGGCGAGCAGCATGCGCCGCAGGGCGGCGAAGGTGCGGGTCTGGACCGCCTGGGCCTCGAGGCCGGCCAGCCCCTCCGTCCCCGCCTGGACCCCCAGGAGGCGGAGGAAGTAGGGGAGGGACTCTCCTGGATCGTCCCCGACTTCGAGCAGGCTGGTGCGGATCCGGGCGCCGATCTGCTCGGGGTCCTGGAGGTCGTGGAGGTTCCAGGCGCCGCGCAGCATGTCGAGGAGGGGCAGGTAGGGGATGCCGGCACCATAGGAGAGACAGCGCCCGGAGAGGTAGGCGACCGGCCGGCTCCCCAGGCGCCGTCGCAGCTCGTAGAGGAGGCGGGACTTGCCTGAGCCGGCCTCGCCGGCGATGCCGGCCACCTGCCCCTGCCCGGCCGCTGCCTGGGCCTTGAGCTCCAGGAGGACCTCGAGCTCCCGCTCCCGGCCGACGAAGGGGGAGAGCGGACCGCCGCGGCGCCCCGCGGCGCGGTCCACCTGGCCGAAGCGCAGCCCCAGGACCCGGAACGCCGCGAGCGGCTCCTCCCGCTCGGCGATCCGCACGGGGGGGAGGGCCTCCAGCTGCACGTGGCCCTCGACCTGGCTGGCGGTGGCGGCGCTGACGACGATGGCGCCGGGCGGGGCGCTCTGCTGGAGCTGGGCGGCGACGTTCCTGGCATCGCCCACCGCCGTGTAGTCGGCGCGCCCGATGCCGCCGGCGCTGCCGATGCCGCCAATGCCGCCGATACTGCCGACGACCACCGAGCCGGTGTCGAGCCCCATCCGCAGCCCCAGCGGGACCCCCGCCGCCACCTCCGCCCCCCGCTCCTGGAGCTGTTTCTGGAGGCCCAGGGCGGCGAGCAGGGCGCGGTGCGCGTGGTCCTCGTGGGCGATGGGGGCGCCGAACAGGGCCATGAAACCGTCGCCCAGGAACTGGCTGATCGTCCCCTCGTAGCGGTGGACCTCCGAGAGGGCCAGCTCGAAGAGCTGCTTCAAGAGGGCGTGCATGCCCTCGGGGCCCAGCCGCTCGGCGAGGCCGGCGGCGCCGGCCAGGTCGCAGAAGAGGACGGTGACCTGCTTGTGCTCTCTCTCGGGCGCGGCGGGCTCGGCGGCAGGGGGGAGGATGGGCGATCCCGCCGCTCCTGCCGGCGCCGCGACAGTGCCGGCGGTGCCACCGGCAGGCCCGCCGGTACTGCCGGCGAGGGGGGCAAGGAAGACGCCGCATTCGCCGCAGAACTTGAAGCCGGGGGGGTTCGCGACGCCGCAGCCGGGGCAGAGGAGTTGCAGCCGGGCGCCGCATTCCCCGCAGAACTTCTGCTGGGCGGGGTTGTCGAATTGGCATTGCGGGCACTTCACGGCTCGTCCCCTGGGCTCGGGTAAAGTCTACAACGTCAGGTGGTCTGGCGCTCGACCAGCCGGGCGAAGAGCCCTCCCCGGGCCACCAGCTCCTCGTAGGTGCCCTCCTCGACCACCCGTCCGGCCTTGAGGACGTAGATCCGGTCGGCGTGGAGGATGGTGCTCAGGCGGTGGGCGACGACGATGCGGGTGGCCTTCAAGCGCGCCAGGCTCTGGCTGACGATCTCCTGGGTCCGGTTGTCGAGGGCGGAGGTCGCCTCGTCGAAGAGCAGGATGCGCGGCCGGTGGACCAGAGCGCGGGCGATCAACAGGCGCTGCCGCTGCCCGCCGGAGAAGGTGCCGGCCCCCTCGGAGACCACGGTGTGCATACCCATGGGCATGGCGCGGATGTCCTCTTCGAGCCCCGCCATCCGCGCCGCCTCCCAGGCCGCGTCGATCCCCAGGTCGCCCTCCCCCACGATATTCGAGTAGAGGCTCCCCACCATCGGCCGGCCGTTCTGGAGGACCACCCCGATCTGCCGGCGCACCGAGTGGACGTCGAGCGAGGGGAGGTCCTGGCCGTCGAAGTAGATCGAGCCCGCGGCCGGTTGCTCGAACCCGAGGAGGAGCCGCAGGCAGGTCGACTTGCCGGACCCCGAGGGGCCGACCAGGGCGATGAGTTCGCCGGGGCGGGCGCGGAAGGAGACGTCGTCCAGGACCAGCGGGCCGTCCGTCTTGTAGCGGAAGGAGACGTGGCCGAGCTCGACGTCCCCGGCCAGCTCGCCGGCCTGGGCCTTGGTGGCGTCCACCTCGGGCGGCGTGGTGAGGATCGGCGACAGCCGCTCGTAGATCGGCACCATGGTGAGGACGGTCGAGAGCAGGCCGATCAGCGACAGGGCCGCAGTCTGGAACTGGCCGAAGGCGGCGTTGAAGGCGAGGAAGTCGCTGGTCGAGAGCCCGGCCCCCGTGGAGAGCATGGAGACGCCGGCCATGGCGAAGAGGGCGGCGAGGGTGAGCACGCCGTAGGCGGCGTTGAACGCCGCCTGCACGTTGGCGAAGCGCTGCGCCTCGATCGTCCGCTGCCGCTGCGCGGCAAAGCGTTCGGCCCAGAGGGCGTAGGCGCGGCGCTCGGCCCCCGCCACCCGGAGCTTGCCGACGGCGTTGATCAGGCCGAAGAGGAGGCTCGCGATCCGGCCCTCCAGGTGGAGGAGCTGGCGCTGTTTGCGCAACTGGAGATAGACCAGGAGCGCGGTCACCGCGAGGAGGACGGCGACGAGGCCGGTGGCGACGAACGCCAGCCGGGGGCTGTAGGCGAAGAGGAGGGCGAAGCTGAAGACCGAGAAGACGGCCGAGAGGAGCGCCGTCAGGACGTTGCCGGTCACCAGCTCGCGGATCGAATCGATGCCCATCGAGCGGGAGGCCAGGTCGCCGACGGTGAAGCGGCGGAAGAAGGCGACCGGGAGGGCGAGCAGCCGGTCCCAGACGGCCGCCTGGACCGTGCCGTCGAACTTGCCGCCCAGGCGGAGGACGGCAATGCTCCGGGTGACCTGGAAGGCGGCGGCGGCGAAGGCGCTGACCGCCAGGGCGAGGCTCATTTCGAGCAGCTGCCCGCGGTTGGAGCTGGGGATGATGCTGCCGAAGATGGCGCCGGTGGCGAGCGGGACGAGGAGGCCCAGCACCCCACCCGCGATCCCCATGAGGAGGAGGGTCGCGAGGTCGTCCCGGCGGTTGCGGAGCATCATCTGCAGGAGGTCCCGCAGTTTCAGCGGGCGCTCGGGGAACGGCGGGTAGAACATGTAGGCCTCGCCCGCCAGACGCTCGGCCAGGGCGGCGTTGACCGGCCGGCGCGTGGCTTCCAGGGGATCGGCCGGATCGACCATCTCGTAGCTCGTGCGCGAGGTGGGGAGGAGGGCGACGGCCCGCCGGGATTCCCCCTTCTCGTCGAGGAGGCGGAAGGCGAGAAGGGGGCCGTTGTCGCGGCGCCACCAGTCCTCGCGCAGGATCACCCGCCGGAACCGGACCCGCGAGGCGGCGCAGATGCGATCGAGGAGGCGTCCCCGCTGGCCCTCGCCGCCGGCGGTATCCAGGTGGAGGTCGATCCCCTGGGCCCGGCCGACCCAGCGGCAGGCGACGAGGAGGGGGGCCTCCTGTTCTTCCGGGGGGAGCGGGACATGGAGGTCCTCGCCCAGCACCGCGGCGAGCCGCCCGTGGGCCGCCGCGACGGTTCCGCGGTCGCGCACGTCCTTGCGGCCCAGCCGGGTGCGCTCCTCCTCGGTGGCGCGGGCCACCTCCAGGCCGACCAGGCGGAGGAACAGCTCGTGGTAGCGGTCGAGCCCCTCCCAGAGGCCGCCGCCGCGGAGCAGGATGCGGGTGTCGACCGCGGAGAGCTCCAGGGGAGAGGTGCTGACGAGCCAGGTCCGTTCGGCCAGGGGGAGGAGGTACTCCTCGGGCGCCAGGGCGAGCTCCGGAGCGCCCAGGAAGCAGGAGTCGCCGAGGACGTGGCGCACCCAGACGACACCCTGGTTCGAGCGGGCGGCGGTGCCCGGCGTCTCGATGCGGGTCTCCGCTCCCGGCCGGAGCTCGGCGAAGACCTGGGGCGGCGAGGCGCGCGGGATCTGGCTCGCGAGGCCCTGAATCCAGCCCTCGATCCGGGTGGCGAGGTCGGCCGCGACGGCGGGGTCGCGGGCCAGCTGCCGCAGCCGCGGGACCGCCAGCTGGAGGAGCCGGGTCCCCGGGAGGCCGACGGCGAGGAGAGCCATCCCGCCGGCACCGCCCGGCGCGCTCGGAGGGGTCCCGAAGATCATCTGGCCGGCCCGGGCAGTCAGCAGGTGGGTGCGCGGCCCCTCGCTCCCGTCCTCGCCCAGGCGCACGGCGAAGACCTCCACCTTGCCGGCGGCCAGGAACCAGGCCGTCTCGGCCGGAGCGAGGCGGAACGGCAGGTTGCCGCCGACCTCGACCTCCAGGGCCTCGGGCCGGAGCAGTTCTTCCAGGCTCTTGACGCTCATCTCACTCGTTCTGGATCAGCCGGGCGTAGGCGCCGCCCGCCCGCAGCAGCTCCGCATGGGGACCGCGCTCGACCACCTTGCCGCCTTCTAAGACGAGGATCTCGTCGGCGTCGCGGATGGTGCTCAGGCGGTGGGCGACGATCAGGCAGGTGCAGCCCCGCCGCCGCAGGTTCTCGTCGATCTGCTGCTCGGTTTCGGGGTCCAGGGCGGAGGTCGCCTCGTCCAAGACTAGGAGGGTGGGGTGGCCGACCAGGGCGCGGGCAATCTCCAGCCGCTGCCGCTGGCCGCCGCTCCAGTTCGCCCCGTCCTCGTCGACCGGGCTGTCGTAGCCCCCCGGCCGGGCGGCGATGTCGTCGTGGATGCAGGCGTCCCGGGCCGCGGCCACCACCTCCGGCAGGCCGAGGGTGGCGTCCCACAGGGTCAGGTTGTCGCGCACGCTCCCCTCGAAGAGGAAGAGACTCTGATCGACCGTGGCCACCGAATTGACCACAACGCTCCGCGGCACCAAGGCGCGCGGCCGGCCGTCGAAGCGGATCTCCCCCTGCCAGGGCGCATAGAGACCGGCGACGAGCTTGGCCACCGTCGACTTGCCGCTCCCCGAGCCGCCGACCAGGGCGACCCGCGAGCCGGGCTTCAGGCTCAGGTTGAAGTTTTCGAGCAGCGGGGGCGCCAGCGGGCTGTAGCCGAAGGTGACGTCGACGAGGTCCAGCCGGCCGGAGAGCTTGACCGGCAGCTCGGACGGCGTCTCCGCGCCCGCCGCACCCGCCGTCGCCTCCACTCCCTCCAACATCGCGGGGTCGATGGCGTAGCCGAGGACGTCGTCCAGTCGGTTCATGTCCCCCTCGGCCGTCTGCAGCTTGCCGCCCAGGCTGACCAGGCGGCTGACCGGGGTGACGAAGCTCACCATGAGGAGCTGGAAGGCGACGAGCCCCCCCAGGGAGAGGGCGCCGTTCATCACCCGCAGGCTGCCCAGTCCCAGGAGGATGGCCGTATTGAGCGCCAGGAGGAGCGGCGGCACGGCGTCCAGGACTTGGGTGGTGCGATCCAGCTCCTGGCGGATGTTGACCACCTTGGCCTGGTAGCCCGACCAGCGCGCGTAGAGGCTCGACTCGCCGCCCATGGCCTTCAGGGTCTCGATCGTCTGCAGGCCGCCGATCGCCGTGCCGTAGAGCTTGCCGCGCTCCTGGAGGAGGCGCCGGCTGTCGTCGACCCGTTTTCGGGAGACGTAGCGCAGGGCCGCCACGTTGCCCGAGATGACGGCGATGCCGACCAGGGTGAGGACGGCGTCGTACTGGAAGAGGAGGACGGCGAAGAAGACGACCAGGATGGCGCCCAGGGCGCTCGTCGCCAGGTCGCGCGAGAGGAGCTGGGCGACCCGGTCGTTGATCGCCACCCGGTTGCTGATGTCGCCGGCGAAGCGCTGGTTGTAGAACTCGACCGGCAGGCGCAGGACGTGCCAGAGGAAGCGGCTGGAGGAGGCGAGGGCGATCCGGGTCTCCAGGCGCAGCAGATAGGTCTGCTGCAGCCAGGTCAGGGCGCCCGCGAGGACGGCGGTGGCCGCCATGGCGAGGAGGAGAGGTCCCAGCCACTCGCGGCGGTTCTCCAGCAGGACGTTGTCGACGAAGACCTTGGAGAAGATGGGGGCGACCATTCCGGGGATGACCAGGGCGAGCCCGGCGAGGAGGACGAAGGCGAGCGCCCCTCCCGAGCCGCCGAGGCGGCGGCCAAGGGCGGGGAGGAGGCGGGGCGGCGAGCCGCCCCGGGCGAATTCCGAGCCGGGGGCGAAGGTGAGGACGACGCCGGTGAACGACTGGTCGAGCTCCTCCTCGGAGAGGGTGCGCGGCCCGGAGGCGGGGTCGTTCAGGTAGACCCGCCCTTTGCGAAACCCTTCGAGCACGACGAAGTGGTTGAAGTTCCAGTGCAGGATCACCGGCATGGGGAGGGTCCGCAGGTCGGCCGGCTCCTTCTTGTAGCCCTTGGCCTCCAGGCCGTAGCGGCGGGCCGCCTTCGCCATGTTGCTCGCCTTGCTGCCGTCGCGCGAGACGCCGCAGGCGAGGCGCATCTCCTCCAGGGGCACGAAACGGCCGTAATGGGCGAGGACGATGGCGAGCGCCGCCGCCCCGCACTCGACCGCCTCCATCTGGAGGACGGTGGGGGTGCGGGCCGGTTTGCCGACCTTCGGCGCTCCCGATTTCCGCCGCAGCACCGCTTTCAGACCCCCAGCTTCTCGCGCACCGTGGGGATGACCAGGCTCACCGGGCGCTGCTCCCTGACGATGACGCTTCCGGTCGCGAGGGTACCGCTGCTGATCTTCAGGTTGGGGCCGCGCGACGAAGACCAGCGGTAGCCGGTCGGAGTCGCCGCATCACGGTCGAGGGCGACCTCGATCTGGATCGGCGGACCCTCCTTCATCAGCTTGGTGACCAGGGCCTCGTTGCCGATCAGACGGGTCATGGCGAGCGCGCTGGTGGGAAAGTCGGAGGTCCACTGGACCTGGCCCAGGATGTAGCCGTACTCCTCGCGTTTGACGGTGGTGGGCGAGATGCGGGCCGGCAGGCCGGCATGGATGCGCTTGCCCTCGGCCGCTGGGACGAAGAGGACTGCCATCAGCTCCTCGGAGAGAACCTCGACAGAGAGGAGGGGGGTGCCGGGACTGACCACGGCGCCACGGGCGGCGAGGAGCTCCAGGACTCGGCCGGAGTACTGCGAGATGACGACGCGGTTCTCCGCCAGCTTCGCCCGGTCCTCCCGAATCTGCTGCTCGAGGTCGTTGATGCTGTTGCTCCGCGTCTCCAGCTCCTGGTCGAGCTGGTGCTGGGCCTCCAGGTCCTTGAGCGTCAGGCCGTTCAATTCGAGTTTCTTACTCGCCAGCTGATCGCGATCGGTGTTCAGCTTCTGCTCGGTGTCCAGGTAGGTCTGGTGGGTGATCAGACCGTCGTCGAGGAGCTTTTTTTCGGCGCCGCGCCGCGCCTCCAGGAGGCGGATGTCGTTCTCCAGGGTGTCGATCGTCCCATTGAGATTCGATTTCTGCTGTGCGAGGTCGCGCTGGCGCAGGCGCTTCTGCTCGTCGGCCGAGCGCTTCATCGCCTGTTGTTCGGCCCGCAGGTCGGACAGCTTGGCGAGGGAATCGTCGATCTGCCGTTGCAGGAGGTCCTGTCGCAGCCTGGCCACCACCTGCCCCTTCTGGACGACGCCGCCGACCGCGACCAGCACCTCCTCGACCTGGCCGGCACCGTTGGAGACGACATTCGAGACGCCTCCATGACGCAGGAGGATGCCCTCTCCCGTCACCTCGGTGGGGATCCGGCCATAGACCCCCCACAGCAGAGAGGCCACGAGCAGGCCGCAGAGGCCGGTGAGGGCGAGCCACCCCTGGGGATTGGTCACCTGCATCAGCTGGTCGAGCTGTTCGGGAGAGGAGAGCCGCTCCAGGGCGACCTTGCGGAAGATCATGGTGTTGCCTCCGTGGGAGAGGGAACGGTGGTGAGACGGTCCCGGCGCACGGCCGGGGTCTCCCCCTCGACCGCGAGCAGGGTGCCGGTGGCGAAGCGCAGCTCGACCAGGGCGAGGGCGAGGTTGAGCTGGGCCGAGACCTCTCCCTGGCGGGCGGCGGTCAATCGGTCGCGCTGGGTGATGACGTTGAGCAGGGTCGAGGTGCCGGCGCGCAACTTCTTCTCCTCGTTGAGGACGGTGCTCTCGAAGAGGCGCACCGCGTCGCTCGACCGCGCCAGCTGGCGGGCGCTCCGGGTCACGGTGTCGAAGGCGGTGGGGACGTCGGCGCCGATCTCCTTCGCCGTCAGGTCGACCCGCAGGCCATTGATCTGGCGGGCGGCCCGGCTCTGCTCCAGGGCGCCCCGCTCCTTGCTGCGCAGGATGGGCCAGGCGAGCTCGAAGCCGAGCGCCACGCTCCCCCCGGGGACGTAGTGATAGAGAGGGGAGAAGAAAGGCCCGGCGCCGCTCCCGTTGGCGAGGCCGCTGTAGCTCGGCGTGAGCACCAGGTCGAGCTGCGGTTGCAACGCGTTGTCGGCGGCGCGGACCACGATCTCGCTCTCCGCCAGGCGCTCGCGGGCGGCCTGGAGGTCGGCCCGGCGGGCGAGGGCCTGGCCGACGAAGCGGCCGGCCGCCTCCGGCGGGGGGAGGTCGCCCGGCGGCACGGTGGGGAAGGGCTCGGCGGGAAGGGGGAGGGCGGCGATCTCGGCGGCGTCGAGGCCGATTTCCCGCCCGAGGTCCTGGCGCGCCTTGAACAGGGCGGTCTCGCCGCCGATCCGGGAGGCCTCCTTGGCCGCTAGGTTGGCCTCCAGCTGCACCAGCTCCGCGGCCGGGGTCTGGTCGGCGTCGACCAGCCGGCGGGTGGTCTGCCAGAGCTCCCGGGAGCTCCGTTCGCTCTCCCGCAGGATGTCGAGGTTCTCCGCCGCCGCTTTGAACGACCAGTACTGGTCGGCGACGGCGACGAGGCGCTGGGCGGTCGCGTGGGCGAGATCGAGGCCGGCGGCCGCCACCTCCCGCTCGGCCGCCAGCTCCTGGGCCGCGGTCGCCGCCTTGCCCTTGCCCCGCAGCAGCGGCTGGCGGAAGGTGAAGGCGACCGTCGCCGTATTCACCGCCTCCGGGGAGAGGGCGGGGTCCTCGGTACGCAGGAGCTGGAGCTGGGGTTCGATCGAGAGTCCGGAGCGGAACTGCTTGGTGAAGCCTAGGTCGCCCTCGGTCGTCCGCTGCGGATCGCTGGTGCTCGTCGAGAGCGGCGTGTTGGTGCTCGCCTGGGTCAGCTTGCTGGTGAGCCGCGGATCGAACGGCCCGGCGGCCACGAGCAGCGCCCCGCGGGAAGATTGGAGCTGCGATCTTGCGATCGAGATGTTGGGGTCGTGCTCCAGCGTCAACTGGATCGTTTCGAGAAGGCCGAGCCCGGGAGGGGGAACGGGGGAAACGGGTTCGGGCGCGACGGCGAGAAGGGGCAGCCCGAGGGCCAGAACAGAGGCCACCGCACGCCACTTCGGGCGGTGCCTCCCGGAGGGGGCGCCGCGCCGGAGGGAGAACAGCTTCTCGAATACGGCCAAGCTAAATTAGGCTAGCATCGTGACCTGGGAGTTTCAAGCCGCCCTCCTTTCCCGTCTCGGCGCGACCGGCGTCGAATGCGAAGAGCTTCTGCGCTACAACGAGAACGTCTTCGATTTCGGGGCGCTTGCGCCGCGGTTGCCGCTGCCCGACGAGCCTTTCGTCGCCACCTGGGAGGCGTGGGCGGCCGAGGCCCGGGGGCGGGGGGCCGGCGGCGCCATCGCCGTTCTCGCCGAGCACCTGCCCCAGCTCCGGTTTCCCATCCGCGAGGGGATGAGTGGCACCGAGGCCTACCAGGCCGCGACCCGCCGGGGCGTGCCGCCCGCCACTCTCCCCGCGGCCACCGGCCTGCCGCTCGCCCGGCCCGAGCTCGTCGAGCTCACCCTCCACGCCAGCCCCGCCGGGCGGATCCCGGTGCTCACCGTGCGCGGCCGCGCCGAGTTCGTGGCCCTGGTGCAGGCGCTCGGGCACCGCAACGAGCCCTATCCGGTCCCCGAGTCGCAGGGCGCCCTGATGCTCTCCGGCTACAACAACTGGTCACGGATCGCGGCCCACAAGCGCGAGTGGGAGGCGCGGCCCGCCGCGGAGCGGCAAGGGAGCTGGGGCGAGGAATTCGCCCGCCTGCAGGCGCGGCGGGAGCTCTACCAGGACCGTTTCATCCTGCTCTCCGACGGCCCCTACAGCGCCGTTCCGGCGGCCGACCTGGGACTCGACGACGCCTCCTGGCGGGAGCTGTCGCTCGCTCTGCGCCGCGACCACGAGTGCGCGCACTACTTCACCCGCCGGCTCTTCGGGGCGATGCGCAACAACCTGCTGGACGAGCTGATCGCCGATTATGCCGGGATGGTGGGGGCGATCGGCCGCTTCCGGGCCGACTGGTTCCTGCGCTTCCTGGGCCTGGAGGCGTTCCCCCGCTGTCGGCCGGACGGGCGACTGACGATCTACCGCGGCACCCCGCCCCTGTCGGAGGGGGCTTTCCGCATCCTGCAGGGGCTGACCCGGGAGGCCGCCCTGAACGTCGAGCGTTTCGACGCCGCCCTGCCGCCCGGGCCGCGCAGCCTGGCGGAGCGGGCACTGGCGCTCACAGCCCTGGCAGCCCTGCGGCTCGAAGACATCGCCGCCCCGGGGGGCGACGAGGCGCTGGCGCGCGCCTACCGACAGATCAGATGAAGGTCTTGATCTCGGCCTTGGCTTTGAGGGCCTGGACCCTTGTCTGGATCCCTTCCTGGGTCTGGCGCTGCTTCAGCATCTCGGCGATCCGCTCCTTGACCTGGTCATAGGGCACGGTGCTCGCGTCCTGGCGCTCCAGGAGCTGGATGATGTGGTAGCCGAAGGGGCTCAGGACGACCGGGGAGATCTCGTTCTTCGCCTTCAGGGCGAAGGCGGCCTTCTCGAACGGCTCGACGGTGTCGCCGCGCGAGATCCAGGAGAGGTCGCCGCCCTGCGGCTTGGAGCCGGGGTCGTCCGAATTCTCGGTGGCGAGCTTGGCGAAGTCCTCGCCCTTCTTCAGGCGGGCCAGGAGCTCGTTGGCCTTGGTCTCGGCCTTCTGCTTGTCGGCCGCCGGCGCGGCCTTGTCGACCTTGACCAGGATGTGGCGCAGGTGCAGCTTCTCGGGCTGCTGCATCTTGTCCTTGTTCTGGTCATAGAAGGTCTTGGTCGCCTCGTCCGTCACCTTGATCGAGTTGGTGACCTGGGTCTCGATGTACTTCTGGATGGTCAGCTGGTGCCGGAAGATGTCGGCGAGCTGCGCCTCGGTGACCCCCTCGGTGGCGAGAGCCTTCTTGAAGTCGTCGGCATTGGGGAACTGGCTCTTCGCCTGGTCGATCTGCTTTTTCACCTCGTCGTCGGTGACGGTGACGCCCTGGGCCTTGGCGTCGCCCTCGAGCAGGGTGCGGGCGATCATGCCGTCGAGCACCTGGTGGTAGAGGTTGGCGGGCAGTGCCCCGGCCGGGGCGCCCTGCTGGGCCATCCGGGCCTGGACCCCCTTGACCTCCTTGACCAGGTCGTCCTTCTTGATGTCCTGGCCGTTGACCTTGGCCACCACCGCCGGGAACTTGTCCGGGTTGGGCGGCGGTTCCGTGGCGGGTGGAGCGCTGGGGGGGGCCGGGGCGCCCGCGGCGGGCGGCTGTCCGGCGGTCGGCGGTGCGGCGGCGGTCGTGGCCGGAGCCCCGGTCGTGGCCGCTGTCGCCGGTGCAGCGGGTTTGTCCCCCTGGGCCTTGGCCGTGGCGCTCTCGCTGGCGCGGGAGCAGCCGACGCCCGCCAGGAGCAGGAGGACGCAGGAGAGGGAGAGCGGCAGGAGCCGCGGGCGAGGAGATGCGCTGGGTCGGTTCATGGCGGATTCCTTGCGGGGGAGGCGGAGATGCAGCGTTCCCCGCCGGGAAAGGGACATGATGGCAGCGGACCTCCCGCCGCCTCTTCAGGGCTTCAACCGATGTCCGGTCGGCTTTATTCGCCGGCGCGGTAGTGTACACCCCTTTCTGCGGCGCGGGCACACCGGAAGGGGAGCAGGGATCGTCTATACTGAAGCCCCGTCCGGGTCCGCAGGAGCGGCGCCCGCGCACGGCCCCAGCCACCCCGAAAGGAGCCGTCATGGCCGTCAAGGATGTCAAGGAAGAGCCCACGGTCGCCGCAGCGCGGCACGACGAGAGCTCTATATATAAGGATGACGCCCTATTGACCATGGCCGAGGCGCGGCAGCGCTGGGAGGGGGCGACCGCCAGGTCTTTCGCCCAGGTACCGCCCTGGAAGGGGGACTGGACGACCGTCTCGGCGATGGAGGTGCCCCACCTGGTCACCCCGGAGCAGGTCGCCGGCATCGACCTGGGGCGCGAGATCGGGGTGCCCGGCGAGTACCCGTATACCCGCGGCATCCACCCCACCGGCTACCGGGGGAAGCTGTGGACCATGCGGCAGTTCGCCGGCTTCGGCACCGCCGCCGACACCAACCAGCGCTTCAAGTACCTCCTCTCCCAGGGCCAGACCGGCCTCTCCGTCGCCTTCCACCTGCCCACCCTCTACGGCTACGACTCGGACCACGAGATGGCCAAGGGCGAGGTCGGCAAGTGCGGCGTCGCCGTCGACTCGCTGGCCGACATGGAGACCCTGTTCGACGGCATCCCCTTAGGCGAGGTCACCACCTCGATGACCATCAACTCGACCGCCCCCATCCTCTTCGCCATGTACCTCGCGGTGGCGGAAAAGCAGGGGGTGGACATCGCGAGCCGGGTTTCGGGCACCCTGCAGAACGACATCCTCAAGGAGTACATCGCCCAGAAGGAGTACATCTTCCCGCCGCGGCCGTCGATGCGCCTGATCACCGACCAGTTCGCCTTCGCCGCCCAGCAGGTGCCGCGCTGGAACACCATCTCGATCTCCGGCTATCACATCCGCGAGGCCGGCTCGACCGCCCTCCAGGAGCTCGCCTTCACCCTGCGCGACGGCATGGAGTACGTGCAGTACGGCGTCGACGCCGGGCTCCCCATCGACGAGTTCGCCCCGCGGCTCTCCTTCTTCTTCAACAGCCACAACGACTTCTTCGAGGAGATCGCCAAGTTCCGGGCGGCGCGGAAGATCTGGGCGACGGTGATGCGCGAGCGCTATGGCGCCAAGAACCCACGCTCCTGGATGCTGCGTTTCCACACCCAGACCGCGGGCTGCTCGCTGACCGCCCAGCAGCCGGTCAACAACGTCGTGCGGACGACGGTCCAGGCTTTGGCCGCGGTTCTGGGCGGCACCCAGTCGCTCCACACCAATTCGCTCGACGAGACCCTGGCCCTTCCCACCGAGGAGAACGCCCGGACGGCTCTGCGCACCCAGCAGATCCTCGCCCACGAGTCGGGGGTCATCAACACCGTCGATCCCCTGGGCGGCAGCTGGTTCGTCGAGGAGATGACGCAGCGCATGGTCGACGGCACCTTCGACTACTTCCGCCGCATCGACGACTTCGGCGGCATGGTCGAGGCGATCGAGGCCGGCTTCCCGCAGCGCGAGATCATGGACGCCGCCTTCCGCTACCAGAAGTCGTTCGAGGAGAAAGAGAAGCTGATCGTCGGCGTCAACGCCTTCCAGCTCGAAAACGAGCCGCCGATCGACATCCTCTACATTGCCGACGACCTCGCCGACCGGCAGGTGGCGGCGATGAACGAGGTGAAAGCGCGGCGCGACAAAGGCGCCGTGGCGCGCACCCTGGACGCCCTGAAACGGGGCGCCGCGGGCGATGCCAACACCATGCCGCTCCTCCTGGACTGCGTGAAGGCCTACTGCACGGTGGGCGAGGTGAGCGACGCGCTGCGCGAGGTCTTCGGGACCTACGAGGAGCCGGCGGTCTTCTAGGCCGACCGGCTTCGCCATTTACAGCGCTCCCGATCGCGCTATACTCTGCCGGTGTCCCGAGTTCTGATCCTCGACGACGAGTCGATGGTACTCGACATGCTGGTGGTGCGCCTGTCCGCCCCCGGCATCCACCTGACCACCTGCCGGGAGATCGAGGCGGCGGAAGCTCTGCTGTCCTGCCTGCGCTTCGACGTCGTCATCACCGACCTGTCGGTGTCCGAGCTCGGCGGCCTCGAGGGCATCCGCCTCATCCGCTTCGTCACCACCCACTTCCCGGACACGGCGGTATACGTTCTCTCCGGCTACGTCACCGAGGCGGCGCGCGAGCTGTGCAAGATGCTCGGCGTCACCGCGGTGCTGGAAAAGCCGGGCGGCCTCACGGAGCTGCGTCGGCTGCTGCTCGCGCACCAGGCCGCTTCGCAGGGGACGGCCGGGCCGCCCACCGAGCCCGGCGAGGTCCAGCAGGTCGAGTTGCTCGAGGACTTCCTCGCCGCCAACACCATCCGCTCGGTCCTCCAGCCGGTGGTCAACCTGCGGCGGGGCGGCGCGCCATTCGAGGTCTTCGGCGTCGAGGGCCTGGCCCGGGGACCCACCGATTCGGTCCTCGGCAACCCGGTGATCTTCCTCGGGTACGCGGCCCACAAGGAGCTGTTGTTCAAGGCGGACATGATCTGCATCCAGGCCGCCCTGACCGAGGTGCGCCAGCTGGGAAGCGTGGTCAATACGTTCCTGAACGTCCAGCCGCGCTCGATGACCAATCCCGACTTCACCGAGCACCTGGTCGACGTCGTGCGCAACTCCAGCCTGCGCGAGGAAAACATCATCCTCGAATTGACCGAGCAGCAGACGATCGTCAACCCGCGCGCCTTCGCCACCACCCTGCAACGCCTGCGCGAGCGCGGCTTCCGGATCGCCCTGGACGACTACGGCGAAGGATCGTCGAATTTGAATCTCTTCCAGGACTTGAGGCCCGACTACCTGAAGATCTCCGGGACCTTCTGCCGCAACCTGGCGCGCGATCCGTTCAAGCAGATCCTCGTGCAGAGCACCGCCGAGATGGCGGCGCGCACCGGCACGGCGACGATCATGGAGGCGGTCGAGACCGAGGAGGAGGCGGAGATCCTCTGCATCCTGGGGATCGACTACGGACAGGGCTACTACTTCCTGGAGCCGCTGCCCGGCAGAGACCTCGCGAGCTCCGCGCGCGTCGGCATCGCCCACCCCTCCCGCCCCGATCGGCTCACCCCGCTGGGCGCCGCCGCGGCGCAGTAGTTTCTCCGCCCCCCTAAGTCTCACGCGTTCGCGCCGGCGTCCGTTCACGGGCGCCGCGAAATCACCTGTCCCGGTTCGACGTCCGATGGTACACTCTTACTCCAGACGATCGATTCCGCCGGACGCGATCTGTCCTTAAATTCAATGTAGTCTATATCTTGTATCTTGGGGGGAGGTAGATCAAAGGCACATATTAACCTCGCTGTACCTCATCGCTTTTCTTCAAGTCTTACTGTAACATTAACCTAGAGGGTGGTGGCCCTTTCCGAAGGTGCTCGCCCTTTTCTGTGGAGACTACGCCAATGTCTATTCGTGACTTTTATATGAAGCTTGTTTCGGGGAACGAAGAGAACTCTTTTCTGGCCTCCTTGCGCCGGTTGAGCCTGGTCGAAGATGTGAGCCATTTTTCCGGTGGCGGCACGGGCGATCCGGCGGGAGACTGGGTGATCTGGAACCAGCAGGTGACCGAGTGCCCGTCGGGAGCGTAAACGGCATCTTCGGCCCGCGATCGCGGGTCGAGTGAGTCTGGTGCCCCCGGGAGCTCGTGACGAGCCCCGGGGGCTTATAAAATAGAAAGTATCAAATTGAGGGAGATGCGGGAATGCAGTTCGAAGAGATGAAGGCCCGGATTCGATCACTCCACGAGGTCGCCGCCTGGCCGGAGATGTTGGAGCTGATCGAACGCGTGGGCTACCGCGAGTCGCTCTCGGTTTGGGACTATCCAAGAATCGCCTGTACGGCCGTGGGCGGCGACGCCGCCATGGCGCTGCCGGCTGCGGCGGCCATCTTCTGCTCGTTGATCAGTATCCATCTGGTCGACGACATGCTCGACCTCGATCCTCGCGGCGACTACCGCCGGCTGGGGGAGGGACGGATCGCCAACCTGGCCCTGGCCTTCCAGGCGGCCGGGCACCGGCTGCTCGACGATTCCGACCTCCCGGCGTCGACCCGTTCGGCCCTCCAGGCGACCCTCGCCCGCATGGCGCTGGGCACCGCCTTCGGCCAAGGGCTGGACGCCTGCGAGGTGACCGGCGAGGAGGAGTACTGGCGGGTGGTGGGGGAGAAGACCCCGCCGCTCTTCGGTGCCGCCTTCCGCATGGGGGCGCAGATCGCGGGCGCTCCGGAAGCCGTGGCCGAGGGCCTCGACCGCCTCGGTTGCATCCTCGGCCGGCTGGTCCAGGTGAGCGACGACCTCTCCGATGCCCTCCAGGCGCCAGCCGGCGCCGACTGGCAGCGCCGCTCGAACAACCTGCCGATCCTCTACGCCATGACCGCGGAGCACCCGGATCGCGAGCGTTTCCTCGCTCTGTCGGGACGGGTGGAGGAGCCGGAGGCGCTCGCCGCGGCGCAGAAGATCCTCCTGTCGAGCGGTGCGGTCAGTTTCTGTGCCTTCAAGATGTTCGAGTTCTCGAAGGAGGCGCAGAGTCTGTTCCAGCGCCTGCCGCTCGCCTCTCCCGAGCCGGTCGCCCTCCTGCTCGAAACCCACCTGACACCGCTCCACCGGATGCTCGCCTCGGTCGGGGTCGAGGAGCCGGCGGCGCTGGCGCTCGGATGAGCGATTGAGATGAGCGCTTCCTCCATCACCCATATCGCCGGTATCGCCGCTCC
This sequence comes from Thermoanaerobaculia bacterium, assembly GCA_035644215.1. Lineage (GTDB taxonomy): Bacteria > Acidobacteriota > Thermoanaerobaculia > Multivoradales > UBA5704 > DASQPA01. The sequence goes on from DASQPA010000220.1 coordinate 28,074, forward strand.
GGCACCGACGGCGAGGGCCTGGAAGCCGCCCTGGAATCCGGATTCCACCTGGCTGTTCGCCGCCATGCGAGAGGGCCCTGCCGTCCCCAGCCGCCGCCCTCCCACTGCGCCCCCCACAGTCCCCGACCTGCCAAGCTGCGCGCGCGCTCCGCCGCCCTCGCCCTCCCCATCCGCCCTGCGTCGACCTGAAAGGATGTGAACCTTTTCTTCGAGAAGGGGCTTGAATCCCTTTCCCCGGGAGGCTGGAAATCATGACCATTCGCGATTTCAACACTCAGCTTGGAAGCGAGAAGAGCTCGCTGTTCGTCGCCCTCTATCGATTGAGTCGAATCGAGGACCTGGGGAGCCTGGTCGCCCAGATGGTGGCCGATCCTGCCGCCAACTGGTCCTTCTGGGATACCACCGGATCTGTGCCTCCGGCCGTGTGCTCGGCATCTACGGGTGCCTGACCTACCCGTACGCCGGAGTGAGCCCGCCGAGGACCAGGCCGCTCCCAACCGTGCCCGCGGAGCCCCGAGAGACCGTCTGCCCCGGGGCTTCGCGGCACCGTCTCGCGGCGAAAGCGGACGCCGACCGGCGGCCCGCCACCGCGCCTGGTGTAAACTTCCCTTCGTCAGTCCCATGGGATTCGAAGCGATAAAGGCGCGGGTCCGCGCCCTCAAAACCGATCTGCTCTGGGGAGCGGTTTCTCTCCTCGTGCTCCTGGCCTGCCTGTACTATCCGTACGTCACGGTCTTTCCGGAGCTCGGTTTCACCCTCACCCCCAGCTGGGAGGTGTTCACGGCGCCGCCTTGTCCTCCGGGCCGGGACTGCCCGCGGGTGGGCGATCGGCTGCTCTCGATCGGCGGGCTCGACTTCGAACGCTACCGGCTCGACCGCACGGTCGAGTTGCGGTCGGGGATCGGACCCGACGGCACGGCGGTCGTCCGCCTGCTGCGCGGCGGCAAGCTCCTCACCCTGCGCACGCAGATGCACACCCACAGCGCCCACCCCTTCCTCACCGGGGTGGGGCCGCAGGCGGTCTTCCCGATCATCTTCTGGCTGATGGGGACGGTCGCCGTGGTCTTCCTGCGGCCGCGCGACGAGCGCTGGTTCGTCCTCGTCTTCTTCGGCTACGTGATCGCCCTCTGGTTCGCGAGCGGCCTGGCCTCGTCGGCGCGTACCGGCGGCGCCGGTCTCGTCTACCATGTCGCCATCTGGCTCTTCCTGCCCATCGCTCTCCACCTGCACCTCATCCTGCCCCGCCCGCTCCTCGGGCGGGGGAAGCGGATCGCGCTCCTCGCGCCGCTCTACCTGGCGGCGTTCGTCCTCGTCGTCTTCGACTTCTCTCCGCAGCGCGGCATGGGCAAGCTCGCCGTCTGGTGGGCCGCCGCCAGCGTCCTGTTGTCCGCTGGTCTCCTGGTGTCGCGCCTGGGGCTGTCGGCGGACCCCGCGGTCAAGGTGGCGAACCGCATCATGCTCTTCGGCATGCTCCTGGGCCTGGTGCCGTTCATCAGCATCTTCGGTGTCTTTCCGCAGATCATGCGGCAGCCCGAGTTCGTCGACCTGCGGGCGCTCTTCCCCTGGATCACCGGCATTTCGGCGCTGTCGATCCCGATGCTGCCGATGAGCTACATCTATGCCATCTACAAGCACCATCTGGGGACGCTCGAGTTCCGCGCCAACCGCCTGATGGGCGCCTACGGCTTCTCAGCCCTCTCGATCCTCTTCTTCGTCACCGTCCTTTTCATCACCGCCAGCCGGTGGGCGCCGGTCAACGCGCAGCTCCTGTTCACCATGATCGCCCTCTCGCTGCTCTTCGCCGTGCTCACCCCGGTGTTGCGCCAGCGCTTCCAGCTCCTCGTCGACCGGCACGTCTTCGGCATCCGCCATTCCCCGGAAGAGGTCATCGGCATCGTCTCCGAGCGCATCCCCACCGCCTTCGACCGCACGGTGCTGGCGCGGGTGATCACCGACGAGATCCTCCCCACCCTGCTCATCCGCCAGTCCGCCCTCTACCTCTTCGCCGACGGGGCGCGGGAGAGCCTCTACGAGCAGGCGGTTCCCCAGGGCGAGCCGGAGCCGACGATCGAGGAGCTCGCCACCCTGCTCGCCCAGGGCGGGCGCTACCTCCCGCCGCCGGCGCCGCCGGAACTGCCGGGGCCGCGCTCCTGGGTGCGGCTCGCCATTCCGCTCGCCCTCCAGGCCAAGGCCATCGGGGTCTGGCTGATCGGCCGTCGCGATCCCGACGACTACTATCCGGCGAGCGACGTGCGGCTGCTCTCGACGGTGGCGAACCAGATCGCCCCGATGGTCGAGAACATCCGCCTCTACGAGCGCGCCCAGCAGGAGATCGCCCAGAGGAAGACCGCCGAGCAGGAGATCCGGCGCAGCGAAGAGCGTTTCAGGAATCTCTTTGAGGCGACCCTGGAGGGGATCGCCATCGTCCGGAACGGCCGCATTCTGGAGGTCAACCACGGCCTGCTCGCCATTTTCGGCTGTACCGCCTTCGAGCTCATCGGCCGCGACCTGGCCGACCTCGTCTCGGAGGGGGAGGCCGGCCTGGGCGCCGAGCCGCGCGAGGGGGTGGGCTGGCGGCGCGACCGGACGCCGGTCGACATCGAGATCGCCGGCAAGAAGTACGTCTTCCAGGGTGAGGACGTCACGGTCGTCGCCATCCGCGACATCGCGCGGAGGAAGCGCGACGAGGCGGAGAACAAGATGCTCCAGCGCCAGCTCCTCCTGTCGCAGAAGATGGAGGCGATCGGACGGCTGTCGGCCGGCGTGGCGCACGACTTCAACAACTGCCTGCTCGCCATCTTCGGCTACAGCGACCTGTTGATCGAGGAGTACGCGGACGACCCCTTCCTCTGCCGCAACCTGACCGGCATCAAGGACGCCGGGCAGCGGGCGGCCTCGCTCACCAAGCAGCTCCTCGCCTTCGCGCGACGACAGCCGATGGAGAAGCGGGTGATGGACGTCAACGCCGTCGTCTCAAGCGTCGAGAAGATGCTCCAGCGGCTGCTCGGCGAGGACGTCACCCTGCTGACCGACCTCGCCCCCGGCCTGGCGCGGATCAAGATCGACCCCGGGCAGATGGAGCAGGTGATCGTCAACCTGGCGGTCAACGCCCGGCAGGCCATGCCGGGGGGCGGCCGGCTGGTCATCCGCACCATGTCGCTCGAGGTCTCGCCCGGCCGCCCGGCGCCCCATGCCGACGTGCCGCCCGGCTCCTACGTGGTGCTGACGGTGATCGACACCGGTATCGGCATGGACCCCGAGACCCAGCAGCGGATCTTCGAGCCCTTCTTCAGCACCAAGGGGGAGGGGACCGGGCTCGGCCTGTCGACCGTCTACGGCATCGTCCGGCAGAGCGGCGGTCACATCTTCGTCGACAGCGCCCCCGGCCAGGGGACCTGTTTCAGCATCTACGTGCCGGCGACCGAGGAGCGCGAGAGCGTCCAGGGGGTGGAGGTGGCGTGCGGCCCCGACAGCGGCTCGGAGACCCTCCTCCTGGTCGAGGACGAGGAGGAGGCGCGGGCGGTGCTGCGCCAGATCCTCACCGGCAAGGGGTACCGGGTGCTGTCGGCGGCGAGCGGGGACGAGGCCCTGGCCCTCGCCGCGGAGACCGCGGAGCACCTGGACCTGTTGGTGACCGACGTCACCATGCCGCGGATGAAGGGCCCCGAGCTCGCCACGCGCCTCCTCGCCAGCCGGCCGGGGATGCGGGTGATCTACATGTCCGGCTACAACGAGGAGCCGCTCCTGGGCGGGGAGGACGCCCCTCTCTGTCTGCAGAAGCCGTTCTCCGCGCAGGCCCTGGCCCAGGCCGTGCGCTCGGTCCTCGACACCACCGAAGGGCTGGCGAAGGCGGTCTAAAGCCGGCGCTCCCGGTGCCCCTTTTCGCTGTAACGCGTACCCCTTGCCGCCCGCCCAACCGGGTTGCGGGGCGAGGAGGCCGCAAACAGAGTGTTCGAGGGAAGACCCAAGGCCGCCCCGGTGCGGCCCACAGCCTGGGAGGAGCGGTGGGGAAGCCCTGTCTTCCGAGCGTTTTCCCCCTCTCTGCCGCCGTACCCGCCGCGCGATCCGCCGCCGCAGCTCCTCCCGGCGGAGAGCCTCGCCGTGCCGCGCCTGGACGGCCGGGGCTCCCTCGCCGCGACCTGGTATGAGGCTCCCGGTCCGGCGCGCGGGGCGGTCCTCCTGCTCCACCCCTGGCTCCATTGGGGGAAGAGCTACTTCTACCGCGGCGGGCGGATCGAGGCCCTGCGGGCGGCGGGCTACCACGCGCTCACCCTGGACTTCGCCGGTTTCGGAGGGAGCGGTCCGCCGCACGGCCTCCACGACCGCGAAGTGGCGGCCGGGCTCGCCAAGCTGCGGGAGCTGGCCGACGGCCTGCCGCTCCACGTCTGGGGGGTGAGCAGCGGCGGCTTCTGGGCCCACCTCGTCCTCAGCCGGACCGACTTTGTGGCGGGCGCCATGTTCGAGGACGTCTCCCCCCACCTCCTCGAATGGTCGTGGCGGGTCCTGCCCCGCTGGCGGCCCGGCTACCTCTTTCTGCGCTGCAGCTTCCCGCGGGTCTACCGTTTCCTCGACCTGCGCCGCCACGCCCCGGCGCTCCAGGTCGCCGCGGCCGCCTACGTGAGCGGGAGCGAGGACTTAGGGGTGCGTCCGGTGGACACCCGGAACTTGGCCGAGCGCGCCGGGGCTCGGCACCGTATCATTCGCGGCGCTCCGCACCTGGCGGCGATCAAGATCGCCGGGGAGGAGGTCATCGACCTGGCGCTGCAGACCTTCGCGTCGGCAGAGCGTCCTCACCCCGCGCCAGCCGTTCCAACAGCTCTCGGCGTTCCACCGGGTCTTCCGGTAGCGGGTCGAAGAGCCGGCACTTCCCGTCCCGCACGGTGAGAATCCGCGCCGCCCGGGGGGCGAACGGCTCCAGGTCGTGGGAGACGGTGACCACGGTGGCGCCGGCGGCGATCAGGCGGTCGATCCAGGCGAGGACGTCGTCTCTGGCGCCGCGGTCCATGGCTTCGAGCGGCTCATCTAAGAGGACATGATCCGGCCGGCCGACGAAGGCGGCGGCGAGGACCGCCCGCCGGCGCTGGCCCATGGAGAGCTCGCG
>DASQPA010000221.1:0-6663 GCA_035644215.1 Thermoanaerobaculia bacterium
CGCCGGAGGCGCTGGCGGCGGCGATTGCCGAGGTGGCGCGCCGGATTGACGCCTGAGGTCGGGGCGGGGACCCTTGCCCGGAGGCCGCGCAGGGCCTATCATCTCTGCCAAGTTACGTAAGGAGTCTGTGATGAATCGGAAGAGAACCGCCCTCCTCACTGCCGTTCTGCTCACGCTCCTCGCCGTCCCGGGGGTTGCCGACCCGGCCGCCGCCGGCCCGGACCCTGTGATCACTTCCCTGGTCGCTCGTCCCAGCGTCCTCATTCAGGCGCTCAAGCTGACGCGCGCTCAGACCGACACCCTGAAGGGGCTGATCCAGACCCTTCAGAACACGGTCAAGCCGCTGACGACGGCCAACGCCTCGCTCGACCAGCAGATCCGGACCGCCCTGGGCTCGCCCGCGCCGGACAACTGCGCCATCGGCAAGCTGGTGGTCACCCGGCACCAGAACGACCTGGCGATCGCCGCCGCCTTCGCCAAGTTCGACAAGGACTTCTCGGCGATCCTCACCGCCCAGCAGCTCACCAAGTACCAGCGGCTCAAGAACCTGTTGAATCGCAGCGGCAACGACGAGAACGAGGGATAGGATCGAAGCCCGCGGAGCGGAGGGCCGGCGTTTCAGGCCGCCTTCCGCTCCCGCTCCTCCCGCCGCCGCGTCTCCCGCCGGCTGAGCCAGGCCGGCAGCAGGGTGATCGCCACCAGGGCCGTCGACAACGCTCCCAGGATCGCCACTTCTCCCGTCGAGCGCAGGCCGGGGTAGTGGGAGAACGAGATCGAGCCGAAGCCCACGATCGTCGACAGGGCCGCGGCCGCCACCGCTTTGCCGGTCTCCCGGATCGCCTTCTCGAAGGGCTCGCGCGGCAGGTCGCGCGACTCGCGGTAGCGGTGCAGGATGTAGATCCCGTAGTCCACCCCGATGCCGATGATCATGGTGGTCACGAAGATGTTGAAGAAGTTCATCTGAATGCCCAGGAGCACCATCCCGCCGACCATCCAGATGATCCCCACGAGGAGCGGCGCCAGGGCGAGGAGCACGTCCGAGAGGCGGCGGAAGTCGAGCCAGAGGAGGAGGGCGACGAGCCCGAGGCCGAGGAAGCCGGCGATCCAGGCGTCTCTGAGGACGAGGGCGCGCACCCGCTGGTTGATCACGTTCACCCCCGAGAGCACGGCGGCGGGGCCGAGGTCGTGGGCGAGGGCCACCGCCTCTTGCGGCGGCTCGCGGCGGAAGCGGTTGCCCGGCGGGTAGAGGTAGAGGGCGGCCCGCCAGCCCGAGTCGGTCTTCTTCAGATAGCGGCCGAGGAGGAGGCGGGTCTCCTGGGTGCTGTCGAAGTCGGCGAGGCCGATCGGCCCGGTCAGGTTGATCGCCCGGCCGAGGAGGTCGAGGCCGGGCGCGAAGGGCGCGGCGCGCAGCCCCTGCTCGGCGAGCGCTTGGCCGAAGGTGGCGCGGATGCGGGCGAAGTCGAGCGCGCCGCCGCGCTGGCGCTCCAGCCAGTCGAGGGCCTCGGCCTGGTGGCGCGGCGGCGGGATCAGCGAGGTGACCCCCGAGGTGCGGTAGAGGACCCCCTGGTCGATCAGCTTCTGGGCGCCGGCCGCGGCGCGGTCCGAGAGGTCGATCACCTCCTCCGGCGTGGCGCCCGAGAGGACCAGGATCATCGAATCGAACCCCGAGCCGAAGTGGCTGGCGACCTCGACCGAGACGTCGATCCCCCGGTTCCCCTTCGGCCGCATGGTCTTCATGCTCTCGTCGAACTGTACCCGGCTGGCGGCGGCCAGCATCCCCAGGGTGACGACGAGGCCGATCCCCAGGGCGGGGAGGGGGTGGCGCATCGCCAGCCAGGTCAGCCGCTGGGTGCCGAAGCTGTGGAGGTAGAGCCGCGGCGCGGTCTTCTTCCTTCGGCTCCGGTCCTCGCCCCAGGCGAGCATGGCGGGGAGGAGGAGGAGCACCGAGACCATGCAGAAGAGGATGCCGGTGCCGGTCAGGAGCCCCATCTGGCGCAGGCCGGTGAAGGGGGTGAAGGTGAAGGCGTAGAAGGTGGCCGCGGTGGTCGCCGCCCCCGCCACCACCGCCCCCGAGCAGGAGCTCCCGACGCAGAGGAGCGCCCCCTCGAGGTCGGCGCCGCTCCGGCGCGCCTCGACGTAGCGGCCGTAGGAGACGATGACGAAGTCGATCCCCAGGCCGATCAGGAGGGCGGCGACGACGCTGGTCGCCGAGGAGAGGGTGCCGAGCGTCGCCTTGGAGAAGCCGAAGGTGAGGGCGAGGCCGGAGAGAAGCGGCACGAAGGCGTAAAGCAGCGCCCCCACCCGGCGGAAGGCGAAGAGGAAGAGGAGGAAGACCCCGACGCCTGAGGTGACGATGTTGATCACCATGTCGCGGCGGAGCAGCGCCTCGTCCCCCTGGGCGGTCAGGTAGGGGCCGCCGGCCACCACCTGCGGCCGCGGGGGCGCCTCGCTCCAGCCGGCGAGCGAGCGGGCGATCTCGCGGTCGACCGCCCTGGCGAGCCGGCGGTCGAAGGGGATGTCCTGCGGCGGTTTTACCGGTTCCACCAGGAGGAGGAGGAGCCGGTGGTCGCGCGACAGGTAGTAGCCGCTCGTCCAGTCGACGGCGAGGGTGCCGCGCGAGCGTTCGAGCCGGCCCAGGAAGATCCCGGAGAGGCCCAGCGGATCGAGCTTCGCCAGCTCCTTGACCACCATTCCCGCCGGGGTCTGGAGCTGCCGGCGCAGCTCGGAGACGTGGTGCCGTATGCCCTCGTCCGAGAGCCGCGCCGCGAGCGCCTGGCGGCCGGGGGCGTCGAGGAAAAGGATGGCCTTGGGGAAGAAGGTGTCGAGCAGCTCCCGGGGGTCGCCGATCCGGTGCTCGACGCTCTTCACCTCCGGCAGCGCCTTCAAGCGGCCCGCGAGGTCGTCGGTCAGGCTCTCGTAGGGTGGAAGGTCAGCCCCCTCGGGCACCCGCACGGCGACCAAGAGGAAGGTGTTGGCGCCGAAGTCGGAGAGGGTCTGGATGTAGGCGCCGATCACCGGGTCCTGCCGCGGCAGGAGGTTCAGCATGTCGGTGTCGAAGGTGAGCCGGGAGGCGAGGAGGATCGAGATCCCGACCAGGAGGGCGGCGGTGCCGAAGATCGCGCGGTACCTGCGCCGTGCCAGGAGAGCCAGGCGCGCCAGGGGGTGGCCCTGCATCTAGCGCCTCGAGGAGGGCCGCTTCAAGGACTCGGGCGTCTCGCCGTGCAGGATGAGCCGGCCGAAGCGCACGAAGTACTCGACGCCCGAGTAGACCGTGACCAGGACGGCGACCCAGAGGGAGAGCGGCGCCAGGTGGCGGAACTCGCCGAGCTGCTGGTAGATGATGAGCAAGGCGACCGAGACGATCTGGACGATGGTCTTGATCTTCCCCGAGACCCCGGCGGGGATGACCAGGCTCTCGGCCGCGGCGAAGCTGCGCAGCGAGGAGACGGCGAGCTCCCGGGCGATGATCACCACCACCATCCAGGCCGGCACCAGCTCGTGGTCGAGCTCGACCAGCGAGATGAAGGCGGCGGCGATGAGGATCTTGTCCGCCGCCGGGTCGAGCAGGGTCCCCAGGCGGGTGACCTGGTTGCGCCGGCGGGCGAGGAAGCCGTCGAGGAAGTCCATCAAGGCGGCTAAGAGGAAGAGCCCCAGGCCGACGAACTCCTTGCCCGGAAACTTGGTGAGCAGGACCACCACGAGGGGCGGAACGAGGAGGATCCGGCAGATCGAGAGCAGGTTGGGGACGTTGAGCATCGCGGGGGTGGGACAGAGTGTGCCCGGGGCATTCTATGCCAGCCGGGACCTTCCGCGAGGATCAAGCGGAGCCGGCAAGGCGGCGGGTGGGTGGCGGGGCTACCGCGGGGCGTCCAGGGCGGTGGTCAGAAGGAGGCGGCCGCCGGCGCGGGTCAGGTAGGTCTTGCGGACGGGGCTGGGGCTGGCGTTCGTCGTCCAGCGCGGCAGCTCGCGTCCGCCGCCACCGCCGCCGGCACCACGCCAGAGGGCGAGCACCCGCTTCACGTAGTCGCGGGTCTCGGCGTAGGGTGGGATTCCGCCATGCTTCTCGACCGCCCCGGGGCCGGCATCGTAGGCCGCCACCGCGAGCTCGATCTGCCCCTTGAAGTGGTCGATCATCCGCCGCAGGTAGGTGGTGCCGCCGCGCAGGTTCTGGTCCGGGTCGTAGGGGTCGGAGACCGCCAGCTCGGCGGCGGTGTCCGGCATGAGCTGCATGAGGCCCATGGCTCCCTTGCGCGACCGGGCGCGGGCGTTGTACCCCGATTCCACCTGGATCACCGCCCGCACCAGCTTGGGGTCGAGCTGCTGGTTGTCGGCGTGAAAGGCGATGAGCGGCTCGATGCGGGCGTCGGGGATGGCGACCAGGCGGCTCGACAGGCGGCGGGTACGCTGGTCGAGCGACTCGTTGCAGATCACCCGGCGGCCGCTGGCGCCCAGCGTCAGGCGCACCTCGGTGGCCGCCGCGAGGAGCGGACAGAGGAAGAGGCCGAGTACAGCGAAGAGTTTGATCTTCATCGCACAGAACGGACCGACGGACTGCCTACAGAAACTGCTGGTCGCGGATGGTAGCGCGCCCGGCGACGCAATTCAAGGGGGGCTAAATATCGGGGTCGGGAGGGGGAGGAGCGCTACCGGTAGGGGGTTAGCCCTAACGCCGTGCAAACCAGTAGAAGGGCTGTCGTCTGTGATGAGCGACGGCCAGCACTCGGACATGGTCGTGCCTGATCCTGTAGATTACGCTGTAATGCCAGCGGCGGGTCGGCAGAACGAGCTTGGATCGGATGTCAGCGCGAACCACGCGGCCTGACCTGGGATACTCGCAGACCTGGTGTACGGCCTGCTCGACGGCAGTGGCGAGGGCGAGGCCGGTTCCGGGTCGTTCGGCCTCAAGAAAGTCGACGGCCTCGTCGAGCTCCTGCTCGGCAAGCGGATGAAACTGGTAGGGAAGGCTCAAGAGTGCCGGCGGCGAATACGGGCAAAGACCTCAGGGCCGGGGACGGCCTGAACCGTGCCGGCTTCGAGCTCTTCGTCCCTCCGCTGCGCCTCGTCGATCCACAGCTCTTGAATCTGTTGGAGCGAAAGCTCGCCCAGGCTCGTCACGAGGGTGTGCGCGAGGTGGACCCTGTCGCGAGGATCGAGGCGGAGCGCTTCAGCTTCAAGATCGGGAATCGTCACGGCCATTCTCCTGCTGGCATTGTACAGGGTCCCCCCTCACGCCCGCCAGTACACGATGGCCACCACCGCCAGACCCCAGAGCACCATGTTGATCAGGAAGGGCGGATCTCCGAGAATGGCCTCGGTCGGATTGCGCTCCCCGGGCTCCTGGTACATCAGGTAGAGATAGCGGAAGATGCCGAAGAGCACCATGGGGAGGGTGTAGATCAGGTGCTGGGTGTGGTACTTCTCCACCGTTTCGGGAGCCACCGCATAGAGGGCGTAGGAGACGACCGAGGAGGCCGTCACCACGTTGATCATCTGGTCGAGGAACGCCGCGCTGTAGTGGTGGAGCACCCGGCGCTGGGAGGTGGCCCCCTCGGCCAGGAGGGTGATCTCGTGCCGGCGCTTCGAGAAGGCGAGGAAGAGGGAGAGGAAAATGGTGCAGAGGAGGAGCCAGGAGGAGACCTGGACCGCGGTCGCCGCCGCCCCCGCCAGGACGCGCAGCACGAATCCGGCGCTGATCGACATGACGTCGAGGATGACCACGTGCTTCAACCCATGGGTATAGAGGAGGTTGATCAGCAGGTAGACGACGAGGATCAGCGCGAAGCCGGTCCCCAGGGAGAGGGCGAGCGCGATGGCCGCTCCGGCGAGGACCAAAAGCGCCGCCATTGCGGCCGGCACCCCCAGGGTGCCGGCGGCGAGCGGCCGGTGGCGCTTCAGGGGGTGGTTCCTGTCCTCCTCCCGGTCCTTGATGTCGTTGATCAGGTAGACCGCCGACGAGGCGAGGCAGAAGGCGACCAGGGCGAGGAGGGCGCGCAGGATGGCCTGGCGGTCGCCCAGGAGCCGCCCGAAGACGAGCGGAGCGAGGACGAAGAGGTTCTTCGGCCACTGGGTGGGCCGCATCGAGCGCACGAGGGGAACGAGCACGGCGGGTATTGTATGGGGAGTACGGGTTCTCTGGGGGCTCCGGCATGAAACGTCCTCTTTTCCTCTATACCGCCCCCCTCCTCCTGCTCCTCGCCTGGATCGCCCTGCCGCTCGCCCGCGGCAGCGAGACTCTCTTCCTGCGCGACACCTTCAACGCCCACCTGCCGATGAAGTGGTCGGAGGCGGAGTCGCTGCACCGCGGAACCCTCCCCCTGATCGACCCCTGGCGGGCCGGCGGCCAGCCGCTCGCCGGCAACCCCAACGCCGTCCCCTTCTATCCCGACAACCTCCTCTACCTCCTCGCCTCGCCCATCTGGGCGCTCAACGCCCATTTCTGGCTCCACCTCCTCCTCGCCCCCTTCGCCTTCGCCTGGATGGCGAGGAGCTTCGGCCTCCGCCGCGAGGCGGCCTGGGCGGGAGCGGTCTGCTACACGGCGAGCGGCTACTTCCTCTCCCACCTCTCCTTCTACAACCTGATCGCCGGCGCCGCCCTGGCTCCGGCCCTGATCGCCGCGGCCCTGGGCCTCGCCGTCCGCGAGCGTCGGCGGTGGATGCTGCCGG
>DASQPA010000222.1:0-21705 GCA_035644215.1 Thermoanaerobaculia bacterium
CATGGTGGTCTTCATGAACAAGTGCGACATGGTGGACGACCCGGAGCTGCTCGACCTGGTCGAGCTGGAGCTCCGGGAGCTGTTGACCTCCTACGACTTCCCCGGCGACGACATCCCCATCATCCGCGGCTCGGCGCTCAAGGCGCTGGAGAGCGGCAAGGCGGACGACGAGTGGGGCAAGAAGATCATCGAGCTGATCGACGCGGTCGACACCTACATTCCGGTGCCGGAGCGGGCGGTCGACAAGGACTTCCTGATGCCGATCGAGGACATCTTCTCGATCTCCGGCCGCGGCACGGTGGTGACCGGCCGGGTGGAGCGCGGGATCGTCAAGGTCGGCGACGAGGTGGAGATCATCGGCATCCGTCCGACGGTGAAGACCATCGTGACCGGGGTCGAGATGTTCAAGAAGCTGCTCGACCAGGGTCAGGCGGGCGACAACATCGGGGTGCTGCTCCGCGGCACCAAGAAGGACGACGTGGAGCGCGGCCAGGTGCTGGCGAAGCCGGGCTCGATCACGCCGCACACGGTGTTCAAGGGCGAGGTCTACATCCTGACCAAGGAGGAGGGCGGCCGTCACACGCCGTTCTTCAACGGCTACCGTCCGCAGTTCTACTTCCGCACGACGGACGTGACGGGGGTGGCGAAGCTGCCGGAGGGTACGGAGATGGTGATGCCGGGGGACAACGTGAGCCTGGAAGTGACGCTGATCGCGCCGATCGCGATGGAGAAGGGCGTGCGCTTCGCCATCCGCGAGGGTGGCAGGACGGTCGGCGCCGGCACCGTCACGGACATCGTCAAGTAGCTTCCACCGAGGAGATAGAGGGAGTTAGAGCAAGCCAATGGTCAACGAGAAGATCCGGATCCGCCTGAAGGCGTTCGATTATCGCATCCTGGACACGTCCACCCACGAGATCGTGGACACGGCGCGGAGGACGGGAGCGCGAGTCGTGGGACCCATCCCGCTCCCCACGGACATCTCGCGCTACACGGTGAACCGCTCGCCGCACGTCGACAAGAAGTCGCGCGAGCAGTTCGAGATCCGTACCCACAAACGGCTCCTCGACATCTTTGAGCCCACGAGTCAGACCGTCGACGCCCTGATGAAGCTCGAGCTGCCCGCCGGTGTGGACGTCGAGATCAAGGCCTTTGGCAAGTAACGACATTGAGCTGGAGCGAGGTGCGGTGATGGAAGGCATCCTGGGAAAGAAGCTGGGCATGACCCAGATCTACACCGAGAAGGGGACGGCGGTTCCGGTGACCGTGGTCAAGGCCGGCCCCTGCCTGGTGGTCCAGAGGAAGACCGTCGCGAACGACGGCTATGAGGCGGTGCAACTCGGCCTGGTCGAGGAGAAGCCGCCCAAGAAGGTGACCAAGCCGCGGGCCGGCCACTTCGCCAAGGCGGGGGTCCCGCCGGTCCGTGAGGTGGCGGAGTTCAAGATCGGCGCCGAGGACGGGGCCAAGGCGGGAGACGAGGTCAAGGCCTCGATCTTCGCAGAGAACGAGTACGTGGACGTCGTCGGCACCAGCAAGGGCAAGGGCTTCCAGGGCGTCGTCAAGCGCCACGGCTTCGCCGGCGGCCGCGCCACCCACGGCTCGATGTTCCATCGCGCCCCGGGCTCGATCGGCGCCTCGGCCTTCCCCTCGCGCGTCCTCGCCGGCATGCGGGCGGGCGGCCGGATGGGCGGCGAGCGGGTAACGGTCAAGAACCTGCAGGTGGTCAAGGTCGACCCCGAGCAGAACCTGCTCTACCTGCGCGGCGCCGTGCCGGGGGCGAAGAACAGCTACCTGACCATCAAGCGGGCCAAGCGCGGGTAACGGGGCTAGGGGGCCGACGGGGAACCATTATGAAGATCGCAGTCAAGAACTTCGACAACCAGGAGCTGCGGCAGATCGATCTGCCCGACTCGGTGTTCGCCTATCCCTACAAGGAGCACCTCATCCACGAGGCGGTCCAGGCGTATCTCGCGAGCCAGCGGCGCGGCACGCACAAGACCAAGACGCGCGCCGAGGTCTCGGGCTCCGGCAAGAAGCTGTGGCGCCAGAAGGGCACCGGCCGCGCCAGGACGGGCGACATCCGGAACCCCAAGTGGAGGAAGGGCGGCACGGTCTGGGGCCGGCTCCCCAAGGACTGGCACAAGGACATGACGCCGCGCGAGAAGAGGAACGCCCTGAAGTCGGTCCTCTCGGTCAAGGCCGCCGAGTCGCGCATCCTGGTCCTCGACAACCTGGAGGTCGACAGCCACAAGACCCAGGCGCTGATCAAGCGGCTCTCCGGTCTGGGCGTCGACGGCAAGGCGCTCCTCGTCGACTCGTTCGACAACGACAAGCTGGCGCTCGCGGCGCGCAACAACCCGCGCTTGAAGACGGTCGACGCCCTGGCGGTCAACGTCTACGACGTCATGAACCGGCCCTTCCTGGTGGTTTCCGAGAGCGCGCTCAACCGTCTGGTGGAGGTGCTGGCGAAATGAGAGTCCAGGAAGTGATCCGGCGGCCGCTCATCACCGAGAAGTCGACCGAGCTGCGCGACGAGAAGAACATCATCGCGTTCGAGGTGGCGAGGAAGGCCAACAAGATCGACGTCAAGCGGGCGGTCGAGGCGCAGTTCAAGGTCAAGGTGGCCGAGGTGCGGATCGCCCTCGTGCACGGCAAGGTCCGCCGGCAGGGCAAGTTCTCCGGCCAGCGTCCGGACTGGAAGAAGGCCTACGTCCGCCTGGTGGAAGGCGAGAAGCCAATCGAGTTCTTCGAGGGGATGTAAGACGATGGCGATCAAACAGAGAAAGCCGACCAACGCGGCGTCGCGGTTTCAGACCCACCTCACCAACGAGGAGCTGACCCGGGACCGGCCGCACAAGGCGCTGACCGAGGGGAAGAGCAATTCGGGCGGCCGCGACAACCGCGGCCACCTGACCTCCTGGTGGCGCGGCGGCGGGCACAAGCGGCGCTACCGGGTGATCGACTTCCGGCGCGACAAGCACGGCATTCCGGCCCAGGTGGCGTCGATCGAGTACGACCCCAACCGCTCGGCCCGGATCGCGCTCCTCCACTACGCCGACGGCGAGAAGCGCTACATCCTGTGGCCCCACGGCCTGGCGGTGGGCTCCGAGGTGGTGTCGGGAGACAAGGCCGAGGTCAACGTCGGGAACGCGCTGCCTCTCCGCATCATCCCGCTCGGCACGGTGATCCACAATATCGAGCTGAAGATCGGCAGAGGCGGCCAGATGGTCAGGAGTGCCGGCGGCGGCGCGCAGCTGATGGCGCGCGACGGCGCCTGGGCGCAGGTCAAGCTCCCCTCGGGTGAGGTGCGGCGGGTGCACGTCGAGTGCTACGCGACGATCGGTCAGGTGGGGAACCTCGAGCACGAGAACGTCTCGATCGGCAAGGCCGGCCGCAACCGCTGGCTGGGCAAGAAGCCGCACAACCGTGGCGTCACCATGAACCCGGTCGACCACCCGATGGGCGGCGGCGAGGGCCGGACCTCCGGCGGCCGCCATCCCACGACGCCGTGGGGCGTGCCGACCAAGGGCTTCAAGACGCGGAAAAACAAGCGTACCAGCGCCATGATCGTGCGCCGGCGCAACAAGAAGTAGTAAGGGCGGAGGAAGACGATGGCGCGTTCGCTCAAGAAGGGTTACTTCATCGACGACCACCTGGAGAAGAAGGTGGCGACGATGAACAACAGCGGCCAGAAGCGGGTGATCAAGACCTGGTCCCGGCGCTCGACGGTCGTCCCCGACATGGTCGGCCACACGATCGCCGTGCACAACGGGATGAAGTTCATCCCGGTCTACGTCAGCGAGAACATGGTGGGGCACAAGCTGGGCGAGTTCGCCCAGACCCGCACCTTCCGTGGCCACAGCGGCAAGAAGGCCGAGAAGGGTGCCAAGCCCCGGTAGGGGGTTTTGTTGCCGCTTGCTTTGGAGAGGATGAGAACCATGGAAGTGACAGCGCGACTCCGCTACGTCCAGGGCTCGGCGCAGAAAGTGCGCCTGGTCGCCGACCTGATCCGCGGCAAGGCCGTGCAGGATGCGGTGAACACCTTGGAGGTGACCAAGAAGTATGCCGCCTTCCACGTCAAGAAGGTCCTCAAATCGGCGATCGCCAATGCCGAGAACCGGGACGAGCACGTGGACATCGACCGTCTCTACGTCAAGGAGATCTTCGTCGACCGCGGCCCGATGGCGAAGCGCATCCGGCCGGCGCCGATGGGGCGGGCCTTCCGCGTCCTGAAGCGCTACAGCCACATCACCGTCAAGCTCGACACCAAGAAGAGCGACTGAGGCAGATACTATGGGTCAGAAGACACACCCCTACGGCTTCCGGCTGGTCTACAACAAGACCTGGCACTCGCGCTGGTACGGCGAGCAGAAGTATGCCGACATGCTCCACGAGGACCTGAAGCTGCGCAAGCAGCTGAAGGCCCGCCTCGGGCATGCCGGGGTCTCGGAGATCGACATCGAGCGGGCCGCCGACAAGCTGCGGGTCACCATCTACACCTCGCGCCCGGGGATCATCATCGGCCGCCGCGGGGCGGAGGTGGACAAGCTGCGCGACGACCTCCAGAAGCAGATGGGCCGCGAGGTCCACATCAACATCCAGGAGATCCAGCGGCCCGAGCTCGACGCCCAGCTGGTCGCCGAGTCGATCGCCGGGCAGCTCGAGCGCCGCGTCTCCTTCCGCCGGGCGATGAAGAAGGCCATGGAATCGGCCTTCCGCTTCGGCGCCAAGGGGGTGAAGATCATGGTCGGCGGCCGCCTGGGCGGCGCCGAGATCGCGCGCTCCGAGTGGTACCAGGAGGGACGGCTGCCGCTCCATACGCTGAAGGCCGACATCGACTACGGCCTGGGCGAGGCGCGCACCACCTACGGGGTGATCGGGGTCAAGGTCTGGGTGTACAAGGGCGACCTGTTGAAGGAAAAGAGCCGGCGCGCGACCGCCTGAGCCCTGAGGGACGACGAGAGGACTAGCTTATGTTGATGCCGAAGAAGGTCAAATACAGGAAGCAGCAGCGCGGCCGGCGCAAGGGCATGGCCAAGGGCGGCGACTACATCGCCTTCGGCGACTACGGCCTGCAGGCGCTGGAGACCGGCTGGGTGACGGCGCGGCAGATCGAGGCGGCGCGAATCGCCATCACCCGCCACGTCAAGCGCGGCGGCAAGATCTGGATCCGGGTCTTCCCGGACAAGCCGATCACCAAGAAGCCGCTGGAGACCCGCATGGGCAAGGGCAAAGGCCCCCCGGAGCAGTGGGTCGCGGTGGTCAAGAACGCCCGCATCCTGTACGAGCTCGAAGGGGTGCCGGAGGACGTCGCGCAGGAGGCGATGCGTCTGGCCTCGCACAAGCTGTCGATCAAGACGCGCTTCATCAAGCGCCACGCGGAGTTGAGGTAAGGCGATGAAAGCTCACGAGATGAGAGATCAGACGGCCGACGAGCTCAGGGACAAGGAGCGGGATCTTGCCGAGCAGCTCTTTGCCCTCCGCCTGCAGAAGGTCACGGGTCAGCTGGAGAAGCCCTCGCGGGTGCGCCAGGTACGCAAGGACCTGGCGCGGGTGCTGACGGTCCTGCGCGAAAAGCGTGGGTAGGTAGGTTAAGGAGCGATACGAAGATGGCGGAAGAGACAGCAACAACCGCGAAGGACAAGCCCGAGCAGCGCGGCCGGCGGCAGGTCAAGGTGGGACGGGTGGTCTCCGACAAGATGAACGAGACCGTCGTCGTGGCCGTGCAGAGCACCGCCACCCACCGGCTCTATCACCGGTACATGAAGCGGACGAGCAAGTTCCACGCGCACGACGAAGGCAACCGCTGCAAGATCGGCGACGAGGTCGAGATCGTCTCGTCCCGTCCGCTGTCGAAGACCAAGCGTTGGCGTGTCCGCGAGATCCTGAAGCGGGCCGAGTAGAGGGTAGCCATGATCCAGATGGGAACGGTTCTCGACGTAGCGGACAATTCAGGCGCGAAGAAGATCGCCTGCATCCACCTGCGCGGCGGCTCCTCCGGCCAGTACGGCCGGCTGGGCGACGTCATCACCGCCTCGGTCAAGGAGGCGGCGCCGGACGGCACGGTCAAGAAGGGGCAGGTGGTCAAGGCGGTCATCGTGCGCACGGTCAAGGAGACGCGGCGCAAGGACGGCAGCTACATCCGCTTCGACACCAACTCCGCGGTCCTGGTCAACGACGCCGGCGAGCCGATCGGCACCCGCGTCTTCGGACCGGTGGCCCGGGAGCTCCGGGAGAAGCGGTTCATGAAGATCGTCTCGCTCGCTCCAGAGGTACTATGACCGCAGGCCAGCTGGCCGGAGGTTGATGAATATTATGATCAAGTGGAAGATCAAGAAGAACGACCAGGTGCTCGTCCTGGCCGGCAAGGACCGCGGGGCGCGCGGGCGGGTGATGCGCGTCCTCTCATCCTCGGGCAAGGCCGTCGTCGAGCACGTCAACATGATCAAGCGGCACACCCGTCCCAACCCGCCCAAGGGCATCCAGGGGGGTATCCTGGAGCGCGAGGGGCCGGTGCAGATCTCGAACCTGATGGTGATCTGCCCGGAGTGCGGCGAGCCTTCACGGTTGGGGCGCAAGGTCTTGGAAGACGGCCGCTCCCAGCGCCTCTGCAAGAGTTGCGGCGCCACTTTCAGCTAGTGCTTTGAGGTCCTGACATGGCGAAGAAGAAAGAGTCCCAGGCGGCCAAACACACCGAGACCGGCCCCTCGGAGCGCGACCCGAACTACGTGCCGCGCCTGAAGAAGATGTACGCCGAGGAGATCGTGCCGAAGCTCAAGAAGGAGTTCGGCATCGAGAACATCATGGCGGTGCCGCGCATCGAGAAGGTGTCCCTGAACATGGGCATGGGCGAGGCGATCCAGAACATCAAGATCCTGGACGACGCGGTCGAGGAGATGTCGGCCCTGGCCGGCCAGCGGCCGACCGTCACCCGGGCGCAGAAGTCGATCGCCGCCTTCAAGCTGCGCGAGGGGATGCCGATCGGCTGCCGGGTGACGCTCCGCGGCGAGCGCATGTGGGACTTCCTCGACCGCCTGATCTCGGTCGCCCTCCCCCGCGTGCGCGACTTCCGCGGCGTCTCGACGAAGAGCTTCGACGGCCGCGGCAACTACACCCTGGGCATCCGCGACCACCTCATCTTCCAGGAGGTCGACTACAACAAGGTCGAGCGCCCGAAGGGGATGAACATCACCATCGTGACGACCGCCGGCAACGACGAGCGAGCCCAGTACCTGCTGCGCCAGCTCGGCATGCCGTTCCCGCGTTAGGAGGCGCCCGTGGCGACCACAGCAAAAGTAGCGAAAGAGCGAAAGAAGCTCAAGTTCGAAATCCGCCACCGGAACCGGTGTAGAATTTGCGGCCGCCCGCGCGGATTCTACCGCAAGTTCGGCCTCTGCCGGATTCACCTGCGGGACCTGGCGCTCCAGGGGTACCTCCCGGGCGTCACCAAGGCGAGCTGGTAGACGCTGGTACGCTGGTAGGAA
The DNA here is from genome assembly GCA_035644215.1 of Thermoanaerobaculia bacterium. Taxonomy (GTDB): domain Bacteria; phylum Acidobacteriota; class Thermoanaerobaculia; order Multivoradales; family UBA5704; genus DASQPA01. The sequence goes on from DASQPA010000222.1 coordinate 7,482, forward strand.
AAAGTTAGGGCAAGGAGAATCTCGATGAGCATGACCGATCCGATCTCGGATCTTTTGACCAGGATCAGAAACGCCCATCTGGCCAAGCACGACCGGCTGGATGTCCCCACCTCGAAGCTCAAGCAGGAGGTCTGCCGCCTGCTGGTGGACGAGGGGTTCATCCGCAACTTCCGGGTGATCGAGGGGGAGACCCCGCGGCACACGCTGCGGATCTTCCTCCGCTACAGTCCGGACGGCCGGCCGGCGATCAACAGCCTCTCCCGGGTGAGCAAGCCGGGGCGGCGGGTCTACCGCGGCGCCGACGAGATCCAGCCGGTGCGCAATGGCATGGGCGTGGGGATCCTCTCGACGTCCCAGGGGCTCTTGTCGGACCGCCAGGCGCGCGAGCGGCGGGTGGGCGGCGAGCTGCTCTGCGAGGTCTGGTAACAGGAGGCTAGGAGTCCCATGTCGCGTATAGGAAAGATGCCGATCAAGCTCCCCGCGGGGACGAAGGTAGAGGTCGAGGACGGGCAGTTCACCGCCTCGGGGCCGAAGGGCAAGGTCACGCAGGCCCTCTTCCCCGGTTTCCCGGTGAAGGTCGACGACGGGGTCATCACCATCGACCGACCCGGCGAGAGCGGGCCGGAGCGCAGCAAGCACGGCCTGTTGCGGGCCCTCCTGGCGAACGCCGTCCAGGGCGTCTCCTTAGGGTTCACCAAGGAGCTCGACATCGTCGGCGTCGGCTACCGGGCCGAGGTCAAGGGACCGGTGGTGCAGTTCGCCCTCGGCTACTCGCACCCGGTCCTCTTCGACATCCCGCCGGGGATCAACATCACGATCGACGCCAAGGCCAACCGCATCACGGTGACCGGCGCCGACCGGCAGCAGGTGGGCCAGGTGGCGGCCGAGATCCGCGGCCTGCGCCGCCCTGACCCCTACAAGGGCAAGGGAATCAAGTACAAGGCCGAGGTGCTGCGCCGCAAGGTCGGCAAGGCCGGCGGCAAGTAAGGGGAGCCCGCTGATGAGCGATCACGTCACCAAGCAGATGAAACGCAAGCGCGAGCGCCGCGAGCGGGCTCACCTCCGGGTGAGGAGCCGCGTGCGCGGCACCGGCGAGCGGCCGCGCCTGTCGGTCTACAAGAGCCTGAAGTACGTCTACGCCCAGGTGATCGACGACAGCCGCGGGGTGACCCTCGCCCAGGCGAGCTCGGCCGACCCGGACGTGCGCGGCGGCCTGGCGGAAGCCAATGCCGCCGATACCGCCGATATCGCCAAGACCGCAGGCACGGGCGAGACGGCGGAGAAGAAGAGCCCCAAGGGGACCGGCAGCCAGGCGGCCGCCAAGCTGGTCGGCGAGAAGATCGCCGAGCGGGCCAAGGCCCAGGGGATCGAGAGGGTGGTCTTCGACCGTGGCGGCTACATCTACCACGGCAAGGTGAAGGCCGTCGCCGAAGGTGCCCGCGAAAAAGGACTGCAATTCTAGCCCGCTTTCGGGCGGTGCTTCTGGGCGATAGACCGCCTGGGGTAGAAGGAGAGAGCTTTGGCCAGGGACTTCGAACGCGAGAGCGAGTTTTTCGAGCAGGTCGTCCACATCAACCGGGTGACCAAGGTGGTCAAGGGAGGCAAGAACTTCTCGTTCTCCGCCCTGGTGGTGATCGGCGACGGCAACGGCCGGGTCGGCTACGGCGCCGGCAAGGCGAAGGAGGTGCCCGTAGCGATCCGCAAGGGCATCGAGATCGCCAAGCGGCACATGGTGCAGGTGCCCTTGAAGGGGACCTCCATCCCGCACGAGGCCCTGGGGGTCTTCGGCGCCGGCCGCGTGCTCCTCAAACCCGCCTCCGAGGGGACCGGCGTCATCGCCGGCGGCCCGGTGCGGGCGGTGGTCGAGACCGCCGGCATCCAGGACATCCTCACCAAGTCGCTGGGCTCGACCAACCCGCACAACGTGGTCAAGGCGACCTTCGACGCCCTCCTCGCCCTGCGCAATGAGGACGAGGTTAGGAAGCTGCGGGGCCTGGCCCCGGCGACCCCGGAGGCGCCGCGGCGCAGCCGGCGGTCCCGGCCGGCGGCGGCTCCCGCGGCATCGGCGGCATCGGCGACCCCGGCAGCGGCAGCACCGGCGACGCCTGCGGCAGCGGCTCCGGCGGAAGTCCCGGCGGCACCGGCGGCAGACGCGACACCCGCGGAATCCGCCTAGGACGAGCACGAGAACAGGATCGGCACGGCATCTCTTTAGGAGCGCGACGTTATGGCGAGCAACGGGGCGAACACAACGGAAGGCAAGAAGATCCGGATCCGCCAGGTGAAGAGCGTGATCGGCACCATGCGGACGCACCGCGAGGTGCTGCGCGGCCTGGGTCTGCGGAGGATCCGTCATGAGGTCGTGCGGCCCGACACCCCCGCGGTGCGCGGTGCGGTGGCCAAGGTTTCGTACCTGCTGGAGATCGAGGAGGCGAAATGAAGCTGCATGAGCTCTCCCCCGCCAAGGGGAGCAAGCATTCGAAGAAGCGGGTCGGCCGCGGCCCCGGCTCGGGGCTCGGAAAGACCGCCGGCAAGGGCGAGAAGGGGCAGAAGTCCCGCTCCGGCTATACCTACCGGCTGGGGTTCGAGGGCGGCCAGATGCCGCTCATCCGCCGGGTGCCGAAGCGCGGCTTCACCAACATCTGGAAGGTGGAGCTCGCGGTGGTGAACGTTTCCGACCTGGAGGCGCTGGAGGGCGACGTCACGCCGGAGACCCTGGCGGAGCGCGGCCTCGTGCGCCGCGGCCGACCGGTCAAGGTCCTGGGCAATGGTGAGGTGTCGAAAGCCCTGACGGTTCAGGCGCACAAGTTCAGCGGTTCGGCCCGCGCCAAGATCGAGGCGGCGGGCGGACGCTGCGAGGAGCTGGAAGCGTGATCGAAAGTTTCCGCAACATCTTCAGCATTCCGGACCTCCGCAAGCGGGTGCTGTTCACCTTCGGCCTGCTCGCGGTGTACCGGATCGGCTGCCAGATCCCCACGCCGGGGATCGATCCCAAGGTACTCATCGAGTTCATGCGGTCGGCCGAGCAGACCTTCCTGGGCTTCGCCAGCACCTTCACCGGCGGCAGCCTGCGGCGGATGGCGCTGTTCGCCCTGGGGATCATGCCCTACATCACCGCCTCGATCATCCTGCAGCTGCTGACGGTGGTCTGGCCGTACCTCGAAAAGCTCTCGAAGGAGGGGGAGCTCGGGCGGCGCAAGATCACCCAGTACACCCGCTACGGGACGGTCGTCATCTCGATCATCCAGGGGATGGGCATCGCTCTCTTCCTGGAGCGTGCGCCGGTGCCCGGCGGGGCCCAGCTGGTGCCCTCCCCCGGGTGGGGCTTCCGCTTCATGACGGTCATCACGCTCACGACCGGCACGGCTTTCGTCATGTGGCTGGGCGAGCAGATCAGCGAACGCGGGGTGGGCAACGGCATCTCGCTCATCATCTTCGCCGGGATCGTGGTCGGGGTCGTCCCCGCCATCGCCAATACCGCGGCGTCGATGCAGAGCGGGAACATGAACATCTTCAAGATCCTCGCTCTCCTGATCCTCATGGTCGTGGTGGTGGCCTTCGTCGTCTACATGGAACGGGCGCAACGGCGAATACCGGTCCAGTACGCCAAGCGGGTGGTGGGACGGAAGATCTACGGCGGGCAGAGCACCTACCTGCCGCTGCGGGTGAACACCGGCGGCGTCATCCCGGTGATCTTCGCGAGCTCGGTGATCATGGTCCCGAGCACGCTCGCCGCCACCTTCCCCAACAACCAGTACGTGCAGGACATCACGGGGTACCTGAAGTACGGCGAGCCGCTCTACTACCTCATCCAGGTGGTCGCCATCGTCTTCTTCTCGTACTTCTACGTCTCGATCATCTTCAACCCAGCCGACCTGGCGGAGAACATGCGGAAGTACGGCGGTTTCATCCCCGGCATCCGCCCCGGCAAGCGGACGGAGGAGTACATCGACCGCATCCTAACCCGGCTCACCCTGGTCGGCTCGCTCTACCTCGCCGCGGTGTCGATCCTGCCCGAGTTCCTGCTCACCGGTGTCCACTTCCGGAACGCGGCGATCGCGGACTTTTTGACCCGGGCGAACCTCGACTGGATCACCACCGGCATGGGCATCAACTTCTACTTCGGCGGCACCTCGCTCCTCATCGTGGTAGGCGTCGCGATGGACACGATCCAGCAGATCGAGAGCCAGCTCGTGATGCGCAACTACGAAGGGTTCATGAAGAAAGGCCGCATCCGTGGCCGACGGGGCTGATTGCGACGGGACGTTGAAGGTGGTGCTCCTGGGGCCTCCGGGCTCCGGCAAGGGTACCCAGGCGGCGGTGCTTTCGGGCCGGATGCGGGTGCCGGCGATTTCGACCGGCGACATGCTGCGCGAGGCGGTGGCGGCGAAGAGCGAGCTGGGGCAGAAGGTGCAGGGGATCATGGCTGCCGGCTCCCTGGTCGACGACGGGACGATGGCCGAGGTGGTGCGGGAGCGCCTGGCGCGCTGCGGCAAGGCGGGCGGGTTTCTTTTGGACGGCTACCCGCGGACTCTCCCCCAGGCCGAGACGCTGGAGCGGATCCTGGGCGCTGAGGGGGCGCGGCGGCTCGACGCGGTGCTCCTGGTCGAGGTGCCGGAGGAGGAGTTGGTGCGGCGGACGGTCGCCCGGAAGCGTGAGGACGACCTCGAAACGGTGGTCCGCGAGCGGCTCCGGGTCTATGGGGAAAAAACCGCGCCGCTCATCGGTTACTATAGAGGGCTCGGTCTGCTGCGCGAGATCGACGGCAACCGGCCGGTGCCGGAGGTGACCGCCCAGATGGTGGCGGCGCTCGGGCTGAATTTGGATTAGGGAGAACGTTTGTCCAAGAAAGAAGAAGCGATCGAGGTCGAGGCGACAGTGGTCGAGCCGCTCCCCAACGCCATGTTCCGGGTCGAGCTCGAGAACAAGCATCAGGTGCTCGCCCACATCTCGGGGAAGATGAGGAAGCACTTCATCCGCATCCTCCCCGGGGACCGGGTGCTGGTGGAGCTCTCCCCCTACGACTTGAACCGCGGGCGCATCGTCTACCGCCTCAAGTAGGGAGCGGAAAGGAAGCAGGGTTATGAAGGTACGATCGTCGGTCAAGCGGATCTGCCCGAAGTGCAAGGTGGTGCGCCGCAAGGGCGTCGTGCGGGTGATTTGCGAGAACCCCAAGCACAAACAGCGTCAGGGATAGGAAGAAACTATGGCACGCATCGCAGGGGTGGATCTGCCCCAGAACAAGCAGATCTGGGTCGGCCTGACCTACATCTACGGCATCGGCCGGTCGCGCGCGAAGGAGATTCTCGCCAAGTCCGACGTCCCCACGGTCACCAAGGTCAGGGACCTGACGGAGGACGAGGCCCGGCGCATCCGCAAGGTGATCACGGACGAGGGGCGGGTCGAGGGCGACCTCCGCAAGGAAGTGGCCCAGAACATCAAGCGCCTGATGGAGATCGGGAGCTACCGTGGCGTCCGTCACCGCAAGGGGCTGCCGGTCCGCGGGCAGCGCACCCAGACCAACTCCCGCACCCGGAAGGGGCCGCGCCGCGGCGCCGTGGCGGGCAAGAAGAAGGCCACCAAGAAGTAGTAAGGAAGGCAGTCGGGGAATAAAATGGCGAAACCGGAAGGTAAGAAAGAGCGGAAGGGCGCCAAGAAGAAGGACAAGCGTCTGGTGCCGCATGGGGTTGCCCACATTCAGGCGACCTTCAACAACACGATCATCTCGATCGCGGACCCCGAGGGCAACCTCGTGTCATGGTCCTCGGCCGGCCGGATCGGGTTCAAGGGATCCCGCAAGGGTACTCCCTTCGCGGCGCAGGTGGCGGCCCAGAACGCGGGCAACGGCGCCAAGGACGTGGGGTTGCGTTCGGTCGACGTGATGGTGAACGGTCCCGGCGCCGGCCGCGAGTCGGCCATCCGGGCGCTCCAGGCCTCGGGCATCGAGGTCAAGTCGATCAAGGACGTCACCCCCATCCCGCACAACGGCTGCCGGCCGCGCAAGCGCCGGCGCGTGTAAGTGCGATCTAGGGCGCGAATCAACGGCGAGTGAGAGACCCCGGGTGTTCCGGGGTCCTCGCCACGTCTTCCCGAGTTGAAGTCCCCGTAGCGTCGGGGAGAGGACGTTTCAAGGAGAAATCGAAAGTGGCAAGATACACGGGACCCGTCTGCCGGCTCTGCCGCCGGGAGCGGATGAAGCTGTTCTTGAAGGGCGATCGCTGCTTCAAGGAGAAGTGCGCCGTCGAGCGCCGCAATTTCCCCCCCGGCCAGCACGGCACCCGCCGCGGCCGCCGCACCCTGGGCTACGGCCTGCAGCTGCGCGAGAAGCAGAAGGTCAAGCGCATCTACGGGGTGCTCGAAGCGCAGTTCCGCACCTACTTCGCGGAAGCGGACAGAAAGAAGGGAATCACCGGCGAGAACCTGCTCGTCATGCTCGAACGGCGCCTGGACAACGTCGCCTACAGCCTGGGCTTCGCCGCGTCACGGGCGCAGGCCCGGCAGTTCGTGCGCCACGGCCACGTCCTGGTCGACGGCAAGAAGATCACCATCCCCTCCTACCAGGTGAAAGCCGGCCAGTCGGTGGTGGTCAAGGAGGCGAGCCGCAAGAACGCCTTCATCCGTTCGAGCGTCGAGACGGCGCGCGGCCGCGGCGTCCCGGAGTGGTTGGAGCTCGACGCGGAGAACGTCAGCGGCAAGGTGACCCGCCTGCCGGCCCGCGAGGACATCAAGCTGCCGATCCAGGAGCAGTTGATCGTCGAGCTCTACAGCCGCTAACTAGGGATCGGAAGGAAGGAGTCGCTATGCTTTGGAAAGGTTTTCAGCGCCCCAAGCGCGTCGAGATAGAGGCGGAGACGCTGTCTCCCACCTACGGCAAGTTCACCGCGCAGCCGTTCGAGCGAGGCTTCGCGACCACCATCGGCAACGCCTTGCGGCGCTGCCTCCTCTCCTCGATCGAGGGGGCGGCGATCACCGCCATCCACATCGAGGGGGTACTGCACGAGTTCTCGTCCATCCCCGGGGTGGTCGAGGACGTCACCGACATCATCTTGAACCTGAAGCAGGTGCCCATCAAGCTGCACAGCGAAGAGGCCAAGGTGCTGTCGATCGACGTCCAAGGCCAGGGGCCGGTGACCGCCAGCCGGATGAGCGAGGATCCGCAGATCGAGATCTTCGATCCGAACGTCCACATCGCCACCCTGAACGAGGAGGCGCGCCTCAAGCTCCAGGCCCAGGTCAAGCGCGGCCGCGGCTACGTCTCGGCCGACCGCAACTTCGACGAGTCGATGGGCATCGGCTGGATTCCGCTCGACTCCGCCCACAGCCCGGTGCGGCGGGTCAACTACCGGGTCGAGGCGGCCCGCCTCGGCCAGACGACCGACTACGAGCGGCTGATCCTGGAGGTGTGGACGAACGGCACGATCAGCCCGGAGGAGGCGGTGTCCCTCGCGTCCATGCTGCTCAAGGATCACCTGGGCATCTTCATCCAGAGCGAGGAGAGCCTGCGCCAGGACGGCTCGGAGCTCGGCCGCGAGGAGCTGGCCGGTCTCGACGCCCTGCTCGCCAAGCAGATCGACGAGCTCGACCTCTCGGTGCGCTCGGCCAACTCGCTCAAGAACGCCAACATCCACACTCTGCGCGACCTCGTGCGGCGGAGCGAGAAGGACATGTTGGAGACCAAGAACTTCGGCCGGAAGTCGCTGGAGGAGGTCCAGGAAGTGCTCGACAAGCTGGGCCTGTCGCTGGGGATGGACGTGCCGGATCGCCCGGTTGGGGCTTCGGCCTAAGGAGACATCATGCGTCACGCGGTCAAAGGCAGGAAGCTGGGGCGGACGAGCTCCCATCGCGAGGCATTGTTCAGGAACCAGCTGGCCTCGCTGATTGAGAACGAGCGCATCGTGACGACGCTCCCCAAGGCCAAGGAGCTGCGTCCGATCGCCGAGAAGGTGGTCACCCACGGCAAGGCGGGGACGGTCGCGGCGCGGCGCTGGGTGCTGCGCTGGATTCCGAACTCGGGGCAGCAGCGGTCGATGGTGAAGAAGGTGTTCGACGAGATCGCTCCGCGCTTCTCCGAGCGGCCCGGCGGCTACCTGCGGATCGTCAAGCTCGGACCGCGCCTGGGCGACGGCGCCGAGATGGCGGTCCTGGAGTTCGTCGACCGCGAGGCGGGCGCGGCTTCCGAGCCGGTCGAGGAGAAGAAGGGCGGCAAGAAGGCGGCGGCCCCCAAGAAGGCGGCCAAGCCCAAGAAGGAGGCCGCGAAGAAGGAGGCGCCCAAGGAGGCCAAGACGGGCGCCGCCAGAGAGCCCAAGAGCAAGAAGTCTCCTGCCGCTCCCAAGTCACCGCCGCAGCGCCGTGGCAAGGGGAAGACCGAAGAGGCCTAGGATTTCCAGCGCGGCGAAAAGCATGTAGTACAGCGGCCGGCGCTTGCCGGCCGCTTGTTTTTGGAGGGGAATCATGAGCGACGAATCGCCCGCCAAGGCCAAGGTCCCTCGCCTGCCGGGCAACGTCGTGGCGCTCGCCGCGGTCAGCTTCCTGACCGACGTAGCGACCGAGATGGCCTATCCGCTGCTGCCGCTCTTTCTCTCCGCGGTCCTTAAGGTCAGCGCCACCTCGGTCGGGGCGATCGAGGGGGCGGCGGAGTCGACCGCGGCGATCTTGAAGCTGGTCTCCGGCTGGTGGTCGGATCGGGTGGCCCACAGAAAGCCTCTGGTCGTCTGGGGGTACGGCATCGCCTCGGCCATCCGCCCCCTGGTCGGCCTCGCCCAATCGTTCTCCCAGGTGCTGGCGATCCGGGTGACCGACCGGATCGGCAAGGGGATCCGCAGCTCGGCGCGCGACGCGCTGATCGCCGACTCGGTCGATCCGAAGTTTCGCGGCCGGGCGTTCGGGTTCCACAGCGCCGGCGACAACGCCGGGGCGATGCTCGGTCCGCTCATCGCCTTCGCTCTCCTGCGCTGGCAGGGCTTCAACCTGCGCCAGGTCTTCCTATGGACCGCGCTCCCCGGAGCGCTCGCCATGCTTGCCCTGATCTTCTGGGTGCGCGAGGTGCCGCGCCCGGCCGCCGCGGCGCCGCCGCCGAGGACGGCTCTCCCGGAGAGGGGGAGGAGCCGGATGGGCGGCCGTTTCTGGGCTTTCCTCGGCGTGCTCGTCCTCTTCACCCTGGGCAACTCGACCGACGCCTTCCTCCTGCTGCGCGCCCATCAGCTCGGGGTGGCGACCGCACTCATTCCGATCCTCTGGGCGGTCCTGAACGTGGTCAAGGCGGTGACCAACACTCCGGGCGGCATCCTGTCGGACCGCCTGGGCAGGAAGCCGCTGATCGTTGCCGGCTGGCTGATCTACGCCGCCGTCTACTTCGCCTTCGCAAAGGCGCAGGTGTCCTGGCAGGCCTGGGCGCTTTTTGCCGCCTACGGTCTTTATTTCGGCCTCACCGAGGGAGTGCAGAGCGCTCTGGTCGCCGACCTGGTGCCGGCGGCGCGGCGCGGCGTGGCTTTCGGCTGGTACAACCTGGCGATCGGCATCGCGGCGCTCCCCGCCTCGCTCCTCTTCGGCGCCGTCTGGGACCGCTGGGGATCGGGCCGGGCGTTCGAGATGGGGGCGCTGATCGCCTTGGCCGCGGCGGTGGGGATGGCCGTCGTGGCGCCGGGGCGGGGTGCACGGCCGGCCGAAAGCTGAAATACTTCCCGCCATCCCGTCACTCCGAGGTGAAAGGAGTCCGCATGGATCGGTGGCGCCGCTCTCTTCTCTTCCTGGGCTGCCTGGGGCCGCTCGCTTTGGGGTCTGTTCTGTCGGCTCAGACGCCCGTATCGCCCGTATCGCCGATATCGCCGGCTGCTGCCGATCCCGCGGCTCTCCGGCGCGACATCGAAGCCGGCCACCTGGACCCGGCCCGGGCGGTCGCGCTCAAGAACGTCAAGCTCGCCGCCGGCCTCGCCACGCTGCGCCTGGAGGAGGGCGTTCTGCTGCCGGCGAGCCCGGTGGGCGGCAAGACTGTGGAGCTGGTCTTTCTCGGCCGTGGCCGGATCACCCTGGAGCCGCCGGACCCGGTCGAGGCGGGACAGCTCGATCTGTTCACCGGCAGCTCGCGGCTGGACGCGGAGTGGAAGGAGGGGGTGCTCGTCGTCGGGCTCGACCCCGCGGTCGCCGCCCTGCTCAAGAAGCCGGCGGCCCACCCCGACGCCGCGACGGTCGAGCGGGCCGAAGCGCTCTACCGGCAGTGGAAGGCCAAGCCCGAGCGCAAGCAGCTGAACGTCGAAACGGGAATCCTCGGCGATGCCCTGGGCGATCCCGCCTACCAGGGCTACTTCGCGGCCTGGTTTCGCGGCGGCGACCTGGGCGACGTCCTCTATCTCATCGAGCCCGATTCGCGCGAGCAGGTGACCCTCGGTCACTTCGTCGCCCTGGAGGCGACGGAGAAGCAGAAGCGCAAGATCCTGCGGCAGATCGAGCGCGAGCAGCGCAAGGGCCGGCTGGTGGGGTTGGAGCTCGACGACCTCGGCCAGTGGGACACCTGGCTTGCCGCCTCTCTGCGCGACAAGGAGGGGAAGCCGGCGCCGGGCGGCGCGACCTTCGAGCCCGAGAAGTACACCCTGGACGTCACGGTGGGAGACGACGTGCGCCTCTCCGGCCGCGCCCGGCTGGACCTGAAGTGCCGGGTCAACGGCGCCCGCCTGGTGCCGCTCCGCCTGGAGCGGGACCTCGCGGTCGCCCGGGTGACCGATGGCGCCGGGGCCGGTGTTTTCTTCCAGCGCTCGGGCCGCGACCTCGTCGTGGCCCTGCCGCACGCCGTGGCAGCCGGGGAGGCGGTGCAGCTGGTCGTCGAATACGCGGGCAACGCCATCGACAAGGACTGGAACCTCTACACCCTGCTCGACACCACCGAGTGGTATCCCCACGCCGGCAGCGTCGACCGCGCCCGCTACGAGGTGACCTACCACTGGCCCAAGGGGCTCGACCTGGTGGCCGCCGGCAAGCGCACGGAGGCCGGCGAGGCGTCGGGGCTGCGCTGGGAGCGGCGGACGATCGATCGCCCGGTCTTCGGCACCTCCTTCGAGGTCGGCCACTTCAAGACCGAGGAGGTCAAGGCCGGCCATGTCTTGGTCACCTTCGCCTTCGACCCGGCGAGCTCCCTCGGCCGTTCCGGCCGGGAGGAGGTGATGAAGGCGGCGACCGACGCCCTCGCCTACTACGAGGACCTCTTCGGCCCCTATCCCATGGACGAGCTGACCTTCGCGACCGCGGCGCACCGCGATTTCTCCCAGGGAATGCCGGGTCTCATCACCCTGGCCGACGGCATGCTGGTCGACCTCGGGGTGTGGAGCAAGTTCTTCGGCCTGCGCGACCGCCGGGAGGTGGTCGCCCACGAGCTGGCGCACCAGTGGTGGGGCGACCTGATCGGCTGGGCGAGCTATCGCGACCAGTGGATCAGCGAGGCGATGGCCAATTTCTGCGCGCTCCAGTACGCCAAGGCCCGCCTCGACAGCAAGGAGCGAGGGCTGGCCGGCATCACCTCCGGCTGGCAGCGGCAGCTGACCGAGGACCTGGCCGACGGCCGCATGGTCGAGTCGGTCGGCCCGGTGGTCCTCGGGGTGCGTCTCCTCTCCAGCCGATCGGACGACGCCTACCAGGCGATCGTCTACCAGAAGGGCGCCCTGGTCCTCAACATGCTGGCCCGCGGCCTCGGCGAGGACGGTTTCCGGCGGGCCCTGGGTCAGATCGTCCGGCGGACCGGGCCGGGGACCCTGTCGACCGAGGAGCTCCTCTCGCTCCTCAGCCAGATCGCCACGATCGACCTGCACGATTTTTCCCAGCAGTTCATCTACGGCACCGGCCTGCCGGAGGTGTACTACAACTACCGGTTCGAGCCGAAGGCCGGGGGCGGCTTCCAGGTGGTGGGCGAGGCGCGGCAGAAGACCCCCCGCCGCTTCCGCTACCAGGTGGTGAAGGCTGCCAACAGCAGCTTCGACGTGACCCGCCAGGCGATCGCGCAGGTCGAGGTGGCGCAGTCGGCGCTCGCGGTGCCGATCGAGATCGACGTCTACGATCCACAGGGCCGGGGCAAGAAGGCGAAGAGCGGGGCGAACAGCGCCGTCCACGGCAGCCTGCGCCTGAAAGGCGAGACGACCCCGATCGCGATCGATCTCCAGTTTGAGCCGAAGGAATTCTGGTTCGACAAGGACTCCGAGGTCTTCGGCCTCTTCTGGGACGAGAAGCGCAACCCCAAGCAGGCCCTCTACTTCCAGGGCCTGGAGGCGACCGCCGCGGGCAAGACGGCGGCGGCGGAGGCGCTCTTCGAACGGGCCTTGAAGGCCGACGACGAGCCGCGCGAATACGGGGGGACGGTCTACTACCAGGACATCCAGTTCGAGCGGCGGTGGAAGAACGCCCGGATCGAGATCGCGAAGGCCCGGCTCCTCCTCGAACAGGGCCGCGACGCCGACGCCCAGAAGGCCCTGGACGAGGGGGACATGCTCTCCGCGGCCGCCGAGTGGAAGCTGCTCCAGTCGCGCCTGGAGATCCGCCGCGGCGCCTACGACAAGGCGTTTCGCCGGCTGAAGAAGGGGCTGCCGGAGATCGGCGGCCTGGACAGCGCCGAGGGCAACCTCCTGCTCGCCATCGCCGCCCGCGCCACGAATCACCGGGAGGAGTACGACCGGGCGGTCAAGGCGGCCCGGGAGAGCGGCGCGGATCTCGCGCTGCTCAATGAATCGCCTACGAAAAACCCCTGATCTCAGCGGCTGTGGGAAAATTGCCCCTACCCGGCGCGCCGTCTTCGTAGAGACGTCCCCAGTCTCCGCAGTCCTCAAACGCCTGAGATCTTGGCGGCGTTGAGACGCCCCGACGGGCACGGTAACGGCAAGGATTTCGATTGCGCCTGAGGCGTTTCTACGGGAACTTTCACGTGTGATCGTTTTTTTCACAACCTCTCAGCTGAAATACATTCAGCCTTCCCGTCACTCTGAGTGTGAACGGAGTCCGAAGGGATCGGTGGTACCGGCCGCGTCCGCTACGACCGGCCCGAGGGGTTCGAACCTGGTGGCTGCCACAACCTCGCGAGATTTCTAAGGCGCCTACAGCCTATCGGCTCTCAATTCCGAGGCCGTGCACGTAGGAAAGGAGTGAGGATGAAAGTCACAGTGAAGATGCTGAGGAAAAAGCTCGAGGGCGAGGTTCTGTCGACTTTGGAGCACCACAGCCTGGTGCTAAGAGAGCAGGAGCTTCGCGGAGTGACGGGTGGTGTTTTCGACCCGCAGAACCAGACAGGGACCACCCCGTGCGGTTGCCCCTGCGTGGACGACTGTCAGGACTAAAGCGTGTTCACCGGACCCCGGGTGGTGCTTCTGGAGCACCCGTTCCAGTTGACCGCACGGGGTCCTTCAGAACCAGCGAAGAGGGGAAGGAGTTGAAGATGACCGCCGATTCAGCTGTCGAGGATCTTTCTTCGATCGAAGGGATCATGGTCGCCGGTCACCCGGGGCAGATTCGGCTCCTGGTCGACCATGCCGTCGTCGACATCGACGAAAACGACGTCGTGTCAGCCAGCGAGTTGCCCTGCCCTCCGGACCTGATGGAAAAGCTCGCGCAACCCGTTCGGCTCGTTCTGCGTCGCGGTGCGCGGCTTTTGGGTGTCGGGGGCGCCGAGGTATATGACAACGTCATCTGGCAGCGGGGTGAGCTGTTTGCGATGCGCACCCGGCGGGAGGAGGTGCCCTGGCAGATCAGTGAGAGCTATCGGCAGCTGGAGCGGCACTTCTTCGCCCGCTACGGAATTGTCCTGGGCGGCGAGCAAGAGACGTTGCCATGATCGCCGTAATTTCCACCGCCAACGACCTGCACTACCAGAGCGTCGCCGCGGAGCTACGTCGAATGGGGGAGGAGTCATTTCTGGTCGAGATCCCCAAGCTTGGCAACCAAGCCCGATTCACGATGGCGACGGGCGGCGAGCGCTACCAGAAGTGGAGCATACCGGGGCACGATACGCTCGACCTGGAGCAGGTGCGCTGTGTCTGGTACCGCCGGTTCTTTCCCCCTGTCCTGACGCCGACGCTTTCCTCCAAGGCCGATACGGAGTGGGCTCTCCGGGAGTGGCGGGACGCGACGACGGCGGCATTCTCGGCTTCCCCGGCACGCTTCGTCAGCGCTCCCTGGGCCCAGGAGCTGGCAGGCATGAAGGCCTACCAGTTGCGTGTGGCGCAAAGCCTCGGACTGCGCGTTCCCGACACTCTGA
>DASQPA010000223.1:0-17091 GCA_035644215.1 Thermoanaerobaculia bacterium
GGGCTCTTGCGCAATCCTCGAACCGCGTAACGCAGCTCTTTCAACAGGCCGTCCATACACCACCTCAATTCTTACGGCTGGCCCGAGTTGGGCCAAAAGCGCGGCACATCCTCACACCGAACGCTTTTTGGTTGGTTCATCGTAGGATGGCAATCCATTTCCGTCAAGCCCGCGCGCGACACCCGGCAGACACCTGGCGATCGCTTCCCGCAGCCGGTGGCCGACCGCCGCGACGTGGGGCGGAAACAGCATGGACATGTGGCCGCCGGGCATCGTGTGCGCCTCGATGCCGCCTCGCGCCACCGCGCGCCAGGGCTCTAGGGGAGCGCCGTCCGTGGCGCGCAGGAACAGCAGCTCGCCGGGATAGGGGCGGGGCACGTAGCGGCCGAGCGCCCGGCGATGGCCGGCGACCACCGCGAAGAGGCGCCGGAGCTCCTCTCGCCCGTAGGCGGCGGGCAGCCCGCCGGCGCTCTTCGCCTGCGCCAGGAGGAGCTCCAGGCGCTCCTCCGGCGCACGGCCGGCCAGCTCCGCGGGCGGGAGCGGCTGCCGTCCACCGGCGAGATAGGCGAGCACGGCGAGCTCGGTTTCGAGCTCGCCCTGGCCGTCTAGGGGGAGCGGATCGACGACCCAGGTGTCGAGCAGGGCGACGAGGCCCACCTCCCGGCCGAGCGCGGTGAGCTGCTGCGCCATCTCGAAGGCGATGCTCCCCCCCATCGAGCTGCCGGCCAGCAGGTACGGGCCGGTGGGCCAGCGTGCGAGGAGCGCCGCGAGGTAGTGGGCCGCCATCTCCTCGATCCGCTCCGGCACCTCCCCGTCGCCGCTCAGGGCCGGCGCCTGGAAACCGTAGACCGGCGGCTCGGGTCCCAGCGCGCGGACCAGGTGGCGGTAGAAGTGGACGTCGCCGAACACCGGGTGGACGAGGAAGAGTGGCGGCCGGTCGGGGACACCCGGCTGCAGCCCGACGAGCGCCGCGAGCGGTGGAGCGGCCGCCCGCTCGCCGAGCGCAATCCCGAGCGTGATCCCGAGCGCAGCGGCGACCTCCCGCGTCGGCCGTCCCAGCTCCTCCTCCGCCGCGGACTGGCGCCAGCTCTCCGCCACCGCCCTGTCCACCCGCGTGTGGAGATGGAACTTGACGTCTCCCAGCATGCGCGATTGGGCATGGATGCCGTCGGTCATCCGGCCGGGCTTCTCCCGATAGGGGAGCGCCATGTCGGGATCGAATTCGAGGCCGAGGAAGGCGCAGATCCCGGAGAGCACCTCCTCGGGAGCGCGCACCAGATCCTCGAAACGGACGCTGTGCCAGCGGCTGGCCGGCACCGCCCGGCGGAGCTCCAGGATGTTCTGGTGGCCGACGGTCCAGGCGAGCTCGGCGAGCTGGCGGCGCGCGAAGGGGAAGCCGGCGGCGAAGAAGATCTGGTCGAGCTTGGCCTCCTCGAAGGAGCGGATCACGCCACAGGGGTGCCGGACGAGATGGAGGTAGAACGGCGCGGCGAACTCCTCCTCGGCGCGGCGCAGGGCCGCGAGGTCCCAGGCGTAGGTCGGGGTCTTGTCGACCAGCAGGCGGTCGCCGATCTCCCCTTGCAGGAGGCGATAGAAGGTCTGCGTGCTCCAGCCCTCCCGCTCGCCGGCTGCGATCCACCGGCCGGCCTCCTCCACCCCGCAACCGCGGGCCTCCATGACCGCGCGCACCGCCCCTTCGAGGCGGAACGCATCCCGTCCCGAAAACGCCTGCCGGCGCTCCCGCAGAGTGTGGAAGGGGAGCAGCTCGAGCTCGGGCGGGGCGAACAGGCGGGGGTGTCCGGCGAGCATCACCCGCAGCAGAGTCGAGCCGGAGCGCGGCGGCGAGAGGATGAAGAGGGCGGGCGGGTTGCGCCTCCGGTCGCTCTCCGGCACGACCACGGGCACCGCGGGCACGGCGGGCGACGCCCTGTGGCTCAGGAGCTGGCGCATCTCCTCGACCATCGCGGCGTCGACCCGGGCCGCGGCGGCCTCCTCCCTGACCGGCCCGGCGCCGCCGCTCCGCTCCTCCGGCCAGAGCCGGGACACGGCGGCCGGGTGCTCCCGCGCCAGGTGGCCGGCCAGGGCGGCGACCGTCGGGGCGTCGAACAGGGTGACGACGTGGACGATCTCCCCCAGCTTCTCCTGCAGCTGATAGACCAGCATGGCGCCGGAGAGGGAGTTGCCGCCGAGCGCGAAGAAGTTGTCGTCGATCCCGAGCTGGCCGCCGAGCTGCCCGCCAGGGAGCGCGGTGCGCCAGAGGTGGACCAGATAGCGCTCCAGCGCGGTGCGTGGGGCGGCCGGCTCATCCCCCGGCGCGCGCGGCACGGCCTCCGGCTCGGGCAGCGCCGCGCGGTCGACCTTGCCGCTCGGGTTGAGCGGCATCGCACCCAATGCCACCACGGACGACGGCACCATGTGCTCGGGCAGGCTCTGCGCCAGGAGACGGCGCAGCTCCGCCCCGTCGAGCGCCGCGCCCGGCCGCGGCGTCGCATAGGCGACGAGCCGCGCCTGGGCTCCCTGGCCACGCACCAGGGCCACAGCCTGCGCCACGCTGGCGTGCCGGCCGAGCGCCGCCTCGACCTCGCCCAGCTCGAGGCGGAAACCGCGGATCTTGACCTGGTGGTCGATGCGGCCCAGGAACTCGATCGTGCCGTCGGGCAGGAAGCGGGCGAGATCGCCGGTCTTGTAGAGGCGCCCGCCGAGGGCCAGCGGATCGGGGATGAACTGCGCCGCCGTCCGCTCGGGCCGGCGCAGGTAGCCGCGGGCCGGCGGCACCCCGCCGATGTGGAGCTCGCCCGGGACCCCGGCCGGCACCGGCTGCAGCGCGGCGTCGAAGAGGTGGATGGCGGCGTTGGCGATGGGGCGGCCGATGGGCACCGTCGAGCGCCGGCCGGGCTCAGAGGCCCAGGCGGTGACGTCGATCGCCGCCTCGGTGGGGCCGTAGAGGTTGTGGACGGGAGCCGGAAGGCGCGCCAGGGAGCGCTCGAGGAGATCGGCCGGGAGGGCCTCGCCGCTGCAGATCACCCGCCGCAGAGAGCTCGCTCCCGAGAGGTCGGGGACGTCGAGGAAGACCGCGAGCAGCGAGGGCACGAAGTGGAGCGTGGTGATCTCCCGCTCGCCGATCAGGCGGAGCAGATAGCCGACGTCCTGTTGGCCGCCGGGACGGGCCACGACGAGGCAGGCGCCGGAGAGGAGAGGCCAGAAGAGCTCCCAGACCGAGACGTCGAAGCTCAGCGGCGTCTTCTGGAGCACGTGGTCGGTGCCGTCCAGCCGGTAGGCGCGCTGCATCCAGAGCAGGCGGTTGACCAGGGCGCGGTGGGTGTTCATCGCGCCCTTCGGCCGTCCGGTCGAGCCCGAGGTGTAGATCACATAGGCGAGATGGTCGGGGTGGACCACGGTTTCCCGTCGCGGCGCAGAGTGCTCCGGCGCCCCCTGGACGGCCGCTTCGTCCAGGCAGACGACGGTGGCCGGGTGCGGCGGGAGCCGATCCCGCAGCCGCTCCTCGGTGAGCAGCACCGGCGCCGCGGCGTCCTCCAGCATGAAAGCGAGCCGCGCCAGGGGGTACGCAGGATCGAGCGGCACGTACGCCCCACCCGCCTTGAGGATCGCCAGGAGGCCCACCATCATGGCGAGCGAGCGCTCGACGCAGAGCCCGACCAGCACCTCCGGCCCGACGCCCAGGGAGCGGAGGCGGCGCGCCAGGCGGCCCGCCCGGGCGTCGAGCTCGCGGTAGCTCAGAACCTCCTCGTCAAAGCAGACGGCGGCCGCCTCTGGCGTCCGTTCCACCTGCTCCTCGATCAGTTCGTGCAGGCAACGCTCGCGGGGGAAGGCGACCGCCGTGTCGTTCCAGCTGCGCAGCTGCTGGCGCTCCGGCGCGCTCAACAGGGGGAGCTCGGAGAGCGGGCGCTGCGGATCGGCCAGCGCGCCGGCGAGCAGGATCGCGAAATGAGCCAGAAAACGCTCGACGGTGACCCCGTCGAAAAGATCGCGATTGAACAGACAGACCCCGGAAAGGCCGCCCCCGGTCTCGGCGAGCGAGAACGTCAGGTCGAATTTGGCCGTCCCACCCTCCACGGCGATGGCCTCGGCGGCGAGGCCGGGCAGGTCGAGCCCGGCCGCCGGCGCGTTCTGCAGCACGACCATCACCTGAAAGAGCGGCGCGTGGGAGAGATTGCGCTCCGGCGCCAGCTCCTCGACCAGCCGTTCGAACGGCAGATCCTGGTGCGCGTAGGCGCCGAGCGTGACCTCGCGCACCCGGTCGAGCAGGCCGTCGAACCCGGGCGCACCGCCGAGGTCACCGAGGTCGACCCGCAGCACCAGGGTGTTGAGGAAGAAGCCGATCAACCGCTCGAGCTCGAGGCGGCCACGGCCGGCGATCGGGGTGCCCACGACCAGGTCGCGGCGGCCGAGATAGCGCAGCAGGACCAGGTCCAGGGCCGCGGTGACGAGCATGAACAGGGTCACCCTGGAGCGGCGGGCAAAGCCGCGCAGGGCGGCCGCGAACCGGCTCTCGAGCGAAACCGGACGGGCGCCGCCGAGGAATCGCTGCACCGGCGGCCGAGGGCGGTCGGCCGGCGGCGAGGTCACCGGCGGCGCGCCCTGCAGCCGCTCCCGCCAGTAGGCGAGCTGCCCCTCCAAAAGGTCGCCGCGCAGCCACTCCCGCTGCCAGCGGGCGAAGTCGGCGTACTGGACGGTCAGGGTGGGGAGCCGTGCCGGCCGGCCTTCGAGCGCGGCGCGATAGAGCTCCGTCAGCTCGCGCAGCAGCACCTCGACCGACCAGCCGTCGGCGACGATGTGATGCACCGCGAGAAGGAGCCAGTGCTCGGCGCGACCGGCCCGCTCGCCGAGCCAGAGCAGCCCGCCCCGCAGCAGCGGTCCGGCCGCGAGGTCGAAGGGAGTGCTGGCAACCGCGGTCGCCAGCTGCCCGGCGGCGCCGTCGCCGACCGCGGGCGCGAGGCCGGAGAAATCGATCACCGGCAAAGTCAGCCGTTGCGGCGGCGCGATCCGTTGCACCGGCCGGCCGCCGCGCACCGCGAAGGTGGTGCGCAGCGCCTCGTGGCGGTGGACGACCGCGCCGAGCGCGGCCGCCAGGGCAGCGCGGTCGAGCCGGCCGACGAGGCGCACGGCGCTCGCGATGTTGTAGGTGGCCGTGCCTGGCCGCAGCTGCTCGAGAAACCACAACCGCTCCTGGGCAAAGGAGAGGGGCGGGTCGCCGGCGCGCGGCGCCGGCTGGATGGGGGGCAGGGCCGTGGACGCCCCCCCCGCCCGCCGCTCCGCGACGGCGCGCGCCAGACCGGAGAGCGTCGAGACGTCGAAGACCTGGCGCAGAGGCAGGTCGATGTCGAACGTCTCGCGGACCCGGGAGGTCAGGCGGGTGGCGAGCAGGGAGTGGCCGCCCAGGGCGAAGAAATCGTCCTCCGGTCCGACCTGCGTCACCCCCAGCAGCTCCCCCCAGATCGCCGCCAGGATCTCCTCGACCGCGCTCCGCGGCGCGACCTCCCCGGCTGCGGCGGCGTCAGCGGCTTCACCGGAGACGGGCTCCACCGCCGCCAGGGCGGTGCGGTCGACCTTGCCGGTCGCCGAGAGCGGCAGCACCGGCAGCGCCGTGAACGACGACGGCACCATGTAGTCCGGAAGCCGCGAGCGCAGGTGCGCCCGCAGCTCGCCCGCGCTCGGCGCGCTCCCCGGGGCGGGCACGACGTAGGCGGCCAGCCGGCGGTCGCCACCCTCCCGGCTCGCCACCACGACCGCCGCCGCGCTCACCCCCGGCGCCTCGACCAGCGCCGCTTCCACCTCCCCCAGCTCGATGCGGAAGCCCCGGATCTTGACCTGCTGATCGAGCCGCCCGAGGAAGTCGAGCGGCCCATGCGGCAGGCGGCGCACCAGGTCGCCGGTGCGGTAGACGCGGCCGCCGGGTGAGCCCGCCGGGGGGAACGGGTCGGGAAGGAAACGCGCCGCGGTGAGATCGGGCCGGCCGTGGTAGCCGCGCGCCAGGCCGTCGCCGCCGATGAACAGCTCGCCCACCCCGCCCGGGGGGACCAGGCCGCCGTCGGGGTCGAGCACCAGCAGGCGGGCGTTGGACAGCGGCCCTCCGATGGGGACGGAGCGGGCTCCCGCCGGCACCTCGATCACCCGCTGCCAGGCGGCGAAGGTCGTGGTCTCGGTCGGACCGTAGGCGTTGAGCAGCCGGCCGGGGCCGCCCGCGCGCAGCACCACGCGCGCCCAGTGCGGGTCGACCGCCTCGCCGCCGACCAGCAGGTGGCGCACCCCGGCCAGGGCTTCTGGCGCCTTCTCGGCCACCTGGTGGAACAGCGCCGCGGTGAGGAAGGTGGCAGAGATCCCTTCCGCGCGCAGCCGGGCACCCAGCTCCAGCGGCGAGAGCAGCGCCTCGCGGTCGATCCCCACCAGGCAGGCGCCGTTGAGCAGAGCGCCCCAGACTTCGAACGTCGTGGCGTCGAACGAGGCGTTGGCGACCTGCGCCATGCGATCCTCCGCCACCAGGTCCACGTAGTTGGTCGCCAGCACCAGACGCACCACGGCGCGGTGAGCGACCGCCACACCCTTGGGCCGCCCCGTCGACCCGGAGGTGTAGATGACGTAGGCGAGGTTCTCCGGCGTGCTCCGCCCCAGCCGTTCCTCCCCGCCCTCCACGGCTTCCTCGGCCGCCTCCTCAGCCTCCTCGATATCGAGCCGCAGCAGGCGCCGCGTCGGCCCGGTCACCGCCGCCGCCAGAGCCGCCGTCGGGCCGTGCGCCAGTACCACCTTCGCCCCGGCATCGGCGAGCATGAACGCCAGCCGCTCGCCGGGGTTGGCTGGGTCGAGCGGCACGTAGGCCCCGCCCGCGCGGAGGATGGCGAGCATGCCGACCACCATGGCGACCGACCGCTCGACCAGGATTCCCACCGGCACCTCGGGACCGACTCCCAGAGCGCCGAGCCGGCAGGCGAGGGCAGCGGAGCGGCGTTCGAGCTCGCCGTAGGTCAAGCGGTCGCCGCCGAACGCCACGGCCGGCGCCCCCGGCGCCCGGGCCGCCTGGGCCGCGAACAGCTCGTCCAAGGTCCGGTGCCCGGGGTAGGGCGCCGCGGTGTCGTTCCACTCGGCGAGAACCTGGTGCCGCTCGCCGGCGGTGAGCATCGACAGGCTCGACAGCGGCGCGCCCGGTTGCGCCACCATCCCTGAGAGCAGCGCCGCGAAGTGGACGAAGAGGCGCTCGACGGTCACCGCCGCGAAGATCCCGGAGCTGTACTCGATCGTCGCCTGGAGCTTGTCGCCATCCTCGGCCAGCCCCAGGTTGAGATCGAACTTGGCAGTCCGTTCCCGGACCTCCAGCGAGCGCAGCAGGACGCCCGGCCAGTACAGCGCGGCGGGGGCGTTCTGCAGGGCGAAGACGACCTCGAACAGCGGGTTGTGGGCGAGGTGCCGGTCCGGCTGCAGTGCGGCGACCAGCCGCTCGAAGGGCAGATCCTGGTGGGCATAGGCGCCGAGCGTCGTCTCGCGCACCCGCGCCAGCAGCTGCTCGACGGTCGGATCTCCCGCCAGCCGGGCGCGCAGCACCAGGACGTTGGCGAAGAACCCCATCAGATCCTCGGTCTCGCTGTGGTTGCGCCCCGCGATCGGCGTGCCGAGATTGAAGTCCTGCTGGCCCGTGAGGCGCGACAGCAGGAGCTCGAAGCCGGCCAGGAGGACCATGAACAGGGTGGCCTCGCGGCGGCGGGCCAGCTCGCGCAGCGCCACCCCCAACGCCTCCGGGAGCACCGCCCGGCGCACCGCTGCGGGGGGGCGCAGCCCGGCGTCGCGCGGATGGTCCAGCGGCAGCTCCAGGTGGGCGGCGCCACCCGCCAGGAGGTCCCGCCAGAAGGTGAGCTGGCGCTCCAGCTCCTCGCCGCGCAGGACGCGCCGCTGCCAGAGGGCGAAGTCGGCGTACTGGATGGGCAGGTCCGGCAGCGTTGCCGGCCGGCCCTTGACCGCAGCCTGATAGAACGCCACCAGCTCGCGCAGGAAGACGCCCCCCGACCAGCCGTCGAAAACGATGTGATGGGCGTTGAGCAGGAGGGCGTGCTCCCGCTCGGCGAGGCGGACGATCAGGGTGCGCAGCAGCGGTCCGCGGTCGAGCGCGAAAGGCCGGACGGCGTCGGCCTGCACCAGCTCTTCCAGCGGCGCCGTGGCCCGTGGCGCGCCGAGCCCGGTCAGGTCGACGAGCGGCACCGGGTCGTCGGCGACCGGAGCGACGACCTGGACCGGCACCTCGCCGAGCAGCTGGAAGGTGGTGCGGAGAACCTCGTGGCGGCCGACGATCGCGGCGATGCTCGCGGCGAGCGCCGCCACACGGAGCTCGCCGGTGATGGCGAGCGGGGCCGCCACGTTGTACGCCGGGCTTCCCGGGTCGAGCCGGTCGAGAAACCAGAGCCGCTCCTGGGCGAAGGAGAGCGGCAGCTCGCGGTCCCGCGGGACCGGCACGATCGGCGGCGCGAGGAGCCGCGCCTCGCCCTGCCTCGCCTCTTCCAGAGCGCGGGCCAGCGCCGCGACGGTCGGCATCTCGAAGAGCCGCCGCACCGGGATCTCCAGCTGGAACAGCCCGCGGATCCGCGATACCACCTGGGTGGCGAGAAGCGAGTGCCCGCCGAGGGCGAAGAAGTTGTCGCGCACCCCTACCCGCTCGCGGCCCAGCACCTCCCGCCAGATCCCCACCAGGATCTCCTCGGTAGGACCATGCGGCGCCACATACCCATCCGCCCTCCCACCCAGCTCCGCCTCCGGCGCCGGCAGCGCCTTCCGGTCCACCTTGCCGTTCGGCGTCAGCGGCAGCGCTGCGAGGAACACGTAGGCCGCGGGCAGCATGTACTCCGGCAGGGACCGCTTCAGCTGCTGCCGCAGAACGTCGACGTCCGGCCGCTCCGCACCGGCGGGAACGACGTAGGCCACCAGGCGGGCATCCATCGCCAGCACGATGCACTCCCGCACCTCCGGATGGGCCGCGAGGGCCGACTCGATCTCGCCGAGCTCGATGCGGAAGCCCCGGATCTTCACCTGGAGATCGATCCGCCCCAGGTACTCGACGAACCCATCGGCGAGGTGCCGCGCGAGGTCCCCCGTGCGGTACAGGCGTTCGCCGCCCCGCGCCGAGAGCGGATCGGGCACGAAGCGCTCCGCCGTCAGCTCCGGGCGGCCCAGGTAGCCGCGCGCCACCTGCACGCCGCCGATGCAGAGCTCCCCCGCGGCGCCCGGCGGCACCGGCCGGAGATCGCCATCCAACAGGTGAATCGCGGTGTTCGCCACCGGCCGGCCGATCGGCACCCGGTCTGCGGTGCCCGCCGGATCGCAGGACCAGAAGGTCACGTCGACCGCTGCCTCGGTCGGCCCGTAGAGGTTGTCGAGCCGCGCCCCGAGCGCTCCCGCCCGCGCGAAGAAGCGCCGTTCGAGCTCCCAGGGAAGCGCCTCGCCACTCGCGATCACCTGCCGCAGTGACCGGCAGCGCTCGACGTCCGGCGCCTCCAGGAAGGCCGACAGCATCGCCGGCACGAAGTGGAGAACCGTGATCTCCTGCCGACGGATCGTCTCCACCAGGTAGGCGGGATCCTGGTGGCCGCCGGGCCGCGCCACCACCAGGCAGGCGCCGGAGAGGAGCGGCAGGAAGAGCTCCCAGACCGAGACGTCGAAAGAGAACGGCGTCTTCTGGAGCACCCGGTCGCCGGCTTCCACGCCGTAGCGCTCCGCCATCCACAGCAGCCGGTTGACGATGCCGCGGTGGGTGTTCATGGCCCCCTTCGGCCGCCCCGTCGAGCCCGAGGTGTAGATCACGTAGGCGAGGTGATCGGGGAGGATTTCCGGCGGGGTCGCGGCAGCGGCCGGCGCTCCGGTCGGCAGCGGCGCGTCGAGCCGCACGACCCGCGTTCCCTCGGGGAGCGCCGGGATCAGAGGGTCCAGGCTGCCGTCGGCGAGGAGGACCGGCACGCCCGAGTCCTCCACCATGAACGCCAGTCTCTCGGCGGGATAGGAGGGGTCGAGCGGCACATAGGCCCCGCCCGCCCTCAAGATGGCGAGCAGGCCGACGACCATCGCGGCCGAACGCTCGAGCAGGATCCCCACCGGCACCTCGGGGCCCACTCCCATGGTACAGAGGCGCCGAGCGAGGGCCGCGGAACGGCGCTCCAGCTCGCCGTAGGTCAACCGCTCGCCGCCGAACACCATGGCGGTCGCCCCCGGCGCCCGCGCCGCCTGGGCCGCGAACAGCTCGTCGAGGGTGAGGTTCTCCGGGTAGGCCGTCGCGGTGTCGTTCCACTCGGTCAGGACCTGGTGCCGCTCGCCGGCGGTGAGCACCGACAGGCTCGAAAGCGGCGCTCCCGGGAATGCCACCATCTCTCCGAGCAGCACCTCCAGGTGGACGAACAGGCGCTCGACGGTCACCGCCGCGAAGAGCCCGGAGCTGTACTCGACGCTACCCTGGAGCTTGTCGCCATCCTCGGCCATCCCCAGGTTGAGGTCGAACTTGGCCGTCCGCTCCCTGACCTCGAGCGAGCGCAGCAGGACGCCCGGCCAGTAGAGCGCGGCGGGTGCGTTCTGGAGGCCAAAGGTGACCTGGAAGAGCGGGTTGTGGGCGAGGTTCCGGTCCGGCTGCAGCTCGGCGACCAGCCGCTCGAAGGGCAGGTCCTGGTGGGGATAGGCGCCGAGCGTCGTCTCGCGCACCCGCGAGAGCAGCTCTTCGGCCGTCGGATCGCCCGCCAGGTTGGCACGCAGCACCAGGACGTTGGCGAAGAAGCCCATCAGCTCCTCGGTCTCGCTGCGGTTGCGCCCGGCGATCGGGGTGCCGAGATTGAAGTCCTGCTGGCCCGTGAGGCGCGACAGCAGGAGCTCGAAGCCGGCCAGGAGGACCATGAACAGGGTCGCCTCCCGGCGGCGGGCCAGCTCGCGGAGCGCCACCCCCAGGGCCTTCGGGAACACCGCCTTCTGCACCGCGGCGGGCGGCCGGAGCCCGCCGCCGCGCGGATGGTCGAGAGGCAGCTCCAAGTGGGCGGCGCTGCCCGCCAGGAGGTCCCGCCAGAAGGTGAGCTGGCGCGCCAGTTCCTCGCCGCAGAGGAAGCGCCGCTGCCAGAGGGCAAAGTCGGCGTACTGGATGGGCAGCTCTGGCAACGGCGCGGGCTTGCCGGCGACCGCGGCCCGGTAGAACGCCACCAGCTCGCGCAGGAAGACGCCCCCGGACCAGCCGTCGAAAACGATGTGATGAGCGTTGAGCAGGAGGGCGTGCTCCCGCTTGGAGAGGCGGACGATCAGGGCGCGCAGGAGAGGTCCGCGGTCGAGCGCGAAAGGCCGGACGGCGTCGGCCTGCACCAGCTCTTCCAGCGCCGCCGCGGCCCGTGGCGCGCCGAGCGCGGTCAGGTCGACGAGCGGCACCGGCCACGCGGCAGCCTGGGTGACCGGAGCGATGACCTGGACCGGCTCTTCGCCGAGCAGCTCGAAGCGGGTGCGGAGAACCTCGTGGCGAGCGACGATCGCGGCGACGCTCGCGGCGAGCGCCGCCACCCGGAGCTCGCCGCTGATGGCGAGCGGGACCGCCACGTTGTAAGCGGGGCTCCCGGGATCCAGCTGGTCGAGAAACCAGAGCCGCTCCTGGGCGAAGGACAGCGCGAGGCGTTCTCCGGCCCCCCGTCGCGGGATGGCCGGCGGCCTGGCCGCGCTGGCCCCGCTGGCCCCGCTGGCCCCGATCACCGCGCCCCCGCCGAGCCGTTTCTCCAAGAGCGCCCGCTTGGCCGCCGACAGCTTGGAGCGGCGGGCTGAGAGATCCTGGCGCGCACCGGCGGCGGCCTCGGCCCGGTCTCCCGCCGGCGTAGCCGCCGGGTCCGGCATCGTCTCCGCCACCGGCGGCGCGATCGTCCCGTCGGCCAGGTGGCGGGCAACCCTGCCGGTGCGCTCGAGGCCTGCGGGAAGGCCGCCCGCCAGCGGCTCGCCGCCTGTGCACAGCTCGCCGCTCACGCCGATCGGCAACAGATCCAGATGGCGACCCAGCAGGTAGGCGTGATCCGCCTCGCGCCGGCTCCACTCATACAGCAGCTGGTGGCGCTCCCCGGCGGAGAGCAGCGTGAGGGTCGAGACCACGCGGTCCGGCTCGGCCGCCGCGGCGGCGAGCAACCGCAGCAGGTGGCCGGCCAGCCGCTCGACCGTCGTGGCGTCGAAAAGGTCGGCGCTGTACTCGATCCCCGCCTCGAGCTGCCCCGCGCTCTCCATGAACGTCAAGGAGAGGTCGAACTTGGCGCGTTGGAAGCCGCCCGAGCGGGCGGCAAAGCCGCGGACGGAGAGACCCGGCAGATCGAGCTCCGCCTCCTTCAGGTTCTGCAGCACGAGGAGCGCGCGCAGGAGCGGCGGCTGGTCGGCGCTGCGCTCGAGCCGCAGATCCTCGATCAGCCGTTCGAACGGCAGATCCTGGTGGGCATAGGCACCGAGGGTCGTCTCGCGCACGCCCGCCAGATGGGCCGCAAACGGCGGATCGCCGGCGAAGTCGGCGGCGAGCGCCAGGGTATTGACGAAGAACCCGACCAGCCCTTCGGTCTCCAGGTGGTTGCGGTTGGCGACCACCGAGCCGACCACGATCCGGTCCTGCCCCGCATAGCGATGGAAGAGCGCCTGGAGGCCCGCGAGCAGGCCCATGAACAGGGTTGCTCCCTGCCGCCGGCTGAGCGTGCGCAGGGCGGCGGCCGCCGGGTCGGGCACCGCGAGCCGCCGCCGGCCGGCACCCCGCCTCTCGCGGCGCGGCCGGGGGAGATCCGCCGGCAGGAGCAGGGTGGGCGGCGTCGCGCCCAGGCTGCGGCGCCAGAACTGGAGGTGCCGTTCGAGGATCTCGCCGGCGAGCCACTGGCGCTGCCAGCGGGCGAAGTCCGCATACTGGATGCGCGGCTCGGCGAGCGGCGACGGCTGGCCGGCCGCGAAAGCGCGGTAGAGCGCGCACATCTCGCGGATGCAGATCTCGAGCGACCAGCCGTCGGCCACGATATGGTGCAGGTTGAGGAAGAGGATATGGTCGTCCGCCGCCAGCCTGAGCAGCAGCAGGCGGACCAGCGGCGGCCGTTCGAGGGCGAAGGGGCGCAGCTTCTCGTGCGACAACAGCCGGTCTGCCTCGCCGAGACGCGCCACCGCGGGCAGCGCAGCGAGATCGGCCAGCGGCAGCCCCGAGCTCACCTCCGTGGCCACGAGCTGGAACGGGTGCCCCGCGACCGCGCCGAAGCCGGTGCGCAGCGCGTCGTGACGGCGGACGACCTCGGCGAGGCTCCGCCATAGGACGTGCGGGCGCAGATCGCCGGTCAGGCGCAGAGCCCCCGGCACGTGGTAGGCGTTGCTCCCTGGATCGAGCTGAGCGAGAAACCACAGCCTCTCCTGGGCGAAGGAGAGCGGCAGCTGGCCCTGCCGTGGTCCGGGCGTGATCGGCGGCGCCGCGAGCCCCCGCTCGACGCGATCGGCATTCGCCACCGCCGCCGCCAGGTCGGCGAGGACCGGGGCTTCGAACAGCCGGCGCAGGGGCAGGTCCACCCGCAGCACCTCCCGGATCCGTGACACCATCTGCGTGGCGAGCAGGGAGTGGCCGCCCAGGGCGAAGAAATCGTCCTCCGGTCCGACCCGCGTCACCCCCAGCAGCTCTTCCCAGATCGCCGCCAGGATGTCCTCGACCGCGTTCCGCGGCGCGACCTCCCCGGCGTCGGCGGATCCGCCGGCGGCGGGCTCCAAGGCCGCCAGGGCGGTGCGGTCGACCTTGCCGGTCGCCGCGAGCGGCAGCGCCGGCAGCGCCGTGAACGACGACGGCACCATGTAGTCCGGCAGCCGCGACCGCAGATGAGCCTGCAGATCGCCCGCCCCCGGCGCGCTCCCCTCGGTGGGCACGACATAGGCGGCCAGCCGGCGGTCGCCGCCCTCCCGGCCCGCCACCACGACCGCCGCCGCGCTCACCCCCGGCGCCTCGACGAGCGCCGCTTCCACCTCCCCCAGCTCGATGCGGAAGCCTCGGATCTTGACCTGCTGATCGAGGCGCCCGAGGAACTCCAGCGGGCCGTGCGGCAGGCGGCGCACCAGGTCGCCGGTGCGGTAGACGCGGCCCCCGGGCACGCCCGCTGGCGGGAACGGGTCGGGTAGGAAACGCGCCGCGGTGAGATCGGGCCGGCCGTGGTAGCCGCGCGCCAGGCCGTCGCCGCCGATGAGCAGCTCGCCCACCCCGCCCGGGGGCACCAGGCCGCCGTCGGGATCGAGCACCAACAGGCGGGCGTTGGACAGCGGTCCACCGATCGGGACGGTGCGGGCTCCCGCCGGCACCTCGGTCACCCGCTGCCAGGTGGCGAAGGTCGTGGTCTCGGTCGGACCGTAGACGTGCAGCAGCCGGCCCGGACCATCCTCGCCCAGCGCCTCGCGTGCCCAGCGCGGGTCGACCGCCTCGCCGCCGAACAGCAGGTGACGCACCTCCGCCAGCCCCTGTGGCGCCTCCTTGGCCAGCCGGTTGAACAGCGCGGTGGTGAGAAAGAGCGTCGAGATCTCTTCCGTGCGCAGCCGGGCAGCCAGCTCCAACGGCGAAAGCAGCGCGTCGCGGTCGATCCCCACCAGGCAGGCGCCGTTGAGCAGAGCGCCCCAGACCTCGAACGTCGTGGCGTCGAAGGAGGCGTTGGCAGCCTGCGCGATGCGGTCCTCCGCCACCAGGTCCACGTAGTTGGTCACCAGCACCAGACGCACCACGGCGCGGTGAGCGACCGCCACACCCTTGGGCCGCCCCGTCGATCCGGAGGTGTAGATGACGTAGGCGAGGTTCTCCGGCGCGCTCCGCCCCAGCCGCTCCTCCCCGCCCTCCACGGCTTCCTCGGCCGCCTCCTCGACGTCGAGCCGCAGCAGGCGCCGCGTCGGCTCGGTCACCGCCGCCGCCAGAGCCGCCGTCGGGCCGTGCGCCAGCACCACCTTCGCCCCGGCGTCGGCGAGCATGAACGCCAGCCGCTCGCCGGGGTTGGCAGGGTCGAGCGGCACGTAGGCCCCGCCCGCGCGGAGAATGGCGAGCATGCCGACCACCATCGCGGCCGACCGCTCGACCAGGAGTCCCACCGGCACTTCGGGACCGACTCCCAGAGCGCAGAGGCGACGGGCGAGGGTGGCGGAGCGGCGTTCGAGCTCGCCGTAGGTCAACCGGTCGCCGCCGAACGCCACGGCCGGCGCTCCCGGCGCCCGGGCCGCCTGGGCCGCGAACAGCTCGTCCAAGGTCCGGTGCCCGGGGTAGGGCGCCGCGGTGTCGTTCCACTCGGCGAGAACCTGGTGCCGCTCGCCGGCGGTAAGCATCGACAGGCTCGACAGCGGCGCTTCCGGGTGCGCCACCATCCCTGAGAGCAGCGCCGCGAAGTGGGCTGCCAGGAGCTTCAGGGTCGAGGGGTCGAACAGGTCGCGGCTGTATTCGATCCGGCCGACTAGCCCTCCCGACTCCTCGGCCAGGGCGAGCGCCAGGTCGAGCTTCGCGGTGCCGCTGTCGAGCTCGATCAGTTCGAGGCCGAGCCCCTCTGGAAGGGAGACGGGAGAGGGCGTTTGCTGCAGCGCGAACAGCACCTGGGAAAGAGGGGAGCGGCTGAGGCTTCGCTCCGGCGCGAGCTTCTCGACCAGCTTCTCGAACGGCAGCTCGGAGTGGGAGTAGGCGGCGATCGTCTCCTCCCGTATCCTGGCCAGCAGCTCCCCGACGCTCGGCTCTCCGGCCAGGCGCCCCCGCAGCAACAGGGTGTTGACGAAGAATCCGATGAGACCCTCCGTCTCGACGCGCGTGCGGTTCGCGATGGGGGTGCTCACGAGCAGGTCGCCCTGGCCGGTCAGACGATAGAGCAGCGCCTCGAAACCGGCGACCAGGACCATGAAGAGTGTCACGCCATGACGCCGCGACAGCCGGTGGAGAGAGCGGGTGAGAGCGGGCGGCAGCTCCACCTCCTCCCAGGCGCCGCGCTGGCTCTCGACCGCGGGGCGTGGCCGGTCGGTGGGCAGGTCGAGCCGCGACGGGACGCCGGCCAGGTGGTCCGGCCAGTAGGCGAGAGCGCGTTCCAGCACCTCGCCGCGGAGCCAGTGCCTCTGCCACACCGCGAAGTCCGCATACTGGAGCGGCAGCTCGGCGAGCGGCGAGGGCCGACCGGAGCGGTGCGCGGCGTAGAGCGCGAGGAGCTCGTCGAGCAGCACGCCCAGCGACCAGCCGTCGGCCGCGATGTGGTGCAGCACCAGGACGAGCAGGTGCTCCCCGGGCGAGAGGCGGAAGAGGACGGCACGCGGCAGCACCGCGCGGGTCAGATCGAAGGGACGCCGCGCCGCCATCCGTGCCAGGTGGAAACCCTCGGCGGCAGGGTCCGGCAACCCTCCGAGGTCGACCTGCGGCAGAGGGCGCCACACGACCGGATCGGCGAGTTGCGCCGCCCGGCCGTCGACCTCGATGAATCGTGTGCGCAGCACCTCGTGACGCTGCACCACCTCCCCCAGGCTCCAGGCCAGAGCCGCCCTGTCCAGCTCGCCCACCAGCCGCAGAACCAGGGGGATGTTGTAGACCGCGCTGCCCGGGGCCAGACGATCGAGGAACCACAACCGTTCCTGGGCAAACGACAGCGGCAGCCCCAAAGACGGACGCTCCACCCGAAGCAGCGGCGGACCCGAGAGCCGCTCCCCACCCCGACGACGCTCCTCCACCGCCGCCGCCAGCCCCGCAACCGTCGGCGTCTCAAAGATCTGCCGCAGGGCCAGATCGACACCCAGAAGGCTCCGCACCCGAGACACCACCCGCGTCGCCAGGAGCGAATGCCCACCCAGATCGAAGAAGCTCTCCCCGATCCCCACCGCCTCCTCCCCCAACACCTCGGAGAAGATCCCGCACAGCAGCTCCTCGACCGGCGTCCGCGCCGCGCTCCCCTCCTCCTCTCCCTCGCGCTGTGGCGCCAGGACCGACAGCGCCCGGCGGTCCAGCTTGCCGCTCGCGGTCAGCGGCAGCGCCGCCAGGAACAAGAAACTCGAGGGCACCATGTGCTCCGGCAGGCTCTGCCGCAGGAAGCCGCGCAGCGCCGGCGCGTCCCAACCTGACCCAGCAACCGGCGCTACGTAAGCTACCAGCCCGCTTCCCGT
>DASQPA010000224.1:0-5909 GCA_035644215.1 Thermoanaerobaculia bacterium
CATCTCCATGCCGCGGGCGGAGCGGATCGCGATCTGGGAGCGCGGCACCGCCCGCTTCGCCGGCAGCCACCCGTATGCCGCCCTGCTCATCACCCGCCACGCCCAGACCCTCCACCACGACCACCGGGGCGACCCGGACCCGGACTGGCGTGACTTCTTCGCCTACCTGGACGAGCTGGAAAGCGGCCTCTTCACGGCCGACGCTATCGGCGGCAGGGAGGTCACCGCGGCGGAGGTGACGGCCGACTACCGCTTCGTCGACCTCGCCGACCTGGCGTCGCTCGCCGTTTGCGCCCAATGGGACGAGCCCTTCGAGCGCCACGGCCTGCGCGGGTTCTTCCGCGACGGCACCCTCCACCTCGATCCTTTCCCCCTGGCCGGCGCCACCGCCTTCGCCATCCCCTGCCGGCGCATTCCCGGCCGCCCCTACCGTGGCGACGCCGACCTCGGCGGCGAGCTCGCCGCGGCGCGCTGGGAGGAGCTCCGGGTGCGGGTAGCGCCCCTCTAGCCACGGACCCGTCTAGCTCGAAACCCCGGCATCGTCGCCCCCCCGGCCGGAAGGGGTGCCGGAGAAGACGACCTGCTCGAAGACCTGCCGGTAGAGAAAGAGGAGATCCGAGAAGACCCGGGTGAAGGCCTGGTCGGTCGACGTGGAGAGGAGGGGGTGCGCTTTCAGCAGGGGAGAGGGGGGTTGCCCCTTCTCGCACAGGCGCGCCAGCTCGGCGGCCCGGTCGTCGAGCAGGTAAAGGGTGTAGAAGAACTCGAAGTGCCCCACGTCCAGAGCGTTCAGGACTTTCTCCAGCGAATCCAGCTTGGGGAGCTCCTTGCCGTTCTCGTACTTCGACAGCTGGCTCTTGCCGATCCCGGCTTCGCGCGCCACGCGCGCCTGACTTTTGCCCCGCAGCTCGCGCAGCAGGCCGAGCGTCCTGCCCAGGTTGACGAACATGTCCATACGCGAAATGTAACGGCAGAAGCGGACGGCAGGCAAGGCGTAAGTTCTTCTCTCCACGAAACTTATACTGGAACGCAGAAAGTGCGAACCGACAACTAATTTCTTTTGCCGATGCTCTCTCCACGCTGATCCATAATTTCGGGCACCAACGTGCCGAAATCGATACTGCCCGGCGGGGCGAAACCCGGCTCGAATCGCCGATTTCGCGTCCCTCGAAAGCCACCAAAACCCTCCCTACCCCCTCCTCCCCCCTGGCGTGCTACCCTTTTCTCATGCCCGGAGCTCAGGAACAGGGCGGCCTGGCCGCGCCGGAGGCTCTGGATCTCGTCCGCGTCCTGATGCCCTCCCCCCTGGGGCCCCTCGGAGTGGAGCTCCTGGGGACGGCCGTGACGCGCCTCCTCATCGAGCCGCCTGCGGCGGTCCAGGCGAGCTTCACGCCCCTCCACCAGATCGACGGCTCGGACTTCCTGGACGAGGTCTTCGGCCGCCTCTCCGAGTACTTCGCCGGCGCGAGAAGGCGGCTCGACCTGGAGTTCAACCTCGGTCCCTGCGGGGTCGACGGCTTCGCGCGGCGGGTGCTCAAGGAGGCCGCCAAGATCCCCTACGGCAAGACCCGCACCTACCGCACGCTCGCCGACGGCTCCGGCCGCCCTGACGCCTACCGGCAGGTCCTCTCGATCCTGCTCGAAAACCCCATCCCCATCGTCATCCCCTGCCACCGGGTGGTCACCAACAAATCGGGGATCGGCAGCTACATCGGCGGCTCTGACCGCAAGCGCTGGCTGATCGAGCTGGAGCGGGCGGGGGGCGAGCCCCTCTAGAAAGACGGAGCGGGCGCCCCCCCGTTGAAGGTTGAGGGGAGCGCCCGCTGGGGGTGAGACCGGCTGGAGCCCTACTCGCTCTGCAGCTCGATCGAGAGGTCGAGCGGCTCGCCGGCCTTGATCTCGAACTGCCGCTCCTCGGCGTGGCGGCCCGGGCGGACCACCGACAGCTTGTGCTGGCCGGCGTCGATGAGCAGCCCCGAGCTCATGCGGGCCACGTCATCCCCGGTCCCCAGGAAACGGCCGTCCAGGTAGACCGAGGCGTCCGGCGGGGTGATCGAGAGGTGGAGGCGGCCGGCGCGCGACTCGTCCCGGTAGTCGCCATGGTCGCGCCGCTCCCGGTCGCCGCGGGCCCGGTCGCGCCAGTTGTCGGACCGGGGCGCCGGAGGCGGAGGCGCCATGTGCTCGGCCTTGTCCTGCATCTCCCGATCCTGCTCCACTCGCGCGTCGCGCCGCTCGTGGCTCGCCGAGGGCAGGTCCTCGGGACGGATCGAGGGGCCATGCTCCAGCTTGTCGTCCCAGTCGATCACCAGGCCACGGTAGACCGTGACCTGCCGCGCCAGGGTCTTGTAGCCATCGCGGTAGAAGACGATGTCGTAGGTGCCGGGGTCGAGCCACAGGTACTGCGGCCAGCCGTCGAAGTCGTTGACGACGCCGACGTACTGCCCGTTCAGGTAGACCTGCGTGTCGGCAGGGCTCAGATCGAGGTCCAAGGCCCCCTGCTCCTGCCGGTTGTGGTAGTAGCCGTCGCCGTCCCCGTAGTAGCCGGCGCCGGCGCCGTAGCCGTAGTAGCCCCACGGCCCGTAGTACCAGTAGGGGAACGGGTAGCCGATGAAGATCGAGCCCCAGAAGGACGGGTAGTAGTAGCGGAAGCCGCCGTTGAAGCCGCCATGGAAACCGCCACCATTGTGGAAACCGCCGCCGCCATGGAAGCCACCGCCACCGTGGAAGCCACCACTGCCGCCATGGTTGCCGTTATGACCGCCGCTGTGGCCGTTGTTGCCGCCATTGTTACTGACCGGGACGACTTCGTTGCCGCCGCCGCTGGGAGTGCTGCCACCCGGGCTCGACGGCGTGCTGTTGCCCCCGCTGTTGCCGGAGGCGCTCGGTCCGTCGCCACCGCGGGGCGGCGCCATCTCCCGTCCGCGGCTGTCGCTCTGGCCGCCCTGGACCGCCGCGCGGGAGGCCGCGAAAGCGGCGTGATGGACCGCTGCCGGGGAACCGCCGTGGACCGACGACGATCCGCTGGAATGGAACGACGATCCCGAATGCGAGTGGTGTGACCCCGAGGAACGGGCCAGCGCCGGCGCGGCGCCCGCGGCCACCAACAGCAGGAGCGCCGCGAGGCATGCCGTTGGGGTGCTATGGACTCTCATTTTTGCTCTCCTTTACCTTCATTCCCCCGTCATCCCACGCGCGGTGAAGGCCTTGGATGTAATGGTACCTGAGTACGTCTTCCCATGCGCGGGGCAGGGATACTGGAAGATTTTGCAAGGCCCGGACCAGCCCTTCGAGCCAGCGTTGCCGGCCGGCCGGAGGGAGGGGGGGAGGCCCTTCCGGACCGACTCCGAGGAAGGACCCCAGCTCGGGGTGGAGACGGTAGAAGATGACCGCGCAGTACCCCGCCTTCTCCTGCCGCACGGCGAAGCGGGCGAGGTCGGTCGGATGGTCGTGGGCGACCCGCGCCCGGGGCCCGTAGACCAGGCGCAAGCCGCGCCGCTTCATGCGGTAGGCAACCTCGATGTCTTCCCACGCTGCATGGGGAAAGCGCAGGTCGAAGGGCTCGGCGAGGAGCAGGTCGCGGGAGAGCGAGAGGTTCGAGGTGTAGAAGAAGTTGAACGGCACGTCCTCGGGGTTCTCGATCAGGGCATAGCCGAACTGCAGACCGTGCTCGTTGATGTAGCGCAGGAACGGGGTGAGGTGCATCCGCGGGTGCCAGCCGGTGTAGCCGATGACCGCCAGGTGGGGATCGTCGCCATGCTGCCGGTGGGCCGCGCGATGGGCCGCCAGCCATCCCGGTTCGGGGACGGTGTCGTCCCCTAGAAAGGCCACCCAGCGGCCGGCGGCCATGGCCACCCCGGTGTTGCGCGCCGCCGCCGGGCCGGCGTTGGCCTGGGAGTGGATGCGGACCGGCACCCGGGAGGTCCGCCGGGCGCGCAGCCAGTCGCCGGTGCCGTCGGTCGAGCCGTCGTCGATGACCACGATCTCGAACGGCGGCGCCGCCGCCTGGGCCTCCAGGGCGAGCAGCACCTCTTCCAGCACGAGGAGCCGGTTGTGGGTGGGGATCACCACCGAGACTTCGGGCGCGGCCGCCATGGCGGGAAGCTTACCCGAGGCGGGGCCGGGACGGGGCGCCTAGGGCCGGACCTCGAAGTTGACGGTCAGCGCGTAGTAGACCTTGACCGGCTGGCCGCGCAACGTCGCCGGCTTGAAGCGCCAGTCGCAGAGCGAGTCGAGAGCGCTCGCTTCCAGGCCGGACGACGAGGCAGAGCAGGGCGAGGGTCGATCGCATGGCTCG
This sequence comes from Thermoanaerobaculia bacterium, assembly GCA_035644215.1. Lineage (GTDB taxonomy): Bacteria > Acidobacteriota > Thermoanaerobaculia > Multivoradales > UBA5704 > DASQPA01. The sequence goes on from DASQPA010000224.1 coordinate 4,292, forward strand.
CCAAATCATATCAAGGGGCGCTACTGTACGAAGCGAGCCATGGAGACAAGCCGGCCTCTTTCCCCTCACCCCCCCGACCCCCCTCTCCCGGCCCGCCCCCCCGTTCCCCCGGGAGAGGGGGGAGAAAGCCTCCTATGCACACGGCTCCCCTCTCCCGGCGGTCGGGGTGGGCGGGCCGGGAGAGGGGCTGGGGGTGAGGGCCCACGGCGCCGCGCCCTCCTCCTGGGCCTCGCCGGCATCCTGACCGCCCTGATCGCCCTGTTCGCCCTCCACGGCTGCCGCGGCGAGGGTGCCGACGCAGCCCGTAACACCGCCCATCCCTCCGGCCCCCTCGCCGTGCCGGCCGTGGTCCGTGCCGCCGGCCGGATTCCGGGCGGCCGGCCGGTCCTCTTCGTCGGTTGGGACGGCGCCGACTGGCAGCTCCTGGACACCTACCTGGCCGCGGGGACGATGCCGAACCTCGCGGCGCTGGTCCGGGAGGGGCGCTCGGGGGTGCTCTCGACGCTCCATCCACCGCTCTCGCCGCTCGTCTGGACGACGATGATGACCGGGGTGTCCCCCGTGGAGCACGGCATCCTCGATTTCACCCGCTTCCACCCGGTGACGGGGGAGCGCGAGCCGATCACCCGCGCCGAGCGGCGGGTGCCGGCGTTGTGGAACCTGGTCTCCTTGGCCGGCCGGAGCATCGCGGTCTTCGGCCTGTGGGCCACTTGGCCGGCCGAGCCGGTCGACGGCCTCGTGGTCTCCGACCGCCTGTTCTCCTTCCAGAACCCCGAGACCACCCCGCCGCCCGGTGTCGTCTACCCAGCGGCGGAGGAGGCCTGGGCCCGCGAGACCCTCCAGGCGACCGAGAAGGAGATCGGCTTCGCCACCCTCCACGGCTACCTTCCCTGGCTGACCGAGGAGGGCTACCGTCACCTCCTCACCCAGCCCGATCCCTACACCCAACCCGCCGCCGCCCTGCGCCGCATCCTGGTCGAGACCGCGGTCTATGATCGGCTGGCGACCGGCTGGCTCGCCCGCCATCGGCCGGACCTGACGATCGTCTACTTCCAGGGGAGCGACGCCATCGGCCACGTCTTCGCCCCCTACGCCCCGCCGCGCCAGCCGGGGATCTCGGCGGAGGACTTCGCGCGCTACAGCGGCGTCCCCCAGGCCTATTTCGCCGACCTCGACCGCCGGCTCGGGGGCTATCGCGAGATCGCCCAACGCCAGGGGGCGATCCTGGTGCTCGCCTCGGACCACGGCTTCCGCTGGCAGGAGGGGAGGCCGCAGGGCCTGGCGAGCGCCGCGGCGGCCACCGCCGGCCGCTGGCACCGGGACGAGGGGATCTATCTCCTCTGGGGACCGGGGATCCCGGCGATCCCGCCTGGACCGGAACCCGGCAAGCACACCGAACGCGGCAGCGTGCGGCAGATGACGGCGACCCTCCTCGCCCTCCTCGGCCTGCCCCCCGGCGAAGGGCTCGCTGGGCCGGCCCTCCCCGGCGTACGAGAGTTGGGAGGGACCCCGATCCGCTATGCCGCCTACTTCCGCCCGGGTGCGCCGCCGGTCACGGGTACGGGGAGCAGCGGGGGCGGGGAGGAGATCGCCAAGCTGAAGGCCCTGGGGTACGTGG
>DASQPA010000225.1:0-28077 GCA_035644215.1 Thermoanaerobaculia bacterium
CGCGCCGGGTCCTCGGGTCTTACGCCTTCGCCTCGTACCAGCTTTTCTCCCACCCCACGTGACCACCAGCGGCACCGCAAGCTCGGCCACCCCTTCCATCTCTTCCTTCACCACCTTCGCGACCGCCTCGACCTCTGCTTCGGGGCCGCGAACTCGGCCCGACTGAATCCGAGGTCCCGGACCTTTGTAGCGGAGTAGCCAGCCCATGTTGTTGCCGTACTACTGCCAGCCGTGGCCGGAGAGAGTGGTCTATCGAGTAGTGTTCGTCTGAAGTAGTGTAGGCCCCTACCAGGTACGGAGCCAAGGGGGAACGGAGACTCGTAAGTATGCTCCGTTCAGTCGGTGCTTCCGTGCCAGCATCGGAGATGTTTCTGGGCTGCACCCAGGCTGTAACGGTCCCCCGTTTTTCCCTATGAGGGAGTTGGAGGCTATAGAGGCGCTTTGAGTTTGACCGATCTCGATCCTGATTACGACGCGCTATCCCGGAGGATGGTCGCGATGGAGGAGGCTGCTTTTTGCGAATTCGCTAAGGGCTTCGGTCCTAGATTCCGCGCTTTCTTCTTGAACCGTGGACTGTCTGCGGCAGAGGCGGAGGACCTGGCAGTTTCCTGTGTCACCGACATCGCCCTGAAGGTCGAAAAGTACAGCCGGGACCGCGGCGGTCGTTTTGAAGCCTGGGTCTTTACCCTGGCACGCCATGCCCTTATGGACTGGTACCGCCGGCGGCGAGTGATGTCCTCGATCCCAGAGTACCTGACGGTCCCAGAGGCGCAAGGGGAAGAGGCTGAGCCCTCAACCGACCTCATTGATGCGGTCCGAGAGGCCGTCTCGAAGTTGTCTGAAGGTGATCAGGTTCTGGTGCAGTTCAGGCACCTGGGAGAGGCATGGTCGTATGCAGACATCGCCGAGCGGCTCGGGATCCAGCCCGAGGCCGCGCGGGTTCGCCATCATCGAGCGCTTCGGCGCCTGAAGTCATTGCTGTCCCCCGATCCCAGGGTGCAGCGGCTTCTTCAGAGGGAGCCGAGTCAAGGAGGAAAGGCGTGAAGAAGACGCATGCCACGATAGAAGCGGAAAGAGAAGCGGGCCTACCTTGGCTTGGCGACGTCTTGTGGTCCGTCGAAGAACTGCCACAGGCCGCGACAGTTTCCGAGCTCTTCCAGGGCCGCTGCATAAAGGCCGCGCAGGTCGCTCTCGATCTTGCCAGGCTGCGCCGGGAACGGCAGCGGGTCGGCTTTGTTCCGATGGCCATCGGCGACTACCTGAGGGGGCTCGGAAGAGCGATCGGCACCGATCTCCGGGCTCTCGCTGTATCGCTGGGCATCCGTGATCTCGACGCCGCCGACCCTGAGTCGGTGCGATTGGTGGCGCAGCTCTGCTGCCGGCTGGAGCTCCCTCTGCGCGAAGCTCTATTGCATCTGCGCATCGCTTTCGTCGAACGCCTGGGCGCGGCTCCGATGCTCTTAGCGCGTCAGCGCTCCGGCCGAGGGAGACGCGAATCGCTCGACGAGTGTGAGCGGATCATGCGCGAGATCCTCACCGACAGCGGTGTGGCAGTCGGAACAGAACTGCGGACTCTCGAAGACGAGTTGCGGCAAGCCTACAAAGAAAAAACTTAAATACGCGGTATGGAAGGGGGGTTATGCCCGACTATTCGATCGCGCGCCTGATCCGAAAGCTGCCGGAGGGGTGGGGACCGTCTCATGGCCTCGCACATGAGTTCGTGCAGTGCTGGAGGGAGGCGTTCCATGCGAACGCCCAGATTAAGGAGAGCGATGAGGGCTCGCTCTACTTCACCACGGAGTTGCCGGACATCCGTCTGCACGGCACAGACGATATGCACTGTCTGCTCCTGGCGAGGTCGGACGACATCGCCTCCGAAGTGCTCAAGACCTTCAAGCGCAAGGCTGTCGCCCCCGGCCGGCTGCTCGTCGTGTTTCCTTTCCGGGAAGAAGCTGCCCTCCTAACGCAAGAGGCTCTCGGTTCCGTGCGTCACTTGCTGGTACCGCCGCTCGCGGCACGGGAGATCCTCCTGTCTGACCAGCCGCAGGAGAAGCTCAAGAAACTGTTGCGCGAGCAGCTGCCGATCCGCTCGCTGATTCCATACAACTATCTGCGACCGGCCATGGGCAGCCTGTTTTTCGGGCGCCAGGCAGAGCTCGATCGGCTGCTACAGGAGGACGATGTCAGCTTCTCGATCGCTGGTCCCGGGAGGATTGGCAAGACCTCGATCTTAAAGCAATATCGCCGGGCGCTGATCCGGACGCGGGACCCACGTGCCGCACGGAGTGTCGAGATCGACTTCTACCCTTGCGGTGATACCTCCACAACGGGGGTGGCGCGGTTCCTGGCGATGAAGATCGAGTCCAGCAGCCGCAGCTATCGGATGACGGCTGACGGTCTGGCGGACTTCCTACGCTTTCAGCGGGCCGAACACGGCGGTCCGCTCGAGCTCCTGCTCGATGAGGTCGATGCGGTCTGCCGTGGGCTGGCCTTCGACATCATCGGTGATGCGGCCAAACAGGGTCTCTGCAGGCTCATCCTGTGCGGGCGGGGGGAACTTCTCGATATGATGCTCTCTCCGGACTCTCCCCTCGCCTGCCGCCTGGAACTCCTCCGCCCCGGCCCGCTCGAGAGCGAGCCGGCAAGGGAACTGCTCCTGCGGCCCCTGTCGGACCTCGGTCTCACCCTGGAGCAACCGGAGCACCTAGTCGAAAGGGTCTTCGAGCTGAGCGGCTGCTTGCCTCACCTGCTGCAGTTCTACGGCAAAAAGCTCGCCGAGCTCACGGCAGAGTCGGCAAGCAGCGTGGTCGTGGCGGCGATGATCGAAACGCTGGGTTGGGACTTCGACAGCGCCCAATATATCACGAGCCCGTTGTCCCAGCTCGAGGACGAAGAGCGCTTGCTGGCGCTGGCTCTCCTCAAGGAGCGCCCCGGCGAGCTCACGATTTCCTCGGTAAGGGCACTCGCCACCGCGTATGGACTGGTCTTCTCCCACGCCCGGACGCTCGAGATTCTCAATCGGCTGGTGATCAGCAACATCCTTTCCTGGCGCCGAGGCAGCTTCTCGATAGCCAATGGGGCGTTGCCCAGTTATGCCGAGCAGCTGGGCTACCTCGACTTCGGTATCGCGGACGCCAAGGCCGGGCTGCGGGCGACCGGCCCAAGATTGGCCCAGAAACGATGAGTGGGAGATAGGCTCATGATCGAGACGTTCCGTTACCGACGCATTGGCAGCGAGTTTTTCAGTGAGATTTCAGACGCCGTCCTCCAACGGCAGACGGCGGTGCTGATCGCCCCCCGTTACGGCGGTAATAGATATGCTATGTACCATCTGAGCCGGAAGCTCAGGGACTCCGGTCTCTCGCCGATTATCTACATCAGGCTCTTCCGCCAAGGGCCAGTGCTGAGCGAGGCCGCTCTACGAAAGCTGATCTCCGAGGCAGTCAGTGAAGTGACCGGGCGGCCAGTCGAGTCCGAGGAGCCCCCCCAACCGCTTCTCGCCTCCGTTGACCGCCTCCAGGAGGAACTCGGCAAGCCCATCGTTTTGCTCGTGGGCAATGTCGACAACATCGCCTATCCGTTGACCCGTCGCCTGCTCGAAGAAGTGCGGGTTCGTGACCAGGATGGTAGGCTCACCGCTGTCCTAGGCGGCGAAGACAACTTCTCCGATCTGGTCCACGGGCCGAACTCGGACTTTAACTGCGCCAACCGCTTCGTCCTGCAAGGGTTGAGTGAGTCGGAGCTCAGCCAGTTCATCAACCGCTACTGCCGGGCGCTACCCATCGAGTTCTCCTACCCCGAGGAGGCCCACCACGAGATCTGGGTTCAGACGGGCGGAAACCGTCACCTCCTCCGCATGCTTCTGTGGGAAATCCTGGAGAGCCATACCCGCGACGTGGGCAACCGGGAGACGCCCTTCCAAGTCGACGACGTCTCCTCTTTCCTTCAGCGGGTGCGCCTGCCCGGGTTCTACGGCACCGAGGTTTTTCACAACGCTACCCGTCTCATCGATCATGAGCCACGCTGTTGGCCCGACTTGCAGGTCTTGCTGATGAGTCAAACCATGGCCTTCGAACTGAATGACAGGGAACCTGGGAAGCTCACGCTCGAGACAGGTCCGCCGACACTCCTAGAGCTGGCTGGGGTCGCCGTTCGTGAAGGGAGGCACCTCCACTTCTCCTCTCCCCTTATGCAGGCCTTCGTGGAGCGTCACTACAATCCACGGCATTGGGGAGACCTTTCCATTTGGAACGGCCAGCCGGAGAGGGCCTTCGGGTTCTACGAGAAGAGCAGCCTTGGTCCCACGAGGCCGTCTAGCGCCGACGACCGGATCGACGTCGAGCTGACGTTGCGCAGCCTGAGCTCTGCTTTCTATGCAGCAGCACCAAAGGGGCTGAACGAGGTCACGATGCTCTTCGCGCGCTGCTGCCGGCACATTCTGGGCTTCAGCGATGTGGCTTTCTGGCACTTCTTCAACAACCGTTGGCAGCTCGATGCAGCACGCTCGACGGCGGAGGCTTCAAGCCCGGTCCTCGCGGCGGAGAGTTTCCTCCCAGCGAGCGGAATTTCGGGCCCGAAGATGATTTCGGTTCCCCAACCCTGGAAAAACTCCGTAATGGCCGCGGTCCTGCCGGCATTACGGGTCGACCAGCAGAGTGCTGTCGTGATTGGTGATCCTCACGAGCGGGCGTCGATCTCGCGACAGCGGGAGCAGTTGACTCGCGAACTCTTCGACTGCTTTCTGGCCTCGCACGCCCTTGCTGTATCGATGGAGCGCAACCGATATCGTCTGGCAGTGCGCGATCAGCACATCGAGGTGATCAACTCGATCTTCGACGCTCTTGGCAGCCGTATCCTAGATGTCAGCAATGCCCTGGAAGAAGCCGCGAGTGGTCTACGCAAGCTTGGCTACAGCCGGGTCCTGTTCTGCTTGGTCAACGCCCAGGGTGACCGGATCAAAGGGGAGCTCGACTCGTCCGACGACTCACGTTTTGATATCGCGAAAGCGACCGACTGGCCTCTTGCTAACCCCAGGGCTGACCTCCAGCCCTACGTTATTTCCACATGCAAGCCAAAAATTGTCGAGGAGGCCCGTCTTGAGCCGCTGGCTAACCGGAGGGTAGTCAGTTTGGCATGTATGAAATCGTTCGCCATCGTACCAATCCTGAACCGGGGAGGCAAGGCGGTCGGCACAGTCCACGTCGAGCGGCGAGACGGGGTGGTTCCTTCGGAAGAGGAGGTGGAGGACCTGCTCCAGTTTGGACGCCAGCTCGCCATCGCTATCGAGCAGAGCGAGCGGGTCAACCTACTGCAGTCTGCCCTCGACAAGATGCCCGAGCCGGTCCTGATCGTCGATCGTCAGAGGCGCCTGCGCTTTCTCAATCTGCCGGCAGGTGAGTTGCTCGATCTGGCCCCGGGATGGCGGGACCGCGGCGAGGCTCCGCCCGTTACTCAAGACCACCTGGGCAAAGTAGCCTGGGAGCTCCTCGGTGAATCACTGCATTACGGGCAGCGTCTGGTACGGCACGTGGTTGGGCTCGGTTGCCGGCCAGCCTACCGCGGTGCGGCCCTCTCGACCATTATCAGTGATTGGAAAGAGCGCCCGGTCGGCGCGATGCTCCACGTCGAAGACCTGAACTACCTCTACTGTCTCCTAGAGGCGATCAAGCTGATCGCCGAGGCGAGCGATACGAACTCTGCTATGAAGGGCATCCTGCAGGCAGTTCGCCTTCTGGGGCACAGGCATGGCCGCCTGTTTCTTGTGCCGGAGGGCGACCCTGAGGCGTTGGTCTGCCGCTTCTCGCTGAACCCGGAGGGAGGGGTCATCGAGCACCCCGATGGCGGTGCAGAAATCGTCCTGCCTCGGCGCAGCGAACCCGGCTTCAAAACGTGGCGATGCATCGAGGAACGCAGGGCGATCGTGGTCTGCTGGAAGCCTGACCAGGAAAACGACGGGAAGGTCATTACTCCGAATGGCCTTGAGGCGATCAATGTAAAGCATCCGAAGTGCCCAAACGAGCTCGATAAGAAACCTGGCGACTACTGGATTGACATCCCTCTACTCGCCCGTAAGCAGGTGCTCGGTAAACTGAGCCTCAGTTGCGACGAAGACGTGAAGCCAGAAGAGTTTGAATATCTTAAGGTGATGGCGCAGATCGCAGCTGAGCTGCTGGATGCCTTTTTGCGGCGCGAGCGCCTGATAGAGGAGCGCGAAGAACAGGTACTCGGCAGTGCGGCGGAGGAGACTCTGGCGTTCGCGGCGCACAACATCACCACTCGGTTGGCGGCGCTCTCGATCTTACTCGAGCGCTACCGCCAGCGCGAGGCGAACTTCCCTGCTTTGTGCGAAGTCAACACGGACTTCAGCTATGCCCTCCAGGAATTGATGCGGATCATCGGCCGGATCAAGGAGCGGCTCTCCGGTATGAACCCGTTGTTCGAGCGGATCGACCTCGTCGCACGGGTCACCCGAGCCTTGAAGACGCTCTCGCCGAGCGCTTGGACGCTCGAGTGCGATAGCGAAGTACTCGAAGTCGATGGCGACGGCGACCTGTTGGAGAACGCGCTGCTCGAGCTGATCCAGAACTCCCGCGAGATTGCGGAAGACCAGGACCTCCATGTAGCTGTGTCCCTCGGAATCTACGATGGCAAGAGTGGCGAGTGGGTCAAACTTGATTACAGCGACAATGGCCCAGGTGTGCCGCAAGAGTTCAAGAACAGGATTTTCGATCTCTTCTTTACTCGCCGGCCAGGGCGCGGGACCAGCACGGGGCTGGGGTTGGCGATGGTCTACCGGGTCATTGACGCCCACGCCGGTGTCGTCTGGGAAGATGGCGCGGTGGGCCAGGGGGCGCACTTCACCCTCACCTTTCCAAGATTTCAAACTCAGAACAAGGAGGTGGCGCATGTTTAGATTCCTAGTGGTTGAGGACGAGTCTGTCGTGCTGGCCCAGCTCCAGACCATGCTTGGGGAAACCTTCCCGCACTGCGAGGTCGCCACGGCGTCGACGGTCGCAACCGGCGAATCGCACATCGAAAGCGGTCGGCAGGCAGGATGGGCGTATGACGCGGCAATCCTGGACTTCAAGCTGCCGCGCTATCTCGGTGAGAACCCAGAGGTGGACAGCTCGTTGAGCCGTAAAATCCAGGAGCTCAATCTTCCAACCTTGGTCGCCCATGTCACGGGCTTTACAGGCGACCAGGCGGTACGGGAACATGTGAGGAGATCCCAGGTCGAGCAGCCGAACCCCAGGGCCTTCACGCTCTCCAAGGAGGATCCGAACTGGGCCTCCGTCCTGGTTTCGAAGCTCAAGACCTTTCTCTATGGCAGCCGCATCGAGCGCCAGCTGAAGGATCTTTTCGGAATGGAGGCGGCTGGAGACACCCTACTTCGCCGTAATGCCCACCGAAGCAACGTGGCTCGTACGGACGGAGGCACGACACACCGACTGGCAGGCCTCTTCCGCGACATCGAGGCGCACTGGACGGATCTGGATCCAGGGCTCCAGAAGAGAATTTCTGATATACTTGAAGTAGATGTGAGTTCGGGTGAGTGTCGTGTCAGTTTGCTTTAAAGGAGGCGAGAGATTGAATGAATATAGATATTTGAGTCTCCTCAAGGTAGATCAGCTCCCGCTGACGTTGATATCGGAGCATTTCGTTATTCACTATGGATTAAGGAACCCGCGTCATGGCCGCGGACTCGGACCCTCAGGTGTCTCCGATACCATCCTCGTTCGGAGCTATCTCAGCTCTCTGGAGCGGCTCTACCGAACGATGACCGGGCCTCCGTGGAATCGGCCGGTCCCGGTGACGGACGGCTCACGGAAGACCCACGTCTACGTCTGCGACCTCTCGCCCGTCGGAGACGGCAGCCCCTTCATGGCCTACGATCGAAACCGTATCCCGTATGTCGCTCTCTCGTGCCGCAGCAGTGAGCCTCTCAACGAGGCTGTAATGCGCCGAGCAGCGGCCGAGGCCGTCCACGAGGCAACGCACGTCTTGAACTTTAGCAAGCGTCCTCTCTACGGCCCCTACTCCGAGCCTTGGGCTTGGCTCGATGAGGGACTTGCAGTCTTCATGGAGAGCCGTGTCCTTCCAGGCAACCAGGACTACTTCCGCTTCCTCGCCGACTGGATTGACGTGCCTGGAGTCTCGCTCAACGACTGGCAAGCAGCCTATCAGGCCTGCCTTTTCCTCCATTACCTCTCCGGCCGACTCGGGTCAGACTTTCCAAATCGGTTATGGATGGATTCGGAAGATAGCGAGATGCCTCTCGAGGCATTGCGCCGGTTCATGCCGTTGGGTCTAAGTTTTGCGTCCGCTGATCCTGAGAACCGAGACCTCTTCGGTGCAGGTTATGTCATGGACTCCTACTTTTTGCGTGATGATCGGGGCGGCTGCTTCGCTCCGGACCTCTGCACACGATTTGGTGATCGCGCCGTCGTTCAGAGCGCTGTCTTGTCTCGGGGCGAGGAGTGCACCGTCAAGGGTGAGTTGCCTCACCTCGCTTGCCATTACTTCCGTGTCTTCCCGCACAGGACGGTCGAAAGGCTCCGATTCACCTTCCGCACGCTGGCAAATAAAAGCCTTGCTCCCTTCAAGGCCGAAGTAGCCATCGCGGGGCCCGACCTTTCCCGAGGTCGCGTGGAAGTGCTTCGTCCTCCTCGAACGAACACTGCCGATGGAGTCTCTTTAGCCACCGAGATCGGAGATCTCGATCAAATCGATCTCCACCACCTGGTTCTCGTCGTGAGTAACTGCGACTGCAGAGAAATATCCAGATATAACCAAACGTCTACACGCGAACCTTATGAGATTCAAATCTCGGCGGCTTAGTTGGCGGAAAGCTCGAAGCCTGCGGTCCCTTCACGCCTTCGCCTCGTACCAGCTTTTCCCCCACCCGACGTCCACCACCAGCGGCACCGCGAGCTCGGCCACTCCTTCCATCTCTTCCTTCACCACCTTCGCCACCGCCTCCACCTCTCCCTCGGGGACTTCGAGGACGAGCTCGTCGTGGACGGTCAGGAGGAGGCGGGCGTTCGGGTTCTCTTTCTTCAGGCGCCGGTCGACGGCGATCATGGCGAGCTTCAGGAGGTCGGCGGCGGTGCCCTGGATGCGGGCGTTGATCGCCATCCGGCGGGCGTTCTCGCGCAGGTTCCGGTTCTTGCTCTGGATGTCGGGGAGCCAGCGCACCCGGTGGTAGAGGGTCTCGACCTTCCCCTCCTTCTCGGCGGCGGCGAGCGTCGCCTCGAAGTAGCGCTTCACCCCGGGGTAGCGGTCTAAGTAGGCGGTGATGAACTTCTCCGCCTCCTTCCCCGAGATCCCCAGGTTCTGCGACAGGCCGAAGGCGCTCATCCCGTAGAGGATGCCGAAGTTGATCACCTTGGCCGCCCGCCGCTGGTCGGGGCCGACCAGCTGGGGCGAGACGCCGAAGACCGTGGCAGCGGTCGAGCGGTGGATGTCCTCGCCGGCCCGGAAGGCGTCGATCAGGGCGGTCTCGTCGGCGATGTGGGCGAGGATGCGCAGCTCGATCTGGCTGTAGTCGGCGACCAGGAGGAGGTGCCCGGGCGGCGCGATGAAGGCCCGGCGGATGCGCTGGCCGAGCTCGGTCCTTATCGGGATGTTCTGCAGGTTGGGGTTCGCCGAGGAGAGCCGGCCGGTCGCCGCCACCGCCTGGTTGAAGCGGGTGTGGAGCCGCCCGTCCTCCCCCACCAGCGAGGGCAGCGCGTCCACATAGGTCGACTTGAGCTTGGTCAGCTCGCGGTAGCGCAGGAGGAGCTCGGCGATCTTGTAGCCGCGGCCGGCCAGCTCCTCCAGGGTCTCGGCGCCGGTCGAGTAGCTCTTCGTCTTCTGGGTGCGTTTGAGGACCGGATAGCCCAGCTTCTCGAAGAGGATCACCCCCAGCTGCTGCGGCGAGTTCAGGTTGAAGCGCTCGCCGGCCTCCTGGTAGATCTCCTCCTCCAGGCTCTGGATCTCGCTCCCCAGCTCGACGGACATCGCCTTCAAGTAGTCGACGTCGAGGAGGATGCCGTCCTCTTCCATGCGCACGAGGACCGGCACGAGCGGCACCTCGATCTCGTCGTAGACCTTGCCCAGCGCCCCGGCGGCGAGCTCGTCGCGCATCGGGCCGGCCATCCGGCGAGAGAGCGCCACCCGCTCGCCGGCATAGGCGGCGAGCCGCTCGTCGCCGAGCGCCGGCTCCTGCCCGCGATCCCAGCCCACCTCCTTGGGGCTCAGGGGTTTGCGCTCCAGCCGCTCGAGGGCCATCTCCTCCAGGGTGTGGCCGTGGATCGAGGGCTTCAGGAGATAGGAGACCAGCATGGCGTCGAAGAGGGAGGCCTGGCAGTCGGAGCCCCTGCTACAGAGGCGCAGAACCTCCTTCAGGTTGTGGCCCACCAGCCGGGTTTCGGGATCGGCGAGCCAGCGGGTCAGGCTCTGGAGCACCGCCTCGCGGAGGCCGGGACGGCGGAAGTCGGCGTAGTAGACGGTCGGAGGGTCGCCGGCACCGGCGCAGCTCGCCGAGAGGCCGAGCGGGCGTTCGTCCCCCAGGACCGCGACGTAGAGGTCCCCGCGCATCCCGGCCGCCGTCTCCTCCCAGGCCTCGGGGGTGGTCACCTCCTCGGCGGGGGGGACGTCCTCGACCGCTCCCGGTCCGGCCTCGTTCTTGAGCTCGTCGACCAGGGAGAAGAACTCCAGCTCGGTGTAGAGCTGGCGCAGGGCCTGCGGATCGGGCGGATCGTGGCGCAGGGCCTCGGGGTCCAAGGCGACGGGCAGGTCGGTGTGGATGGTCGACAGCTCGAGCGACATCCGCGCCTGGTCCTGGTTGGCGAGGAGCCCCTCCCGGTAGGCCTTGCGCGACACCTCGCCGGCGTGGGCGAGGAGGTTGTCGAGCGAGCCGTACTCCTGGATCAGCCCCTTCGCCCCCTTCTCGCCGATCCCCGGTACCCCCGGGATGTTGTCGATCGCGTCGCCCATCAGAGCGAGGACGTCGGCCACCTTGTCGGGCGCCACCCCGAAGTCCTCCTCGACGTCCTTCGGGCCATAGAGCTTGCTCCGTCCGGTATGGTAGAGGGAGACGTGGGGGGCGACGAGCTGCATCAGGTCCTTGTCGGCCGAGATCAGGACCACGTCGTAGCCGGCGTCGGCCGCCTTCTTGGCGAGGGTGCCGAGGACGTCGTCGGCCTCGTAGCGGTCGAGCTCCAGGATGGGGATGCGGTGGGCGGCCAGGGTCTTCCGCACCCAGGGGATCTGGCTGCGCAGGTCCTCGGGCATGGGGTTGCGGTTGGCCTTGTACTCCTCGTAGCGCTCGGCTCGCACGCTCTTCTCGGTGCCGCCCCCTTCCAGGGCGACCCCGATGAGGTCGGGCTTCTCCTCGCGGAGCAGCTTGCGTAGCATCTGGACGAAGCCGTAGACCGCGTTGGTCGGCTCGCCGCGCGAGTTCGAGAGGTTGCGGATGGCGTAGAAGGCGCGGAAGATGTTCGAGTAGCCGTCGATCAGGTAGAGGCGATGGCGGGGATCTTGGGGCTCGGTGGGCTCGGAGGACATGGCGGGGACATTCTATGCCGCAAAGCCCCTTCCGGCCGGTTCCCTCCCCAGGGCCTGACCTTATTAGATAGAGGAGGACCTCACATGGGTATCGCCAGCTGGCTCCTCGCCGGGCTGCTCGTCGGCCTCGTCGCCCCCCGCATCCGGGCCGGCGGCCCGCCGGGCGGCTGCTTCGGGAACGCCGTCCTCGGGATCGTCGGCGCGCTCCTCGGGGGAGCCCTCGCCACCTATCTGCGCTTCGGCGGGCTTTTGAGCTTCGACTGGAGAAGCCTGGTCACCGCCTGCCTCGCGGCGCTCCTCGCCGTCCTCCTGGGAAGGTTGCTGCGCCGGCCGCGCTGACAGGCCGTATCTGCGGACTTTGGTCCATCGTCTCGGGAGCTGGCCCGTATCTGCGGACTCTGGCGCATTGTCCCGGGAGCTGGCCTGTATCTACGGACTCTGGCCCATTGTCCCGGGAGCTGGCTCGTATCTGCGGACTTTGGCCCATTGTCCCGGGAGCTGGCCCATATCTGCGGACTCTGGCGCATTGTCCCGGGAGCTGGCCCGTATCTACGGACTCTGGCCCGTTGTCCCGGGAGCTGGCCCATATCTGCGGACTTTGGCCCATCGTCCCGGGAGCTGGCCTGTATCTGCGGACTCTGGCTCCGCCTACCGCCCCCCGGCCTGTTCGAGGCGGCGGAGGAGGTCGGCGGCCCGCGCATCGCCGGGGCGCTCGCCGGCGAGCTCCCGGGCATGGCGCAGGAGTTCCGGCAGATCGCTCCGCGGCCGCGTGCCCGCCAGGACCTCCTCCAGCTCCGCCGCCAGGGAGGTGAGGCGGAAGTCGGCCGAGGCCTGGTCCCAGGCGGGGGTGAGGTCAGCGACCCGCAGGGTGCGCAGGACGCGCGAGGTCTCCCCCCCGGGGGAGTGGCTGCGCAGGGTCGCGACCGTCGTTCCCGCCGCGGTCCCGGGTTGGAGCTTCACCTCGTAGAGCAGGTCCGCCCCCTCGCCGATCCGGCGGGACCGGGTGACGGCCGTTGGATCGAAGGTCACCTCGGCCTGGGCACCCGGGGCGAGCGCCACGCCTCCCAGGCGGAAGAGGAGCAGCCAGCGCGGATCGCCGCCCGCCAGCGGGGCAGGTGCCCCTTCGGCGACCGGTCCCCCCCGGGCGAGTAGAGAGGCACGGTTCTCTTCCCGGTCTGACAGGGCCGGCTTGGCCATCCTCTTCATCATCTCGCTTTTCGCGGCCGGCTCCGGGGACGCCGGACGGTCCTCTTCGGCCAGGCTGCGGGTCGGCTCGGCACCGACGGTGCCACGGGCGACCCCCCCGGGGACCCCGCCGACGACGCCACCCGCCACCCCGCCAGGCATCGCCCCCTCCGCCGCGGGTTGCGGCGCGGCCGACGGAGCGGGCGGGGGAGCGGCCCTCCGGGGAGCGTAGGCGCCTTGCGAGTCCTCCCTCTTCTTCTCCCGGGGCTGGGTGGGAGGGGCGACCGCGAGCTGGTGCTGCAGCTTGGCGACGGCCGGGAGAGCGGCGGCCGGGGCCGGCAGGCTCTCCGGGGGCGGCGCCGCGGCCGTGCCCGCCCGGGAGGGAGCCTTCACCTCCTCCGCCTGCTTGCCGCTCTCCAGCACATGCAGCGAGAAGAGGCCCATCCCGACCATCGCCGCCAGGGAGGCCGCGAGCAGCCAGCGCTGCCGTGCCGACGGCCGGGATTCCCTCTCTCCGCCCGTGGCGTCCGGATGCACCCGCACCGCGGCCGGGATCTCGACGCGGAGCCGCTCCAGGAGGTCGGCCGGCGGCTCGCTCTCCCGTTCCGGGCGCCGCTCGGAGAGCCGCCGCAGGACCTCGCGCTCGTCCCGGCGGCTCATCGGATCTCCTCGCCGAGCGCCAGGGCGAGCGCCTGGAGGGCTCGCTTCAAGCGCTTGCGGATGGCCATGGGGGTGATCCCCTCCTGGCGCGCCACCTCTTTGACCGGTAGCTCCCCCCAGAAGAGGGCGGTGACGGTGAAGCGCAGCTCCTCGGGGAGGGCGAGGACGGCCCGCCGCAGGCGGTCGTCGGCCACCGCCCGACCGAGCGCCTCTTCGAGCGAGGGGGCAGGGTCGGGGAGCCGCGCCTCGCGGCTCTCGTCGAGCGGCACCAGCCGGCGAGGCCGCCGCAGGTGGTTCAGGAAGGTGGTATACGCGATGCGGGCGAGCCAGGTCGAGAACTGCGCCCGGCCGTCGAAGCCGGGGAGGGCGTCCCAGGCCTTGCGATAGGTCTCCTGGGTGAGGTCGGCCGCCAGGTCGGGATCGCCGGAGAGCCGCCGGAGCAGGGCGTAGACCCCACGGTAGGTGCGCTCGACCAGCCGCTCGGCGGCGGCGCGATCGCCGGCCGCGAAGGCGGCGAGGAGCTGCCGCTGCTCGCCGTCCGGGCTCGGCGGCAGGTCCTGAAAAGGGGTCGGCAGAGAAAAGGCCCTCGCGGCTTCCATCCTATAAGGTTAGACACCGGAAGCCCAGGGAGGGAAACCGGGCCGTGCAACCCCGCCCCCGGTTTCCCGTATACGCTGGGCGACACCGTCCGCTCCCCGGCGACTGCGCCAGGGGCGGCGTTCGGTGTGCACGCTGTTTTTGCTTTTTCTGTGACTGGAGGAACCTGGATGCGACGCCTGTCCCCGCCGTTCGGCCTGATCCTCGCCCTCACCCTGCTCCACGCCCCCGCGGCGGCGTGGGCCGCCAAGCCCGCCCCCGCCTCTCCGGCCGCCCTCGATCCCGATCTCCTCTCCGGGCTCCGGGCGCGCTCGATCGGCCCGGCGGGGATGAGCGGCCGCGTCACCTCGATCGCCTCCTCCGCGGTCGACTCGAACGTGCTCTACGTGGGGGCGGCCTCGGGCGGCGTCTGGAAATCGGTCAACGGCGGGCTCAACTGGCAGCCGGTCTTCGACGACCAGCCGGTCGCCTCGATCGGCGCCATCGCCGTCTTCCGCACCAATCCGGACGTGGTCTGGGTGGGGACGGGGGAGTCGAACACGCGGAACAGCGTCTCGGTGGGCAACGGGGTCTACCGCTCGCAGGACGGCGGCAAGACCTGGACCCACCTGGGGCTGGACGCGACCGAGCACATCGCCTCGATCGTCCTCCACCCGACGAACCCCGACGTGGCCTGGGTCGCCGCCCTGGGCAAGCTCTGGGGGGAGAACCCGGAGCGCGGGGTGTTCAAGACCGAGGACGGCGGCAAGACCTGGCAGAAGGTGCTCTTCGTCGACGACAAGACCGGCGCCTCCGACCTGGTCGCCGATCCGAGCAATCCGCAGAAGCTCTTCGCCGCGATGTGGCAGTTCCGGCGCTGGCCCTGGGTGTTCAAGTCCGGCGGCCCCGGCTCGGGCCTCTACGTCAGCCTGGACGGCGGCAAGAGCTGGAAGCGGCGGACCGAGGACGACGGCCTGCCCAAGGGCGACCTGGGGCGGATCAAGCTCGCCGTCTCGCGCTCCTCGCCGCAGACCGTCTACGCCATGGTCGAGGCCGAGGCCAGCGCCTTCCTGCGCTCCGAGGACGGTGGCCGGACCTTCCAGTCGATGAACACCGGGACCAACGTCTCGCGCCGCCCCTTCTACTTCGCCTCGCTGGAGGTCGATCCGGAGTGGCCCAACCGGGTCTACAGCTTCGACTTCTCGCCCCAGGTCTCGGTCGACGCGGGCAAGACCTGGAGCTCGCTGCCCTTCGGCAATTTCATCCACGGCGACTACCACGCCCTGTGGATCGACCCCAAGGATCCCCGGCACCTCATGGTGGGTGAGGACGGCGGTGTCGCGACCAGCCGGGACCGCGGCCAGACCGCCGATTTCGTCACCGCTCTCCCCCTCGCCCAGTACTACCACGTAGCGGTCGACATGGACGTTCCCTACCACGTCTACGGCGGCCTGCAGGACAACGGCGCCTGGCGGGGACCGAGCACGACCTGGGAGTTCGGCGGGATCAGGAGCCACGAGTGGCAGCTGGTGGTCGGCGGCGACGGCTTCGAGACCCTCCCCGATCCGGACGACTCGCTGCTCGGCTACTCGGAGTCGCAGAGCGGCTACGTCGATCGCTGGAACCTCCACACCGGCGAGCTCCGGGACATCCGCCCTCCGGCTCCCGACGGCGTGAAGCTCCGTTTCAACTGGAACGCCGGCCTCGCCCAGGACCCCTTCGACCACGGGACGGTCTACATGGGCAGCCAGTTCCTCCACCGCTCGACCGACCGGGGCGACAGCTGGACGATGATCTCCCCCGACCTGACCAGCAACAACCCGGCCTGGCAGAAGCGCGCCGAGAGCGGCGGCCTGACCCCCGACGACTCCGGGGCCGAGGGGTTCACCACCATTCTGTCCATCGCCCCCTCGCCGGTCGAGCGCGGGGTGATCTGGGTGGGGACGGACGACGGCCGGGTGCAGCTCACCCGGGACGGCGGCAAGAGCTGGACGAGCGTCGAGGGCAATGTCCCCGAGGTGCCGAAGAACACCTGGGTGCCGAGCATCCGGGCCTCGCGGCGCAACGCCGGCACGGCCTACGTCGTCTTCGACAACCACCGGCGCTCGGACTGGACCCCCTACGTCTACCGCACCGACGATTTCGGCAAGAGCTGGAAGAGCCTGGCGAGCCCGGACCTGCGCGGCTACTGCCTGGCCCTGGAGGAGGACCCGGTCGACCCGAGCCTCCTCTACCTGGGCACCGAGTTCGGCCTCTGGGTGAGCGAGGACGGCGGTGGCCACTGGTGGCGCTTCAAGCACGGGGTGCCCACGGTGTCGGTCATGGCCCTGGCCCTCCACCCCCGCGACCAGGACCTGGTGATCGCCACCCACGGCCGCGGGCTCTACGTCCTCGACGACGTCCGCGCCCTGCGCCATCTCTCGACGGCGACCCTGGCCGAGCCGCTCCATCTCTTCGAGAGCGGCGACGCCACCGAGCACTGGATCGCGGCGCCGGCCGGCGGCTTCGGCCTCGGCTCGGGCGAATTCAAGGGGGAGAGCCGCCCCGAGGGCGCCTTCCTCACCTTCTCGGTCAACGCTCCCGGCCTCCCGCTGCCCGACCCGGAGAAGGAGCGCGAGCGCAAGGAGCGGGAGCGGATCGCGGCGCGCCAGGCCGCGGAGCTGAAGGCGGCTGAGCCGGAGGCCCGGCGGCCTGAGGCGAAAGGCGCTCCGGCCCCCCCGCCGGCCGCCACCGCCACCCCGGGGACGAGCGCCGAGGAGAAGGAGAAAGAGAAGGCCAAGGCCGAGCCGAAGGCGGAGATCCGGGTGGCCGACGCCACCGGCAAGGTGATCCGCACCTTCCACGCGCCGATCAAGCTGGGGATCAACCGCGTCGTCTGGGGCTTCGAGCGCGACAGCTGGAAGCTGCCGCCTCCCGCTCCCGGCGAGCAGCGCGACGAGGATCCGGCCGGTCCCCCGGTCCCTCCGGGCACCTATACCCTCACCGTCGCCTACGGTGACCACGAGGCCAAGTCGACGGTCCGGGTGCTCCCCGATCCGCGCGCCAAGAATACGGACGCCGACTGGCAGAGCCGCTGGGCCGCGATCCAGCGCGGCGGCGAGCTCCAGGACGTGGTGGTCACCGCCATCGAGCGCATCGCCCGCACCCGGACCGACGTCGACGCGGTGGTCGCCAAGGCCCGCCAGGCGGCCCAGGCCGCCGAAGACGAGCGGCGCGCGAAGGGTGGCAAGGCCGAGGGTACCGGCGGCAAGCCCGCCGATCCGCCGATCGTGGCGGCGGCCGACAAGCTGAAGCAGGGGCTCACGGCGCTCGAGAAGCGCCTCTGGCTCTCCCCCGACGCCAAGGGTTTGCAGGACGACACGACCCTGCTTGGCCAGGTCGTCTACGTCGAGCAGGCCGTGGGCTCGTCGATGTCGCCGCCCACCGCCGGCCAGCTCAACTACCTGCGCCAGGCGGGCGAGGCCGTCGACCGCTTCCTCGTCGACTTCAACCGCTTCTACGCGGAGGACGTGGCCGCGTTCCGCAAGCAGGCCGAGGGGGCCAAAACGGAGCTCCTCCCGGAGCTTCCACCTCTGCAGTCGAAGAGTCCCGCTCGCCCCTGACCCGCCCGCCCAAGGGGGCCGGTGCGCCCGGCCGGCCCCCCGTTGATTCCTCCTCCGCTATATCTTGTTCGGCTATACTGGAATGCATCGTTGTCATCTGGCGGTTGTGCACCAACCGCTCCATTCCAGGAAGGAAGGGCTTCCCATGACCGACAAGACTCCGGCCGCATCTCTGTCCACTTCGACGTTCCCCTCCAAACCGGAGCCCTCTGGCGTGAGCCGCCGTGGCTTCCTGGGTGCCGGTGGCTTGGCCACAGCGGTCCTGGCGGCCGGAGGGCTCGGCCTCGAGCCGATGGTCCGGGGGAGCAAGGCCGCCGCCACCGCGGCGACCCCGGAGACAGCGGAGACTGGGGAGGCCGGCAGCATCTCTCCCGCCGTCCAGCGGCGCGATGCGGCCTGGAGCTACCGCAAGGCGATGTCCGATGCCAACCGGAGCCTCCCGCTGAGCCCCCATCCGGACAACGGCGACGAGGCGCGCTACGCCAACCGGATCGGCAGCTACTCGAAGGCTCTGCCGCACAACCGCTTCGGCGAGGTCGACCTGGGGGCCTACGCGAGCTACCGGGCGGCGGTCGATTCCGGGGTTCCCGGCGACTTCGAGAACATCATCATGGGCGGCACCAACAAGCTCACCAACCCGCAGTCCGGCCTGGCATTCGACTTGGAAGGCGCCGACAGCCACCTCCTGGTCGAGCCGGCCCCTCCGGCGCTCGCCAGCGCCGAGGAGGCGGGCGAGGCCGTCGAGCTCTACTGGATGGCCCTGCTGCGCGACACCGACTTCAGCGACTACGGCGAGAGCCCGCTCGCCGCCGCCGCCGCCGCCGAGCTCTCCGGCCTCACGGACTTCCATGGCTTGAAGAGCGGCGGGAAGGTCACCCCGTCGACCCTCTTCCGCGATCCGTTCCCCGGTTGCCGAGTCGGTCCCTACCTGTCGCAGTTCATGCTCCTGCCCACCCCGTTCGGCGCCGAGTACATCGTGCGCCAGAGCCGCACCGCGCTCCCCGGCGACGACCACATGACCAGCTTCGCCGGCTGGCTCACGGTTCAAAACGGCGGTCCCAAGGACGGCTCGACGGCCTGGGACCCGGTGCGCCGCTTCCTCCGAAACGGCCGCGACCTCTCCGCCTGGGTGCACGTCGACGTCCTCTTCCAGGCGTACTTCAATGCCTGTCTCATCATGCTCACCCCGCCCGATCCGTCCGACGACGTGACCGGCGGCGGCCTCGGGGTGCCGCTCAACCCCGGCAACCCCTACCGCGGCTCCCGCACCCAGATCGGCTTCGGCACCTTCGGCGCTCCGGGCATCAAGGCGCTGCTGTGCGAGGTGGCGAGCCGCGCTCTCAAGGCCCAGTGGTACCAGAAGTGGTTCGTCCACCGGCGGCTGCGCCCCGAGGCCTTCGGCGGCATCGTCCACGTGCAGCAGACGAAGAACCGCTACCCCGCGGGCACCCTCCACGACGCCGTCCTGCATTCCGAGGCGGCCGCCCGGACCTACGACAAGAACGGCACCTGGCTGCTCCCCATGGCCTTCCCCGAGGGGAGCCCGACCCATCCGGCCTACGGCTCCGGCCACGCCACCGTCGCCGGGGCCTGCGTGACGGTCCTGAAGGCGGTCTTCGACGAGAGCTTCCCCCTGCCGCACGTCAAGGTCCCCACTCCCGACGGCCTGGCCCTCACCGACGCGCCAGGCTCCGCCACCCTGACCGTGGGCGGCGAGCTCAACAAGCTGGCCTCGAACATCGCGACCGGCCGGAACCACGCCGGCGTCCACTGGCGCACCGACGCCATCAAGGCCATCCTGCTCGGCGAGCAGGTCGCGATCAGCATCCTGCGCGACCAGAAGGCCTGCTACAACGAGACCTTCAGCGGCTTCACCTTCACCAAGTTCGACGGCACGAAGATCACCCTCTAGTCTAGGAAGGCGATCCCTCGACCCTGAGGCTGCCCGGCTCCGGCCGGGCAGCCCGGCGGCTACCGCCTTGGCGCCCGCTTCAGGAACTCGCGGCCGAGCTCCTCCATCCGCTTGCGGTTGACCCCGAAGTCCGAGCGGCCGAGCCGCGAGGCCGAGCGGAAGTGGAGACGGTGGGCCGGCTCGTCGAAGAGGAACTCGACGTCGTCGACGAAGTGGAAGAGCGCCGAACGGAACTCGGCGTGGACGTAGCCCTCCTCCACGGTCACCACCTTGGCGCGGGGCGCCGCGGCGAGGACCGCGAGGAGCCGCGCCCGGGCCTCGGCGAGGTCGCCATAGGGGAGCGGCTCCATCCGCCGGGCGGCGTCCGGGCTCTGGGTCGAGACGCAGTTGGGGGTCCTCGGGCAGGGGGAAAGCGTGCGCGGAGGGGCGGTCGAGGGCATCTTGGGTCTCCAAGAGATACTCTAGTACAGAAAGCCGGATGTCACGCCTGGTGCCTCTTGGGCACACTACTAGTGGAGCCGGGCCGTATCCGGCTAAGATACCGCCAACGGGAATCGCCCGAGTTTCGAGAAGGAGAGTCTATGAGCTGGGAAGACAGGGAAGACACTACCATCTACAAGGTCGTGGTGAACCACGAAGAGCAGTACTCGATCTGGCCGGCCCACCGCGAGAACCCCCTGGGCTGGAACGACGTCGGCAAGAGCGGCCCCAAGGACGAGTGCCTGGCCTACATCAAAGAGGTCTGGACCGACATGCGGCCCCTTTCGCTGCGCAAGAAGATGGAAGAGATGGAGCGCGAGCGGCAGGCCCAACAGGCCAGCGAGCCGGCCGCCGGAGGAGAGGGCACGAACTAGAACGGGCGGGCCGCAGCGTCGCGACGTCGCGCTAGCGCAACGTCGCGCCTCCGTAGACCGCCGGAGCGACCGGTGGGTCCGTCCTCGCCATCCGGTGGGGCCGGTCTCCGGTTCCCTGTCGCTCTTTATCCTGTGAGTCGATCCCGAGCGTGAAACCTCCCACCGAACGGTGGCTCGCCTACCGTGAGCCCAATCCACGGGCGCGACTGCGCCTGTTCTGCTTCCCGTATGCCGGGGGAGGCGCCTCCGTCTACCGCGGCTGGGGAGCGTCCCTGCCCTCGGACGTGGAGGTCTGCCCGGTCCAACTGCCGGGGCGCGAGAGCCGGCTGCGCGATCCGGCCTTCACCCACATGGAACCGCTCATCGAGGCGTTGATGGGGGTGTTGCCAACCTATCTCGACCTCCCCTTCGCCTTCTTTGGACACAGCATGGGCGGTCTCATCAGCTTCGAGCTGGCGCGCGAGCTGCGCCGGCGCGGCGGGCCGCAGCCCTTCCACCTCTTCGTCTCCGGCCGCCGCTCCCCCGAGCTGCCGGCCCGCGAGGAGCCGATCCACGACCTCCCCGAGCCGGAGTTCATCGAGAAGCTGCGCGAGCTCAACGGCACGCCCGAGGAGGTGCTGCAGCACGCCGAGCTGATGCGGCTGCTCACCCCCATCCTGCGCTCCGACTTCTCGATCAACGAGAACTACACGTTCAAGGAGGAGGCGCCCCTCGACATGGGGATCTCCGCCTTCGGCGGGCTGGGCGACGAGGAGGTCACCAAGGACGACGTGGCGGCCTGGGCGAAGCACACCCGCGGCCGCTTCCGGATGCGCATGCTGCCCGGCGACCACTTCTTCGTCCACAGCGCCAAGGACCTGGTCACCGAGGCCCTGGCCCGGGACCTGGCGGAGCTCGGCCACTTCATTTCCCAACCCCGGTGACCGACTTCCCGGAGCGCCCCCTGCCGCCCCGGCTCGACCTCGCCGCCGGCGAGGTCGAGGTCTGGGCCATCCCGCTCGATCCTCCGGCCCCCGAGGTCGAGCGGCTGGGCCGCCTCCTCTCGGCCGACGAGCACGAGCGCGCCGGCCGCTTCCGCTTCGACGTCCACCGAAGGCGCTACATCGTCGGCCGCGGCGCCCTGCGGCGCCTGCTGGGCGCCTACCTAGGGACCGAGCCGGCCGGGCTCCGCTTCGGCTACGGCCCGAAGGGCAAGCCGGACCTGCCCGACTGGCCCGGCCTGGCCTTCAACCTCTCGAACTCCGAGGACCTGGCGCTCGCCGGGTTCTGCCGCGGCAAAGAGATCGGGGTCGACGTCGAGTACCTGAAGGAGATGGACGACCTGGAGACGATCGCCACCCGCTTCTTCTCCGTCCCCGAGATCGCGGACCTGGCGACGGTGCCGCCCGAGCGCAAGAAGGAAGCCTTCTTCAACTGCTGGACCCGCAAGGAGGCCTACCTGAAGGCGGTCGGGGAAGGGCTCTCGGCGCCGCTCGACTCCTTCGTCGTCACCCTGGTGCCGGGCGAGCCGCCGCGCATGCTGAGCCTGGAAGGGAGCGCCGAACGGGCGGCCCCCTGGTTCTACCACCACTTCGTCCCCGCCCCCACCTTCCTCGGCGCCCTCGCGATCGAAGGCGGCAGCTGGCAGGTGCGCGGCTCTCGCTACGTCGGCTGATCAGCGCGGAACAGCCAGCGGCGCCGCAGGCTTGGCGGGCTCGGAAGCGGGGACGGCCGAGCGCAGCCAGCTCGCCAGATGCTCCTTCTGCTCCGCGGTCGCCTTGGGGTCGGCCTCCAGCTTCCACTTGCGGGGCGGCTTCTCCCCGAAGGTGACCGGCAGGCGGAGCAGCCGCTCGCGGCGGGCGACGAGGAGGGTCGCCGCGGCCCCCGGCCGGTAGGCCTTGAGCCGCTCCCGGAAGCCCTCGGGCGGGACGCGGTAGTCGTCGATCGCCAGGATCTCGTCGCCGGTGTTGAGCCCGGCCCGGGCGCCCGGGGTCTCCCGCCGGACGACGGTGACGACGAGGCGCCCCGCCGCGACCTCGGTCTCGACCCCCAGGTAGGCGGGCGGCTCCTTGGGCGCCGCCTCGCCCTCCTTCTCGGCTTTCTCCGGGTTGCCGCTCCCGCCGTTCTCCTTGTCCCCCTCGTCCTTGTAGTCGGTGAAGCGCAGGCCGAACCAGTCGAGCGCCGGGCCGTAGTCCAAGTCCGCGGTCGAATCGACCGCCCCGGCGAGGAAGGGGCCGAGATCGGTCCCCGCCACCTCGGTGAAGACTCGGCGCAGCTCCTCGGCGGTGTAGCCGCGCTCCCCGGCGTAGCGGCGATAGGCGAGGCGCAGGGCGTCGTCCAGGCTCTTCGCCCCCCGGGTCGCGCGGCGGATCTCGGCGTCGAGGAGGAAGCCGACCACCGCCCCCTTGGTGTAGTAGCTCACCCCGGAGTTCACGAAGTTCTCGTCCTTCCGGTAATACTTGATCCAGGCGTCGAAGGAGGCGGCGCCGAGCGGCTGCACCAGGCGACCGGGAGAGGTCTCCAGGCCGTCGATCTGCTTCGACAGGCGTTTCAGGTACTCGTCGCGCCGCATCAGGCCGGCGCGGGCGATGAGCAGGTCGTCGTAGTAGGAGGTCAGCCCCTCCGCCACCCAGAGGCTCTCGGTGTAGACCTCGCGCTCGTAGTCGAAGGGGCCGAGCTCGACCGGGCGCAGGCGCTTGACGTTCCAGGCGTGGAAAAACTCGTGGCCGGCGAGGCCCAGCCAGTCGATCAGCCCGTCGCGGGTGCGGGCGCGATAGCGGCTGGACATGAGGACGGTCGAGTCCTTGTGCTCGAGCCCGCCCGCCTCCTCGGTCAGCAGGTTGAAGAAGACGTAGCGGGGATAGGGGGCGAGCCCCCAGAAGGCGACTTCCTCATGGACCAGCCGTTCGAGGTCGGCAGCGGCCCGTGGCCCGTTCCACATCCCCTCGCCGCCTTCGGTCACCAGCAGGTGCTGACGGCCGGCGACCGTGATCTCCTGGACGTCGGGATTGCCGAGATAGAAGGGAGAGTCGACCAGGGTGTCGAAGTCAGCCGCCCGGAAGGTGTTGGAGCCGGCTCCCGGCGCGGCGGGCAGGGGGGTGACGACGGACTTCCAGCCCGCGGGCGGCACTAGCTGGACCTCGTGCGGACGCCCTCCCTCGCCGACCGGGGTGAGGAAGGTGGCGGCGCCGTTCAGGAGGGCGAAGGAGGCGTCGACGAAGTTGGTGCGCACCGACAGCTCGCGCCCGTAGACCCGGTAGCGCACGGTGACCCGGGGATGGCCGCCGGTCTCGACCCGCCAGCGGTTCTTGGCGGTCTTGCGGACGGCGAGCGGCGCGGTTTTCTCCTCCGTATCGCCGAAAGCGCGGATTGCCTCGACGTTCCGGGCGTACTCGCGCAAGATGTAGGACCCAGGGGTCCACACCGGCATCATGAGGTCGACGGCGGGGAGACCGCCGGTCGGGATGCGGGCCTCGACCTCGACGTAGTGGGTCTCCGGGGCCGGAAAGCGCAGGGTGTAGGAGATCGGCTCGGACATCTCGGCTCCGTAGAGGATGGCGGGCCGGAGACCGGTCGCGAGACCGGCCAGGACAACGGCCAGGATCAGGAACAGCACCGACTTGAGGGCTGAACGCACCGGGGAAAGCTACCCCGAGTGGGCTGCCTTCGCCAACCCCCCCAGCCCTCCGCCAGTCACAACCGGGCCGCAGGTATACTCCGCAGGCCCCGCCGGGAGTGGCGGATTGCCCGAGGAGAGAGACCCCTTGTCCACGTCCCCGAGTCCCCTGGATGCCGTCAACCGGCCCCTCGAACGAGAGGCTCCGGCGCTCTTCCGCGCTCTCTCCCCCCTCGGCCGGCGCGTTTTCTTCCCCCCTGACATCCCATTCCAGGCCGGCGAGGCGCGAGGCACGAAATGGAACGCCACCATCGGCCAGATCACCGACGGTAAGATCACCGATGGCCAGGCCGACGCGGTCCACCTGCCCACCCTGGCGGCCGCCTTTTCCGGCCTCTCGGCGACGGACCGGAACGCCGCCCTCCTCTACTCCCCGGTCGAGGGGATGCCGGAGGTGCGCCGGCGCTGGCGCGACTGGCAGCGCCGCGGGGTCGCCGCTTCCGTCCCTTCGACCCTCCCCGTGGTGACCCTCGGACTCACCCATGCTCTCTCGCTCCTCGCCGACCTCTTCGGTGGGGAAGGGCGGGCGGTGGCGGTGCCGCAACCGTTCTGGGGCAACTACC
Source organism: Thermoanaerobaculia bacterium (assembly GCA_035644215.1). Classification (GTDB taxonomy): domain Bacteria; phylum Acidobacteriota; class Thermoanaerobaculia; order Multivoradales; family UBA5704; genus DASQPA01. The sequence continues at coordinate 24,555 of DASQPA010000225.1, forward strand.
GGCAGATCTTCGCCACCCGCACCGGGGCGCGCATGGTCACCGCCCCCGCCTATGTCGAGGGTCGCTTCCACGCCCGGGCGATCGCCCAAGCCCTGGCCGACCTGCCGCCGGGGGAGCCGGCGGTCGCCTTCCTGAACCTGCCCTCGAACCCCGGCGGCTACTCGCCGACCCCGGCGGAGCGGCGGGAGCTCCGGGACAGCCTGGTGGCCGAGGCCTCCCGGCGGCCGCTGGTGGTGATCTGCGACGACGCCTATGCCGGGCTGGTCTACGAGGCGGAGATCCCGCGCGCCTCCCTGTTCTGGGAGCTGGTCGGCGCCCATCCGGACCTCGTGCCGGTCAAGGTGGACGGCGGCACCAAGGAGTTCTCCTTCTTCGGCGGCCGGGTCGGCTTCCTCACCTTCGGCCTGCCCGCGGACTCGGACGGCGCGCGCGCCTTGGAGAGCAAGCTCAAGTGCCTGATCCGCGCCACCGTCGGCTCGCCCGTCGCGGCCTCTCAGGTGGTCCTCCTCCAGGCCCTGCGGCAGGAGGGGATCGAGCGCGAGGTGGAGAGCGTGCGGGCGCTGCTCGAGGAGCGCTACCGCGCGTTGAAAGGAGCGCTTGCCGGCACCGACCCCGGACTCTTCACCGCCCTCCCCTTCAACTCCGGCTGCTTCGCCCTGATCGAGCTGGCCCCCCGGCTCACCGCGGCCGGCATCACCGCCGACCGAGTCCGCCGCCATCTTCTGGAGCACCAGGACACCGGCCTCATCTCGATCGAGCCGCGCTACCTGCGGATCGCCCACTGCTCGGTGGACGCCGCGGCCCTGCCGGAGCTGGTGGAGCGCCTGGCCCGGGGCGTGGCGGAGCTGGCGGCAGAGATCTAGCCTGACCCGAGCCCCAGCTCCGCGACCGAGCCGGCGACCAGAACGCGGTCCACAAGCTCCTCGAGCCTCTCGGACAAGGAGATCGCGTCTCGGAAGCTGGGCTGTATCTGCTTACGCTGGCCCATTTCGGCGAACCGCAGACGGAGGTGGAAACGGCCCGTGGCGCACAGGCGCCGCGCCACCTCCCAGGCGAGGGCGTCCGGGACCCACGGCTGCCGCGGGACCTCCTGGTACCCCGAGTAGCTCCAATTCAGGTAGGGGTCCCCCACCATCGCTCCGGAGAGCAGGGCGAAGATCTCGCGCACCAGGGGGTCTCGGTGCTGGGCGGCGTCACCGCGGGTCATCCGGAGCGGGCGGAGGGCTCCCCGCGAGCCGTCCTGCTTCCGCTGGAAGGTGAAAAGGTCCAGGGTGAGCCCCTGCCGCTTGACGCTCGCCGGCAGATCGAGCACGAAGAGGACCTCGTCGCCGCGGGTGGCAGGGAGGATGTCTGCGCGGGCGAGCGGTGCCAGAATCTCCCGCCATCCCGGAGGCGGCGGCGGAGGGGCCGGCTGCGGCAGCGCAGGCACCGAACGATCGAGGGCCTCGAACTCTTCGTCCTCTTCCCAGTCTTCCTCCCAGGGAGACTCGTCGGCGAGGATCTGGGTCGGCAGGCCGCCACGGGGACCGCGGAGCCCTCCCTTCGGGTCCGCCGCCAGGACCGTGGCCCACAGGTGCTTGCAGATCTCCATCCGGTCGAGGAAGAAAAGACAGTGACAGTTCGCCCAGACCACCGAGCCGTCGCGGGTGAGGACGATGTCGTACTCCCCCGTCCCGGTGACGCTGGCCGTCACCTTAGATCCGTCGCAGACGGCGAGCTTGACGCGGCCTTCGCGCAGGTACGTTTCCCCTCGTCGCCGGACGTCGGCAGGGACGAATGGGGAGAGGACCGAGGCGAGCGACATTCTCGAATCATCCTATCAAGCGGGGTAGAACTTTCCCCTCACAGCAGCCGCATCTGCTCCGGCCGCCGCGGTCCCGGTTCCCGCTCCTTCCCACGTTCCAGGAGAACCTCCTCGATATCCGCCAGGTAGGGCGACGGACGCGTCTCGCGGGTCTCGCCGCGCAGGGTCCGCCGGCGGCTGTGGAAGAGGAAGAGGCGGGTGCGGGCGCGGGTCAAGCCCACGAAGAAGAGGCGGCGCTCCTCGGCGAGGTCGGCTTCTTCGGGCACGGTCCCCGGCCAGGTCAAGGGGAGGAGACCGTCCTCGCAGCCGACGAGGAAGACGACCTGGAATTCGAGCCCCTTGGCGGCGTGCAGGGTGAGGAGGGAGAGCCGCTCGGCGCGGGGGTCCCAGGTGTCGACCTCGCCGCCCAGGGCGACCTCGGCGAGGAGCCGTTCGAGATCGTCCCCGGCGCGGACGGCCAGGGGGCGGAGGAGCTCGGCGGCGGCGACGAGGGCGGTGCGTTCGAGGGTACCGGCCGTGCATTCGGGGGCGAGCGCCTGGACGGCCCGGTCGAGGCGGGCCTCGGCACTGCCGGCAGCGATGGTCGGGCCGGGGGCCTCCGCTGCGAGGTGCCGGAGGAGGGCGGGGACCCCGGGGTGCTCGGCGAGCGGGCGGTGGGAGCGTTTCTGGACGGGGATGCCGGCGCGGCCCAGGGCTTCGAGCAGCGGCGGGGCCTGGGCCTCCGTGCGGTAGAGGATCGCCACGTCGGCAAAGGAGAGGGCGGGGGCGTCGCCCCTTGCGCCAGGACCCACCCGGCCGCTGTCGAAGGAGAAGGACGAGGTGCCGTCGAGGAGCCGCTCCAGGGTGTGGACCACCCGTTCCGCCTCGGCCCTTTCCGAGGCCGCCCGCTCGATCACGATCCTTTCCGGGATCTCCTGCCGCATCGCCACCAGCCGCCTTTCGGGGACCAGGCTCCCGGGGCGGATGGCCTGGCAGGCGGCGGCGACCAGGGTGCGGGTCGCGCGGTAGTTGCGGGTGAGATAGAGGACGCGGGCGGCCGGCCAGTCCTCCCGGAAGCGGAGGAAGAAGCCGACGTCCGCCCCACGGAAGCGGTAGATCGACTGGTCCGGATCGCCGATGGCGAAGAGGTTGCCGCCGGGCGGGGCGAGGAGGCGGACGAGGGCGTACTGGTGGGCGTCGACGTCCTGGTACTCGTCGATCGAGAGCTGCTGGAAGCGCTCCCGGTAGAGGGCCGCGAGGTCGGGGCGTTCGTTCAGCAGGGCCAGGGGGCGCAGGAGCAGGTCGTCGAAGTCGAGGAGGTTGCGGCCCGCCAGGGCCTCCGCGTAGGCGGCCGCCCGTTGGGCGAGAGCGGGGTCGGGATCGGCGGAAGGATGAAGCCGATACCGGCCGATGGCGTCGAGGAGGCGCTCGGCCTTGGCAGGAGAGAGATCGAAGAGCCCGCGGACGATCTCCACCCGCTCGGGCAGGGTGGCGACCCGGAAGCCCGCGGCGAGACCGGCCTCGGCCGCCTGCTCGGTCAGGATGCGGAGGCCCAGCCCGTGGAAGGTCGCGACGATCAGACGGCCGGCAGCCTCGGGTACCAGGGCGGCCAGCCGCTCCTCCAACTCGGCCGCGGCGCGACGGCTGAAGGTGACCGCCAGGCAACGCTCGGGCGCCACCCCGCGCTCGGCGACCAGGTGGGCCAGCCGGTGGGTCAAGGTGCGGGTCTTCCCCGTTCCC
>DASQPA010000226.1:0-2523 GCA_035644215.1 Thermoanaerobaculia bacterium
GCCTTGTCCAGCCGTTCGATGCGCCGCTCGACGATGTCGTGATCGGCGAGGATCAGCTCGAGGTCGACGTTCGCCACGTCGCGCGCCGCGTCGACGCTCCCCTCCGAGTGGAGCAGCTCGGGGTCGGCAAAGACCCGCACCACGTGGACCAGGGCGTCGACCGTCTTCAGCTTCGCGAGATCGAGGCTCTCGGCGCTCTCGCCGCGCTTCAAGCCCGGGATGTCGACGTACTGGATGGTCGCCGGCACGTAGCGCTTGGGCTTGAACAGATCGCGCAGCTGCTCCAGGCGGACGTCGCGGACGGTCGCGACTCCCAGGTTGGTCTTGTCCGAGGTGGCGAACTTGTCCGTCTCCTGGTGAGAGGCGGTCAGGGTATTGAACAGGGTCGTCTTGCCCACCTTGGGCAGACCGAGGATGCCGAGTTGCATGGTGTTCTCCCCAGGAAACGGGCTGGAAGGGCCCGCCGCAGAGTAAACGCTCCCGGCCGGGGGGTCAACCGGCCGGGCCTCTCCCTGGGCTCAGGGAGCCTTTTTCCTGCCCAGCCAGAATTCGAGCTCGGCGAAATCAGCGCCGGCGAGATAGCTCGCCTGCCACTGGTCGTTGTCGACCAGGCCGTGCCAGACCTTGGGGTCCTTCCGGTGCATCTCCACGTAGTTGTTCCAGCGGTAGGTCTGGAAGATGGCGACGATGTTGACGGCGTAGGCGGCCGCCAGGGGGGCGTTGCCCTCGATGATGACCAGGTTGTCGTCGTTGGCGTTCGAGGCCTTGAAGCCCAGGTTGTGCGAGCCGGTCATCACCACCGGATGCTCGCCGAACGGGTCGAGCACGATGACCTTGCTGTGGATGTTGACCATGCTCGCGCCGAGGAGCTCCTTTTCCCACTCGTGGAACTGGTCCTTGATGTTGTGCGGGATGAGGACGTCGTGGCCGAGGCGCTGCGGCGAATCGACCCCGTTCGAGAACAGGGTGACCGGATGGGTGGGTGCGCTGGGGTCGAGTACGCCGTCCGCCGGCTTCTTGCCTTTCGCGCTGGACGTGGTGAGCAGGGGGATGTCCTGGTTGACGACTCCGCACATATAGAGGTCGGAGTCGAAATTGGGGTTGTCCTCCTCATGATGGCGGTTCAAGATGGTCTGCAGCAGGGTCCACTTCGGCGGTTCCTCCTGGAAGGTGCCGGGGTTGAAGAAGAGGAACAGAATGCCCTCTTTCGCCCCGTTGATGAGCTTCCGGGCGAACTCCAGGTCCTGGGCCTTCGAGGTCTTGACGAACCAGGGGGTCACCTTGCAGCCGTCGACGTCGAAGGTCGTGGCGGTCGAATTGGGGGTGACGAGCGAGTCCGGGTAGCCGTTGCCGGCGGCCTGGAGGCGCTTCCAGGCGGCGAGGAAATCGGCGGCGACGCCCGGGTCGTCGATGATCAGGGCGTTGTTGGCCTGGGTGCAGAGACCGGAGGAGGCCCAGTTGGTGCTGCCGGTCAAGACCCGCTGGGGTTGGCCCGTGGAGTCGCAGAAGACGACGAACTTGTTGTGCGCGAAGTGGCCTGTCGAGACCATGCGGTCGAAGACGTTGACCTTGGACTCGTCGCGGAGCCGCTTCCTGGCCGGCGCGTTCTCGTCCGGCTTCCCGGGACCGAACGCGCCATTGGCGAGAATGAGGCTGCAATCGCTCCCGAAGGCTTCGAGGGCCGGGATGAGCTCCGGATCGTTGAGCTCGTAGAGGGCGGCGAAAATCTTGCCGTTCTCCGCCTTGGCTTCCTGAAGCAGCTTGAGGATCTCCGGCTTGAGGAGCCCGGAGAGCGCCTCGCGCAGCGGATCCCCCTGCGTGGCGACGAGGTCTTTGATCTTGGCCTTGGGATTTTTCTGGAGCTCCTGGGCGAGGGCACGCGAGACCCACTGCGCGGCGACGACCCCCTTGTTGAAATAGGCCGAGAGGTGCGGCGTGCACTGGCCGCTGATCTTCATCTCCTCGGTGAGCGGGCTCGCGAGGTCGGTGGCGCGGGCGAGATGGTCCTTGTCCGGGCCAGTGACCGGGACGACCGAGTACTGGACGGTATCCCCGGGCTTGACGAAGTAGTCCCACCAGAGGAAGCGCTGGAGGGGGAACTTCCAGGGATTCGCCGGATCGAGCTTGTCGGTATCGGAGAAGCCGACGAAGCCGTGGAGGTAGTCCTCCTGGCCGTCGCAGAGACGGCGGATGGCGAAGCCGCGGCAGTCCGGAATCGCCTTGCCGTCGGCGGGCAGCCAGACCAGACAGGTGTGGTCGCATGCCGCCCCTCGCCTACTTCGCGGCGAAGACGATCATGAGCCTGCTCTTCGGCGCCATCATCATCGGCGCCCTCTTCACCCTGGGCGCCACGGCCGGCGGCGTGCGCCTCCCCTTGGGGACCTGGCTCGCCCTCGGCGGCACCCTCCTCGTCGGCGCCCTCCCCTTCTGCGCCTTCGGCCTCGCCATCGGCTCTTTCGCCGGCCCCAACTCGGCCCCGGCGGTGGTCAACCTGATCTACGTCCCGGCCGCCTTCTGCTCCGG
>DASQPA010000227.1:0-7428 GCA_035644215.1 Thermoanaerobaculia bacterium
CTCCATCTCCTGGAGGTCGACGGGGAAGTTGACGTGCGCCACCCCGCGGTAGGAGAGAGCGGCCCGGCAGGCGAGGTGGGTCACGTTCTCGACGTGGGCGGCGCTCATCACCCGGGTGTTGTAGACCGCCACGTCGGCGAACACCCGGTCGAGGTCGAGGTCCTGCTGCTGGAAGGTGTCGATCAGGTCGCTGTAATGGTGGCAGGTGATGGCGAGGACCGGCTGGCCGTCCATCTTGGCGTCGTAGAGGCCGTTCAGCAGGTGGATGCCGCCGGGACCGGAGGTCGCCAGGCAGACGCCGAGCTTGCCGGTGTACTTGGCGTAGGCGCAGGCCATGAAGGCCGCGGCCTCCTCGTGACGCACCTGAACGAAACGGATCTCCTCCTCCCGCTTGCGCAGCGCCTCCATGACGCCGTTGATCCCGTCTCCGGGGAGGCCGAAAACCACCTCGACGCCCCAAGCCTTGAGGCCGTCGACGAGAATGTCTGCCGCTGTATCCGCCATGGCTCGAGCTCCTTTCCTGTCACCGTTGCCAATACCGAGAAGGGAATCCCAGGAAGGGACCCGCAGCTGCTCTGGAGGATCAGGGGGTGCAAGAGGGGTGCCGGGCGGGAAAGACCCACCCGGAGGGATGACGCCACGGAGAGGGCTAGACGCGTCTTCCTTGGAAGAAGTGGACGATGATGACGATCACCGCGATGACGAGCACCAGGTGGATGAGGCCGCCCGCGACGTGGAAGGCGAAGAGGCCGAGAGCCCAGAGGACGAAGAGGACGAGCGCGATCACCAAGAGCATCGGCAACTCCTTCCAGAAGGTACGCCGGTTGGTTCGTCAAAAGCGAGGGACTTGGCTGGGGGCGCGTTGGAAGGGGTGTACAAGAAGAGCCCCACAGCCGCCCAGGATAGGAAGCAAAACCCCTGCCAGTGAGGAGCGGTTTACGCCACCAGGTGCCGGGCGCCGGCGGCGGCGAGGATCGCCGCGTGGTCGGAGATCTCGAAGAGGTAGCGGTGGCGAAGCTCCGGGGCCAGGGTGCCGGCGGTGTCGAGAACCGCACGGTACGCCCGTTCGAGGAGAGGCGCGGGGTCCCCCAGCTTCTGGCCGCGGGCGTAGAGCCAGTCGAGGCCGCGGGAGAGGCGGAAGGCGAGGGCGGCGCGGCTCCCCACCGGCACCTCCTCGATCTTCCCGGTCAGCTCCCGGACCAGCTGCCGGACCTCGCGGCCGTCCTCCTGCGCCAGGGCGAGCTCCATTTGCCAGCCGCGGTCGAGGAGGGAGGCGGCGGTGTCGCCGTGGCGCTGGTGGACCTCGACGGCGGCGGCGAGATGGACGGCGGCCGGCAGGTAGCGCCGGCGGATGAGCTCGATCCGTCCCAGGAGCTGCTCGGCATCGCCCAGAGCGGCGCCCTCGGGGGCGAGGCTCAGCTGGAAATGGACGAGCCGCGCCTCTTCCGCCGCCTTCTCCGTCTGCTGCAGGTCCAGGTGATTGGCGGCGATGGCCAGGCGGACCACGGCCTCCCCCAGTTGGTCGGGGCGCCCCTCGCGCAGGAGAAGGGCGCGGCGCAGATAGCGCGAAGCCGCCGTGCGGTCCCCCAGCTCCGCGTGGGCGCGGCCGAGGCCCAGGAGGACGAAGCTCTCCTCCGCCTCGTCCCCCTCCTCGCCCAGCACCTGCTGGGCCTCGGTCAGGGTGGCCAGGGCCTCCGGGTAGCGGCCGCGGGCCTGCGCCACGGCTCCCAGGGCGCAGAGCGAGGCGGCGACCACCCGCGGGTTGGCCTCCTCGCGGCGGGCGGCCAGGGCCTCCCGGTGGAGCGACTCGGCGGCGGTCAAACGCTGCTCGAAGAGCGCCAGGTTGCCGAGGTGGAAGCGGCAGGTGGCGGCGAGCGAGTGCCGCTCCTGGGCCACGGCCGTGGCGAGCAGCTGCTCGAACATCTCGCGCGCCTCGCGCCGTCTCCCCTGGCGGGCGAGCAGGCGGCCGAGTTGGAGGAGGAGCAGGGCCTGGCGCCCGGCGTCCGCCTCCAGCACCCGGTCGAGGACGTCGCGCACCGTCTTCTCCCCCGCGACGAAACGGCCGAGGGTGAGATCGAATTCGGCCTTGAGGCTGGCCAGGGCGAGGAGCTTGCGCGGCTCGTCGCCGGCGATTTCCAGGGCGCGCAGGAGGTCCGGCTCGACCTCGGCCAGCTGGCCCAGCCGGCGGGCCAGGGGGAGGAGGATCCAGAGGATCTGGAGCTCCGTCGCCGTGTCCCCGCCGCGCTCGCGGTGGGCCGCGAGCTCGCGGGTGAGGCCGGTCAGGATGCGCCGGGGATGGACCACGGCGGGCTGGTCGCGGGCCAGGTCGAGGATCGGCGGCACCGCCTCGGCGCTCCCCGCGAGCAGCCGGTAGGCGTGCCAGAGGGCGGCGGGCTCGCCGCTCACCTCGGCCAGGATCTCGCCCAGGGCGCGGCGCAGGGTGGGGACCTCCGCCTCCGGCACGGTATGGGCGAAGGCCCGGGCGTAGGAGGCGGCGACGAGATCGACCCCCGGTCCCCAGGGCGAACGGGTGCGGTGCAGCCAGCCCGAGGCGAGGAACGGTTCCTCCCAGCCGGCGGCCAGCTGGCCGCCCAGGGAGAAGACCGCGGCGGCGATCTCGCGTGGCGGCACCGCCACCCCCGCCACCGCCAGCAGGCGCAGGGGAAGCGGATTGCCCAGGGCGGAAGCCTCGGCCTCGAGGAGCTGCACCAGGCGCAGCGACGGCTCGGCCTCGGCGCTCTTCGTGCCGCCGAAGAAGAAGTTGCCATAGCGCGAGCGCAGCTGGCGCGACTGGATGCGGCGTGCGAGGTCCTCCTCCAGGGCCAGGGGGAAGCCGCAGGCGGCCTCGGCGAACCGCTGGCGCACCTCGGGCGGCATGTCGAGCCCGGTGGAGAGCGTCTCGGCGAGGGCGGTGATGCCGGCGGCGCTCATCGACGGCACCCGGACCTCCGGGGCGGCGGGCAGAGCGGCAAGATCGCCGGTATCGGCGGCATCGGCGCGGCTGCGGCCGATGAGGACCACCCGGGCGCCGGAGAGCGGCGCCGTCCCGGCGAGCAGGGTGGCGAGGAGGTCGAGATCCATGGCGGACGCCGCCTGGAGATCGTCGAAGACCAGGCGGAAGGGGGCGCCGCAGGCGGCCGCGGCGGCCGCCACGGCCTGGTTCACCAGGCCGGAGATCTCCGCCCCCGCGGCCTGCTCACAGCGGTCGGCCTCGCCGAGGAGCCAGCGGGCGCAGGAGGTGAGGGTCACGTCGGCGCTCTTCGCCCCGATCACCCGCGCGATCTGGCGCAGCAGCCGTGCCGCCAGCCCCTCGCCGGCGCGCCGCACCGGGACGGAGACCCAGACACAGGTCTCGTCCGGCCCGATCCCTTCCGGGCCGAGCGCCTGCCAGACGACGCGGGTCTTGCCGCAGCCCAGGGGACCCGACACCTTGAGGAGGGGACTCTCCCGGTGCTTGCGAAGAGTCTGCTCGATCTCCGGCCGGGGGTGGTAGGCGAGCGTCCGGCGCAGCAGCCGGGTGTTGTACCAGGGGCGGGCGTCGACCCGCATCCCGCCGCTCTCGAAGAGGGTCGCCCGCACTCCCGAGGCCGCTTCGTAGGGAGCGGCGGGGGTGAGGGTCAGGAGCCCCTCGACCCGGGCCGCGGCGTAGCCGGTGAGGTAGACCCGGTCGCGCGGCAGCTGGGGCGGGTAGAGCGCCAGCGCGTCGAGCAGCGGCTCGGGCTCGCGGCTCACCCCCCGGCCGGCGACCGCGGTCCAGCCCGGCACGACGAGGATGCCGAGCCCCGTCCCCCGCTCCTCGCGCCGGCGCGCCGGCAGGTGCCGGCGGTAGTCGGTGACCATCCGCTCGGCCAGCCGGACCGCGGTCACCACCAGCCCCGGATCGCCCGGAATGGGCAGCACCGCGAGGAAGCGCGGCCCGGCTCGCCGCACCCCGGGGAGGTCGCAGAAGGGGGCGATGACCGATTCGGCATAGCTCTCCGCCCGCGCGTCCGACCAGTAGCGGAGGAAGAGGGCCGGGAGGCGGAGAGGGAAAAGGGTTTGGGACATGGGCGCCAGGAAGATCCGGCGCCCACAGTACTGCCGAAAGCTTACGAGCGAGATTACAGAAGTAACTATCCGCCGATCAGAAACGGCGCGACCATCAGCAGCACCCCCACGACCACGATCATGAAGGTGCTGCTGACGAACCAGGGGAAGACGCAGAGGGCGATGCCGCAGAGCAGGGCCGAGAGGTGGCCCTGCTTCTTGCCGTAGACGAAGTAGCCCGATCCGAAGGCGCCGAAGATCACCGAGAGGACCAGAGCCGTGCCGTTGCCTCCCATGGCCGGTCAGGGCGCCCCGTAGGCGTCCACCTTCTGTCCCAAGAGGTATTTGTCGAACCAGCCCACGATGTGGCGCAGCCGCTCGATGCGGTGCCAGGGCTTGCCGGAGCGCGACAGCTCATGGGTCTCGCCGGGGAAGCGCACCATCACCACCGGCCGCTTCAGGTACTTCAGAGCACGGAACATCTGCTCGCCGCCGGCCCCGGGCGGGGTGCGGAAGTCGGCTTCGCCCTCGACCAGCATGAGCGGAGTGTGAATGTTCGCCACGTAGGTGATCGGCGAACGGGCGCGGAAGTCCTCGGGCTCCTCCCAGGGGGCGCCCTTGAACCAGCGCGGGGTGAAGAGGGTGAAGTCGGTGGTGTACCAGAAGGACGCCCAGTCGGCGATCGAGCGCTGGGAGACGGCGGCCTTGAAGCGGTCGGTGTGGCCGATGATCCAGTTGGTGAGGATGCCGCCGCCGCTCCCCCCCGTCACCCCCAGCCGCGCGGGATCGGCCCAGCCGCGTTTCACCAGCTCGTCCACCCCCGCCATCAGGTCCTGGAAGTCGTCGCCCGGGTAGTGGTACTGGATGACGTTGCCGAAGTCCTGGCCGTAGGAGGTGCTGCCGCGCGGGTTGGGGTAGAGCACCACGTACCCCTTGGCCGCCATCCACTGGAACTCGTGGTCGAAGGTCCAGCCGTAGGCGGCGTGGGGGCCGCCGTGGATGTCGAGGATCAGCGGGTACTTCTTCTGCGGATCGAAGCCCGGCGGCTTCTGCGCCCAGGCCTGGATCTCCCTGCCGTCGAAGCTCTTGTAGACCACCTCCTCGGGGGCGGTGAGGTCGAGCTCCGCGAACAGCGCGTCGTTGAAGCGGGTGAGCTGGGTGAGCTTCCCCGTCGCGGTGTCGAGCGCCCAGACGTCGCCGATGACGGTCGGGCTGGAGATCACCAGGACGAGACGGGAGCCGTCGGGGGTGCCGGTGAAGGCGACCACCTCGTGGTCGCCGGTGGTGAGCGGCGTCACCTTGCCGGTCGCCACGTCCACCTTCTTCAGATTGGCGCGACCGCGCTCGGCCGCCCCGAAGTAGAGCGTCTTCTGGTCGCGGCTCCACACCGCCGAGGACGACGAGCCGCCCCGCGGCGGGTGCTGGTCGCCGGAGAGGTCGTCGGCGACGTCCAGGTCGCCGGAGAGGAGGCGCGGCATACCCCAGGCGCCGCCGCCCGGGGTACGGTCGACGACGAAGAGGGCGCCCTGGTTGTAGGAGCGCTCGGCGGTGCCGTGCGGCTCGCCGAACAGGGCGAGCCGCTTGCCGTCCGGGGAGGGGATGGCGTCCTCGACCTGGCCGCCCAGGTCGACCACCTTGGCGATCTCGCCGCCCTGGGCGGGGACGGCGTAGAGCTCCGAGCGCGGCCCCAGGTAGGCGGGGTCGGCGGCGCGGTTGGCGCCGAAGTAGAGGGTGGTGCCGTCGGGCGACCAGATCGGGTTGTCCTCTTCGAGGTCGCCCCGGGTCACCTGGCGCGGCTCGGGGAGGGGGGCGGAGGCATCGGTCGGGACCGCGACCGTCCACAAGTGGGAGGGATGGAGCGGGTCCGGGTAGCCGACGCCATTCTGGCGGTAGCCGGAGAGGGTGATCACCCGCACGTCGCTCTCGTGCTCGTCGTCTTTCTTGCCGGCCTTCTTCTTCTCCAGGTCCTTAGGGTTGGTCGCGCTGGCGAAGGCCAGGGTGCGGCCGTCCGGCGACCAGGCCAAGGCGCCCGCGCCGCGGGGGAGATCGGTCACCGCCCGCGCCTCGCCGCCCCCCGTCGCGTCCAGGAGGTGGATCTGCGGCTCGCCACCCGCTCCCTCCTTACCGGGGTTGGCGCGCAGGAAGGCGAGCTGCCGGCCGGAGGGGGACCAGCGGGGGGAGACGTCACGGGGGCCGGCGGTGAACGGCCGCGGCGGCTCGGAGCCGTCGGTCGCCGCCACCCAGATGGCGGTGTCGTAGCCGTCCTTCTTGGCGTTGACGGTCACCCGCACGAAGGCGACCCGCCGGCCGTCGGGCGAGATCTCCGGGTCGGCGACCCAGACGAACTGGAAGAGGTCGGTCTCGGCGATCGGCCGCTTGGCCGCAGCAAAGCTCGGTACCCCCGGCAGGGCGAGGGCGGCGAGGAACAGGATGGCGGCGAGGGCAGAGAGCCTGCCCTGACGGTTCCGGACGGACATCAAAGCCCTCCTTCGCGGAAAAAGGGTGCCCATCTTATCCCTCCGGGGTCCCTCCCGGGAGGGTACGGACAGCAGAAGGAGAAGTTGCCGGCCGGAGACGCGCCGATTGACGCCCGCCTGCCGGTGCATTAGCCTTTCTCCAAACATGAGCAGCAGCCAGGAAGACCACCTCATCGGGCGGCTCGCCCTGCACTACAAGCTCATCACCCAGGATCAGCTGTCGCAGGCGACCCTTCAGCAGAGTCGGGAGGGGGGGCGGCGGAAGCTCGGCGAGATCCTGGTCGAGAGCGGAGTGCTCCCGCAACGCCGTTTCGAGCAGCTCCTCGTCGCCCAGCAGGAGCTCCTGGCCAAGCGCCAGGCCGCGGCCGCCCCCGAGTCGACGGGGAGCGCTCTCCCCTCGCTCACCGGTCCCGCCCCGGTCCAGGGCCGGCGGATCGACCGGGTGCTCGAATACGCGGTGCGGGAGGGGGCGAGCGACGTCCACATCCACAGCGGCGCCCCCCTGCGCCTGCGCCGGCACGGCCGGATGTCCGACGTGGAGCCCACGAACCCCGCGATCATCGACCGCGACTCGGCGGAGCGCGCCATAAGGGAGATCCTCTCCCCCGAGCAGCAGGGGATCCTCGACGAGCACGGCCAGGTCGACCTCGCCTACACCGTCCCCGGGGTCGCCCGCTTCCGCAGCAACGTCTACCGCCAGCAACGCGGGTGGGACGCGGTCTTCCGCATCATTCCGCCCCAGCCGCCCACCCTCTCCGACCTCGGCCTCCCCACCTCGCTCGCCCGCCTGGCCAACTTCCATCAGGGGCTGGTGCTGATCACCGGGCCGGCCGGCTGCGGCAAGTCCTCGACCTTGGCCGCCATGCTCAACATCGTCAACGAGGACCGGCGCGACCACATCATCACGATCGAGGACCCGATCGAG
>DASQPA010000228.1:0-3557 GCA_035644215.1 Thermoanaerobaculia bacterium
GCCATGGGCACCGCCGCGTCGGAGGACTCGACGATCGAGCGCACGAAGTCGAGGATCTCCTCGGTGAGCCGCTCGGCGTCGACCGGCGACATCGGTGCCATCGGCGACATGGGCGGCATCGGCGGTAGGTGCGACATCGACGACATCGGCTGGGTGGGCGAGGCCGGCGAAAACGGCGCCGTGGCGCCCCCGTTCTCCCCCTCGCCCATCTCGCCCGCCTCCGCCCGCTCGGCCATGGCGCCGGGCCGCACCCGGACCTTCCAGGGATCGCCGTCCACCATCGAGAGGTCCGGCCGGGCGTGCACCACCCCCCAGGTCATCGAGCGCAGGCTGTTGAAGCCGAGCCAGTTGGTGCTGGCGGTGAACTCGGGGAACTCGCGATAGATGGAGGGTAGGTCGGTCGCCACCAGCTCGCCCGAGCCGCTCGCCCGCTCGTAGACCTTGTCGGCGATGCGGCGCAGGAGGTCGGGGCCGGCGGTGATCGAGGGGATGCCCGGCCCCAGCCGCGCCTGGCTGGGGAGGGTGGTGCGGACGACCTCCGAGAGGTCCACCCCGATCGCCTCTTCCAGGAAGGTGTCCTCGTCGATCAGCAGGTCGCAGGCCGCCTTGTAGGCGGTCGAGGCGGGACCGATGGCGAGAACGACGCTCCTGCGGTCGTGCTTCGACAGCCGCAGGAGCACCGGGGTGAAGTCGGCATCCCCGGAGAGGATGATGAACTCATCGAAGTGGGTGTCGTGGTGGAGGGCGTCCAGGATGTCCATCACCATGTGGATGTCGGAGCTGGTCTTGCCGCCGCTGGTCAGCGGCGGGCAGTCGACCACCTCGAAGGCGGCGCGGGAGAAGTCCGGCCGGAAGCGGCCGAACTGCGAGGGATTCAGATAGCAGCGGCGGAAGAGGATTTTCCGCGGTAGTCCCGCCGCGGCCGCTCCGCCGCCTTGGGGCTCGGCGGCCGGCCGCCCTTCCCTGCCGCCCTCGCGGTCGTGGGGCAGCTTCTGGCGCAGCCAGTCGAGCCAGCGCGCCGGGCTGGTGGCGAACTGCTCGGCCGCCCGGGGGTCCTCCTGCTGCAGCCGGAGATAGATGTTGTCGAAGTCGACGAAGAGAGCCGTCCGCAGGTGCGTGGGGCTGTGGAGCTGGTTCATCGAAGCACCGCCTCCGGTTCGGGTTCCCGGTAGGCGAGCGCCGCGGCGCTCCCCTCCGGGAACAGAAAAGCAATGGCAAGAGTGACGGCGCAGGCCACCGCGATCACCAGGAAGACTCCCTGGAGGCCGTGGAGGATCGCCGCCGCGAGATGAGCGAGTTGGTCGGGCGCCAGGCGGGCGCGGAGCGTCGGCTCGAGCGCCGCGTTGGGGTTGGCATGCGGGCCGGCCACGGCGGCCAGCCGGGCGTTGAACAGGGCTCCCAGGGCCGCCACCCCGACCGCGCCGCCCATGGTACGGAAGAACTGCACCGTGCTGGTCGCCACCCCGCGCAGCCGCCAGGGGACGGCGCTCTGCACCCCGATCAGGTAGGGCATGGAGGTGAAGCCCATGCCCAGCCCGAGGATCAGCATGGAGAGCCGGAGGGTGTTGGGGCTGGTCGCGGCGTCGGCGCGGGCGAGGAGGAGGCCGCCGGCGACGAGGCAGCCGCCGCCGACATAGAGCATCTGCCGGTAGCGCACCCGCGGCAGCAGGCGGCCGGAAAGGGTGCTGGCGATCGGCCAGCCGACGAGGACGGGGGTGAGGATGACGCCGGCGTCGACCGCCGTCCCCCCGCGCACCCCCTGGGCGAACATCGGCAGATAGGCGATGACGGCGTAGAGCAGCACGCCGATCAGGGCGTTGCCGGCCGCCGAGACGGCGATCAGCCGGTCGCGAAAGAGCTCGAGCGGCAGCATGGGCTCGGGGGTGCGGTTCTCCTGCCAGAGGAAAAGCGCGAAGGCGGCGACCGCCCCGGCGAGGAGGGCGATGGTTCGCGGGTCGCTCCACCCCCAGGCCCCGGGACCCTCGATCACCCCGAGGAGGAGGAGGGTGACGGCGGCGGTCAGGCTCACCGTGCCCAAGAGGTCCAGCCGGTGTTTTCGCCGCTCTCCGGTCTCCTCGCGCAAATACCGTTCGAGGAGGAACGAGGAGGCGATGCCGAGCGGCACGTTCAGATAGAAGATCCAGCGCCAGCTCATGGCATCGGTGATCAGGCCGCCCAGGTAGGGACCCAGGAGGCTGGCGACCGCCCAGACACCGGAGAAGAGCCCCTGCATCCGGCCGCGCTCCTCCAGGGTGAAGATGTCGCCGATCAGGGTGAGGGCGACCGGCTGCACCCCGCCCGCCCCCAGCCCCTGGATGGCGCGGAAGAAGATCAACTGATTCATCGAATGCGCCATGCCGGAGAGCGCCGAGCCCAAGAGGAAGAGGAGGACGGCGACATGGTAGATCCGCCGTCTCCCGAAGAGGTCGGCGAGCTTGCCGTAGAGCGGCACGGTGGTGGTCGAGGTCAGCAGATAGGCCGAGAAGACCCAGGAGATCTGCTCGACCCCGCCCATCTCGGCCACCGCGGTGGGCACGGCGGAGGCGACCGCCGTCGCCTCCAAAGCGGCGAGCGCCATCCCCAGCATGAGGGCGGAGGTGACGAGCTGGCGTTCGCGTCCACGTTCCACGGCGCGGGGATTCTAGCGTAACCCCCCGTGCTACGATCGTCCCGGCCCGCTTGTCTGCGGTCCGGCCTCGCCTCATGCCCGAAAACCCCACCCCTCCGCACGCCTATTCGCCGGGGGAGGAGATCGCCCACGGGGTCACCCACGGGCTGGGGACCGGGCTCGCCGTCGCCGGCCTGGCCGGGCTCGTCGCCGTGGCGAGGAAGAGCGGCGACCCCTGGTTCCTGGCCGGCAACGTCATCTTCGGGGTGACCCTCATCCTCCTCTACCTCGCCTCGACGCTCTATCACAGCATCGCCTCGCCGCGGGCCAAACCGGTGTTGCGCGCCCTGGATCATTCCGCCATCTACCTGCTGATCGCCGGCACCTACACCCCGTTCACCCTGGTCAACCTGCGGGGGCCGGCGGGGTTCGCCCTCCTCGCCCTGGTCTGGAGCCTGGCCCTCGCCGGCATCCTGTGGAAGGTCTTCGCCATCGCCCGCTTTCCAGCCTTCTCGATCCTGCTCTACTTAGGCATGGGCTGGTCGATCCTCCTCGCTCTCAAACCGCTCCTCCACTCGGTGGCGCCGGGCGGCATCGACCTGCTGGTGGCCGGCGGCCTCGCCTACAGCGGCGGGATCGTCTTCTACCTCTGGCGCCGGCTGCCCTACCACCATGCCGTCTGGCATCTCTTCGTGCTCGCCGGCAGCATCCTGCACTACTGCGCGGTGCTGTTCTACGTCCAGCCGCGCGTCGCCTAGGGGAGACTCTCCGGTTTGAGCCCCCTGTCGAGCCTCTACCGTCCCTCCCTCGCGCTCTTGACCGATCTCTACGAGCTCACCATGGCCTACGGCTACTGGCGCTCCGGGGCCGGCGAGCAGGAGGCGGTCTTCTCCCTGTCGTTCCGCCACAACCCCTTCGGCGGCGGTTTCAGCGTCGCCTGCGGGCTGGG
>DASQPA010000229.1:0-8892 GCA_035644215.1 Thermoanaerobaculia bacterium
GCACCGTGGCCGAGCTCGCGGCGGTCGCCGGCACCAGCCAGATCCTCGCCGAGCAGGGACCGGTCACCGGCCGTCTCGGCTGGACCCCGGCCCAGCTCCACTTCCTCGACCTCGGGCACGTCCACCCGAGCTATCACAGCATCGGCACGCTGCTGGCGGCGCGCCAGGACGTCGACCACCAGGCGCCGGCGCGGATCGCGAAGGCCCTGGAGCAGGTCCTCCTGCGCCACGACAACTTAAGGGTGCGGATGCTCGAGGAGCAGGGGAAACCGTACCTCACCATCGCTCCCCCGGGAGAGACCGCCGACCTGCTGCGCCTGGACCTTCAGGCGGTGCCCCAGGAGCGCCAGCTCGACGTCTTCTCGCGCGCCGTGCGCCAGATCGTCATCAGCTTCGACCTCGTCCACGGCCCGATGGTGCGCGGCCTGATCTGCGAGATGGAGGCGGGAAAGCCCAAGCACCTCTTCCTCGCCATCCACTTCATGGCCGCCGACGTCGGCTCCTGGCAGATCCTGCTCGACGACTTCGACACCGCCTACCACCAGCTCACCCTGGGCGAGCCGCTCACCGTGCAGCCGAAGACCACCTCCGCCCCGCAGTGGGCCGAGCGGCTCGCCACCCGCGCCCTGCCGGACGGCATGCCCAAGGAGGAGCGCGACTTCTGGCTGGCGCAGGCGCCGGTCGATCCGCCGCGCTACCCCATGGACCACGACAAGGGGCCGAACGACTGGATCCTCGCCCGCGTCGAGCCGGTCCAGATGGAGCTCGACGAGAGCGAGATCCTCCTCCAGCAGGTGCCGCGCCGGCACGGGGTGCAGATCGACGCCATCCTGCTGACCGCCCTCCTCTCCGGCTTCGAGACCTGGATCGGCTCCCGCTCGCTCCCCATCCTGCTTTTGGGGCACGGCCGTGAGGCGCTCTACGACGACATGGACCTGACGCGGACGATCGGCTGGTTCAACACCATCTACCCGGTCTTCCTCGACATGGGGAAGGACCCCGACCTCATCGCCACCGCCAGGGAGCTCAACCGGCAGCTGCGCAAAGTGCCCACCGGCGGCACCGGATACGGTATCCTCCGCTACCTCGGGAACGATCCGGCGGTCTCCGGCTACCTGGCGAACGCCATCGAGCCCCAGGTCTTCTTCAACTATTTCGGTCCGGACAACTCCAAGGAGCTCGTCCACTGGAAGAAGATCCAGAACTTCGGCGGCTACCACCAGGACCGGACGACGAAGCGGATGTGCCCGATCACGATCGGCGGCTACATCATCGAGGACAAGCTGCTGATCAAGTGGGAGTACAATTTGAACCTCCATGACAAAGAGACCATCGTACCGGCCGCGGCGCGCACCGGCGAGGTCCTGCGCTGGTTCGTCGACGAGTACCGGCGCGGCGCCAAGAGCTAGAGCCCCAACATCCCTCACGAGGAACACACGATGTCCGAAAACGGCACCAGCCTGAAGACCTTCACCACGATCTGGGTGGGGCAGCTCATCTCGATCCTGGGCTCGGGGCTCACCGCCTTCGCGCTTGGCATCTGGGTCCTGCAGCGCACGCAGTCGGTCACCCAGTACACCCTGATCATCGTCTTCTCCGGCGTGACCGGGCTCCTCCTCGCCCCCTTTGCCGGCGCTCTCGTCGACCGCTGGGATCGTCGCCTGGTCCTCATCGCCTGCAACCTGGGCTCGGGCCTGGGGGTGGCGACGCTCTCCTATCTCCTGTGGTTGAACCAGCTGCACATCTGGCACATCTACATCGTCGTCACCTTCACCGCGGCGCTCAACACCTTCCAGTGGCCGGCCCTCATCTCGTCGATCACCATGCTGGTCGACCGCAAGCACTATGGGCGGGTCAACGGCCTGATGGAGTTCGGGCAGTCCGGCGCCGGCATCGCCGCGCCGGCCCTGGCCGGCTTCCTCATGACGTTCTTCAAGATCTGGGACATCCTGGTCGTCGACTTCGTGACCTTCCTCTTCGCCGCCTTCATGCTCTTCCTCGTCCGCATCCCGCGGCCGGAGCAGAGCGCCGCGACGCGCGCCGCCAAGGGCTCGCTGTGGAAGGAGGCGGGCTACGGCTGGACCTACATCAAGGAGCGGCCCGGCCTGCTCCACCTGCTCTCCTACTTCGCCGTCGTCAACCTGGTGGGGGCGGTCTGTGGCGTCGCCCTGATGCCCATGGTGCTCGGCTTCTCGTCGAAGGCCGGGGTGGGCACGGTGATGTCGCTGGTCTCGGTCGGCACGCTCGTCGGCGGTCTCCTCATGACCGTGACCGGCGGCCCCCGGCCGCGGGTCTACGGCATCCTGGGCTACGGCGTGGTGACGACGATCGCCTTCGTCTTGATCGGCCTCAAGCCCTCGCTGCTGCTGGTCAGCATCGGGGTGATCCTCTGGTACGTCGCCCTGCCGATCATGAACAGCTCCAGCCAGGCGATCTGGCAGAGCAAGGTGGAACCCGGCGTCCAGGGCCGGGTCTTCGCCGTCCGCCGCATGATCGCCCAGTTCACCGTCCCCATCGGCGACTTCTCCGCCGGTCCGCTGGCCGACAAGGTCTTCAATCCCATGCTGATGCCCGGCGGCGCGCTCTCCGGGAGCGTCGGCCGGGTGATCGGCGTCGGTCCGGGCCGCGGCATCGCCCTCATGTTCCTGGCGGGCGCCATCTTCCCGGCCCTGGCCGCCATCTGGGGATTCTTGAACCCGCGGTTGCGCAACGTGGAGACCGAGATTCCGGACGCGGTGAAGCGGGCGATGGCGCCCCCGCCGCCGCCGGAGCCCGCTCCCGCGCCCGAGAACACCGCGGCCGGAGAGGCACCGGCGTAGGCCTAAGGTGGTGGTGGGGGAGCCGGAAGAGGTCGCCGACCGCGCGGCCGCCGTCCAGGCGGCCCTCGCGGCTCACCCCGCGGTGCGGCGGGTGCGGGTCGTGCCCGGTGCACCGGGCCTCGTCGCGTATATCGAGCCGGCCCCCGACCGTCTCCCCTCCGGCGAGGAGGCGGCGGGGCACCTGGCGCAGTGGCGGTCGCTGTGGACCGACATCTATACCCGTTCCACCGCGGAGGGCGACCCGTCGCTCAACCTGGCGGGCTGGGTGAGCAGCTACACCGGCCGGCCCATCGCCGAGCGGGAGATGCGCGAATGGATCGACCGGACGGTCGAGCGCATCCTCGCTCTCTTTCCCCGGCGGCTGCTTGAGATCGGCTGCGGCATGGGGCTCCTCCTCGGGCGGATCGCCCCCACCTGCGAAGAGTACTGGGGGGTCGATTTCTCCGCCGAGGCCCTGGCGTACGTCGAGCGGACCCTGGTCGGCAAGGGGTTGCCGGTCACCCTGCGGCGCCAGATGGCCGACGACCTGACCGGCCTCCCCCGTGGGCACTTCGACACCATCGTCTTGAACTCGGTCGTCCAGTACTTCCCGGACCTGGGCTACCTGCGCCGCGTCCTCGCCGGCCTGGTCACCCTCGCCGCGCCGGGAGCCCGCATCTTCCTCGGCGACCTGCGGAGCCTGCCGCACCTCGCGACCTTCCACGCCTCGGTCCTCCTCCAGCAGGCCGACGGAGCGACCCCGCTCGCCGAGCTCCGCGAGCGCCTGGCGGCCCAGGTCCGCCGCGAGCGCGAGCTGGTGATCGACCCCGCCTTCTTCACCGCCCTGGCGGGTTCGGCACCCGGAGTGGCGGCGGTCGAGGTCCAGCTCAAGCGGGGGAGGGCGAGGAACGAGCTGACCCGCTTCCGCTACGACGCGATCCTGACCCTCGAAGGCGGCCCCCCGCCGGCCGCTCCTCCCGAACGCTGGCTCGACTGGACCGCCGAGGGGCTCTCGGTCCCCACCCTGCGGCGGCGGTTGGCGGGGCTGCCGGCGGAAACGGCAGAGAAGCACTCGCTGGGGATTCAGGGCATCCCCAACGTGAGGCTCGCCGCCGAGGTTGAAGCCGAGGCGCTCCTCGCCGACGAAGGCTCCGGGCTCGCCACCGTGGCCGATCTGCAAGCGGCGCTCGCCAGCCGCCGGCCGCCCGGCGTCGAGCCCGAGGAGCTCTGGGGGCTCTCCCGGGACCTCCCCTATCGGGTCGAGGTCCGCTGGGGTGCGCGCCCCGGGACCTTCGACGCCGTGCTGCGGCCCATCGATTCGGAGGAGACGCCGGCGGCACCCGTCGCCAAGTCTGCAGTGGACCCCACCGTCCCCGCCGTCTACGCCAACAGCCCGATCCAGGAGCGGCGGGGCGAAGAGCTATCGGCCGAGCTCCAGCGTTTCCTCGCCGAGCGCCTGCCCGGCGCGCCGATCCCGGTGAGCTTCGTGCTGGTCGACGGAAGCTCGTAGGCGCCCCCTCGGCAAGCCCTCTCCTCCTGGGATGTTCTGGTGCCCCGAAGGGGCAAGGGCATGTAGCCTGGGGCGAGAGCCCCAGGTTGGTGCAACCTCAAGAAAATAAAGCCCCGAAGGGGCGACGGTAGTTGCGCTCGCCGGGGTTTGGCAGGACAATCCCAACAGTACTCCGGACCTGCGTCTCTAAACCTAATCCTCGCCAGCGCATCTTTACCCCAAGAAGCAGGCTAGGAGAGGCGCCATGCAATCGATCCTTCAGAAAGGTGTGGTCATTCTCCTCTGGTATCTGGGGATCTTCAACCCCTTCCCCGCCCCAGAGGGTTGGCAGACGCTCCGCGGCGGCGATCTTGCCCTCCACCTTCCGCCAGAGTGGGAAGAGATCCGGGTGGGGGCGCCTCCTGGCGTCGACCCCGTCGCCGGCTATCGGCCGCTCCACCAGTTCGCGCCTCCGAACCCTGAGCATCGGGGCGACATGAGCCTGATCCTCGGGATCGCCCCGATCGGCAGGATTCGCGCCGCCGACAAGCAGGCGCTCTACGCTCTGCAGGTCGACCGGCCTCGGGAGTTCGCCGCCGAGCTCCAGAAGAGCGTCCCGGGCCGGATCTGCTCCGTGGTCTCCACCGTCTACGACGATGCCCGGCACCGGCTCTGGTTCAGGATCGAAGCGCAGCAGAAGGATCACCCCCCGAGTGCCGTGGTCGTCGTCCTCTTCCTGACGAGATCGGCGGCGATCTACCTGGAAGGGATCGCCCCCAGCGAGGACGATGACTTCACCGACACCTTCCAAGACATCGTCAACTCCTTCGAGATACCGGCCGATCTTCGCCTCCGCGAGCCGGCCGGCCGGTTGGGGACCAACCCGATCTCCTCTTTTCGGCTGGGGTTCGAAGTGGGCCAGGACTTTGGACGACGCAACCCCAAGCTCTTTATTGCCTTTTTCCTGCTGCCCATGACGATCTCCACGCTGGTCGGATTGCTCCTGTCCTTCGACCCCCTTCTCTTCCGCAGGCGCCTCAAAGCGGCCTTGATCCAGCGGCTGCAACGTTCGCCCTCCCGCTGGCGGATACGAGACTCCGTGGAGCCGCCGCGCTCGCGGGTGAGGTTCTGGCAGCTGCCTCTGCCCTGGGCCCTGGCCTCGCAGATCGCCCTGGCCTTCCTCGTCGCCTTCTGGATGGTCCCCCGCTACCTGCGCAGCCCTCAGCTGTACGGGATTCGTTTCTGCGGCGTTTGCTATCTCGTCGGGTACGCGCTCGCCGGCGCGGCCCTCGCCCTGCACTACATCCCGCGCACCTCCCGGCATCTCAAGTACGAGCTTCTTGCCACCTCGATCTCGGTGCTCGCCATCCCCGGCACGCTCGGGGACCCGCTCCTCCAGATGGGCATCGTGGGCGTGGACCTCCCCGATCTGTCGGCGTTCTACTGTGGCGATTTCCTCTCTCAGACCGGATATTTCCTGCTCTCTGGCGTGATCGTGGGATCGCTCCTCCGGTCGCGGGGAGGCGCCGCCGCGCGGCGTGCGTCCACCCTCTATCGACTTACTTATCGGTTCAAGGTCGTGCCGCTCATCCTGGTCAGCCTCGTCTCCTGGCTTCCGGCGGGAGGCTTTCTCGGCGGCGCCTTCGCCCTGCTGGCCGCCGCCTACTTGATCGGCGAGAAGGCGCGCGAGAACCCCATTCTCTATCTCCGTTCGTTCCAGGACCACGACACCGATCGTGTGCTCGCGAAGATCGTCATGCCGACGGCCGGCCGCTTCGCACCCGTTCTCGCTTTCGCCCATGAGCTGCAACCGCCACAGGAGCTCTATCGCAGGACCAACCTCCTCACCGCCGCGCAGCTGACCACCTTCCCGGATGCCGACTGGCAGGAGGGAATCCTGGCGATCCTCCCGCGCTGCCGAGCGGTCCTCATCGACGTCAGCGTGGAGACCGGAGGTGTCCTCTGGGAACTTGAGAACGCCCGCGCCGTTCTCCCCTCGGAGAGGATCGCAGTGCTGGCCCAGGAGGGGGATCGTCCCCTCGACTTCCCGGGTATTCTGGTCCTGCGCTACCGGTTCGGCTGGCGAGGCCAGCGGGCGGCGCGAAAGGCGCTGCGCGGCTGGCTCAAAAGGCTTCCGCCTGCCTCCTTGCCCGGAGAGGCGGCCGGCGTTGCCTCGCTCTCGGCCGCACCCCGGCCCTCCGGCAGCGCATGACCGATCGGAAAGGTAGCGATCCAGGAGGGGGAGTTCGCTCTCGGTTGGGGCAACTCGCCTGCAAAGGGGGCGTCCCGGCAGCCACGGGCCGTATCCCTGGCTTCCAGCTTCCTACTTTCGCGTTCGATCTCCCCGCTCCTGTCCCCGGTCGCCCCGCTCCTGTCCTCGGTGGCCCCGCTTCTGTCCTCGGTGGCCCCACTTCTGTCTTCGGTTGCCCTACTTCTGTCTTCGGTGGCCCCACTTCTGTCTCCGGTGGCCCCACTTCTGTCCCCGGTTGCCCCCACTTCTGTCCCCGGTTGCCCTACTTCTGCCTTCGGTGGCCCCATTTCCGTCGTGAGTCTCCCTACTTCTGGTTTCCAGTTCCCCATTTTTGGCGCCGGGCTCCTACTCTTTTCACCCAAGCTGCCCATGTCTGCGGTGTAGCTCCCCCATGCGGGTGCGGAGCTCCTACTTCCGCTATTGGAGCTTCCCAATCCGTCGAAAAGCCCCTCTGTCCCGGGCAGGCGTCCCCGTGTTCACCGTCGCCGCGAGGCCTCAGACGTCTGCGATCCTATCGGCGCTGGAGACGCCCTGGTGTTCGAGGTGAGGGCAATGCCGGTGGTAACGGCTGGCGTCTCTACCCCGCGGCCGGGGCGAGCTTCTTCTCGACCCGGCGCCAGAGGGCGGCCAGATCGAGCCGGATCTCGGGCAGAGCTTCCGACCGGTAGACGCCATCCGCCGGGAGAGCGACGACGAACCGGCCCTCCTGGTTGACCAGGAACTCGCTTCGAGACGGTCCCGCAGGTCGACTCGGGCTCCCGTAGAACTTCCCAAAGATCCGGTCGTCGATGACTGCGCGACGTGTGGTGATGGCTGCGGAGTTCCTCCTCCTGCCCCCTGAGACCACATCGCCGCAGCCCCTGGGCGGCCGAACATGACCTGGGACTGGCCACGATCCGGGAGCCATGATCCTCCTCGAGATGAACATCCTGATCCACACCACCACCGATGGATCGCGGTCTCGTCGACACTCTCGCCAATCTGGTCGATACCGCTGTTTGCTGGGCCCCGAAGGGGCAAGGGCCGGTAGCCTGGGGCGAGAGCCCCAGGTTGGTGCAACCTCAAGAAAACAAAGCCCCGAAGGGGCGACGGTAGCGTTCACACACCTTCGCCCCTTCGGGGCTGTGGGGATCTGAGGAGACACCTACCTGGGGTTGGCACCCCAGGCTACCGACCTGCGCCCCTTCGGGGCGGACTCAGAATCGAGACCCGGGGCGGTTGTCGTTCTCCTTGGCCTCTTCCAACGCCGCGATCGCCTGCTCTCGTGTAACGGTGGGAAAATCGGCAAGGAACTCGGCCAGCGTCTGCCCCTCTTCGAGATAGTCCATCAAGGTCTGGAATGGTACGCGGGTACCCATGAAGACGGGCATTCCGCTGAGGATTTCCGGATCGCTATGGATAGGGCTGGCCATTGAAGATTCCTTGCTTCGTAAGTCTACCACCGCCGAGAAGCGAACGAAGACCTCCGGTGACGCCCGCACCTTCGCCCCTCGGGCGGGGCGACGGTAGCTCTACCCCGCGGCCGGGGCGAGCTTCTTCTCGACCCGGCGCCAGAAGGCGGCCAGATCCAGCCGGATCTCGGGGAGGGCCTCCGACCGGTAGACGCCATCCGCCGGGAGAGCGACGACGAACCGGCCCTCTTGGTTGACCAGGAACTCGATCTGCCTCCCGAGCGCCTCGACGATCCAATACTCGCGCACTCCCGAGCGGGCATAGAGCGCCAGTTTCTCGTCCCGGTCGCGCCGGACCGTGCTCGGGGACAGGATCTCGACGACGAGGTCCGGCGCGCCTTCGAGCCGGTCCTTCATGATGCCGCGGCGGGCGGCCGAGAGGTAGAGGACATCCGGCTGGACCACGGAATGATCGGCCAGGACCACGTCGATCGGAGCCGGCAGCGCCAGTCCTCCCGCGGCGTCGGCAATCTCGTCCAGGACCCGACAGAGGGCAACGACAACGATTTGGTGCAGGATCGAAGGACTCGGGCTCACGTAGAACCTCCCAAAGATCAGCTCGCAGTGCGGCTCGTCGGGCAGAGCGTCGTAGTCCGCGCGCCGGTAGGGACCCAGCTCTGTGGGAAGGGAGAAGGGAGGTTCTTTGAGCAGAGCGACGGCCATGGGGGAAGTATATGCCGAGGCAGGGCCTGCGTGGACGGTCGCCGCCGCGTCGGTCGGCCCCAGGCGGAGGTAGCGCTTGCACTGGAAGACCACCCGTTCGCCGTTCCTGGCAGGGCGGGGGAGAGCGGGCAGGCTCGATTCTAGCTTGAAAGCGGGTAAGCCGGCCCTCGGGCCGGCTCGCCGGTTCGACCCGGCGAGAGGGCCCCGCAGGGCCCGGCGCAAACGCCGGTGCAATCGGTG
>DASQPA010000230.1:0-4845 GCA_035644215.1 Thermoanaerobaculia bacterium
GCAGCTCGCCTACTGGAAGGAGCGGCTCGCCGGCACGCCGGCGCTCACCCTCCCCGCCGACCGCCCGCGGCCGCCGATCGCGAGCTTCCGCGGCGACTCCCTGGGGCTCGACCTGCCACCGGAGCTCGCCGGCGCCGTCCACCGCCTGGCGCGACGCGGCCAGGCGACCCTCTTCATGACCGTCCTCGCCGCCTGGCACGCGCTGCTCGAGCGCCTCTCCGGGCAGACCGACTTCGCCGTCGGCACGCCGATCGCGAACCGCACCCGGCCGGAGCTCGAGCCGCTCATCGGCGTCTTCCTCAACATGCTCGCCCTGCGCACGGACGGCGGCGGCGATCCGAGCTTCGCCGAGCTCCAGGCGCGGGTGCGGCAGACGGCCCTGGCGGCGTACGACCACGCCGACGTCCCCTTCGAGCGCATCGTGGACGAGGTCAACCCCGCGCGCGACCGCAGCCGCCAGCCGCTGGTGCAGACGATGCTCGCGCTCAACAGCACGCCGCGGGTCCCGTTCGCCCTGCGCGGTCTCGCCGTCGAGCGGCTCGACCTCTCCGCCCGGGTCTCCCGCTTCGACCTGAGCCTCGGCCTCTCCGAACAGGGGGGAGATCTCCGCGGGGAGCTCGAGTACAGCACCGACCTCTTCGACCGCACCACCATGGCGCGCCTCGCGGGGCACTTCGTCCGCCTGCTGGCGGCAGCGGCGGACGACCCATCGCGCCGCGTGGCGGCGATCGCGCTGCTGTCGCCGGCCGAGCGGCAGCAGGTGGCCGTCGAGCTGAACGATACGGCGGCGGACCTCTCGGGGCTCATCGGCGACGCCGGCGCCGCTCCCCTTCTCCACCGCTGGATCGAGCGGCAGGCGGCGCTGACGCCGGGCGCCACGGCGGTCGTCGGCGAGGGCGAATCGCTCACCTACCGCGAGCTCGACGCCCGCGCCAACCGCCTGGCCCGCCGCCTGCGCCGGCTGGGGGTGCGGGTCGACGAGCCGGTCGCGATCTGCGCCGAGCGCTCGCCGGCGCTCGTCGTGGGTCTGCTCGGCATCCTGAAGGCCGGCGGCGCCTACCTGCCGCTCGACCCGTCCTACCCGTCGGAGCGGCTGGCCTTCATGATCGAGGATGGGCTCGATGGCCTCGCGGCGCCGTTGCTCCTGGCGCAGGTCGACCTCCTCTCCGCCTCCGTGGCGGGCGCCGGCGCCCGCCTGGTCGACTTGGACGCCGCGACCGGCCCGGCGGGCGACGCCGACTTCGTCCCGCTCGCCCCTCTCGACACCGGCGCCTCTGCGGACAACCTCGCCTACGTCATCTACACCTCGGGCTCGACGGGGCGGCCGAAGGGCGTCATGAACACCCACCGCGGCATCGTCAACCGGATCGCCTGGATGCAGCGGGCCTACGGCTTGACGCCCGCCGACCGCGTGCTGCAGAAGACCCCCGTCTCCTTCGACGTGTCGGTCTGGGAGCTGTTCTGGCCGCTCGCCGTCGGCGCGCGGCTGGTGCTGGCGCGGCCGGGCGGCCACCGCGATCCGGCCTACCTGCTGCGGCGGATCGAGGAGCAGGGGGTGACGACGCTCCACTTCGTGCCGTCGATGCTCTCCGCCTTCCTCGCGCAGGCCGGCCTCGGCCGCTGCCGCTCGCTCCGGCGGGTGATGGCGAGCGGCGAGGCGCTGCCGGCGGAGCTCGCGGCGCGCTTCCACGAGCTCCTGGGAGGCGCGCTCGGGCCTGCCGGAACCGCCGAGCTGCACAACCTCTACGGTCCCACCGAGGCGGCGGTCGACGTGACGGCGCACCGGACGCTGCCGGGGCCGGCCCGGCGCGCGGTCCCCATCGGCCGCCCGATCGCGAACCTGGGCCTCTGGCTGCTCGACAAGGAGCTCCAGCCGGTGCCTCTGGGGGTGCCCGGCGAGCTCTATATCGGCGGGATCGGCGGGACGGGCCTCGCGCGCGGCTACCTCCGCCGGCCCGGCCTGACGGCGGAGCGCTTCGTCCCCCATCCGCTGGGCCCACCCGGCGAGCGGCTCTATCGGACGGGCGACCTGGCGCGCTTCTCGGTCGACGGCGAGATCGAGTTCCTCGGCCGCACCGACGACCAGGTGAAGCTGCGCGGCTTCCGCATCGAGCCGGGGGAGATCGAGGCGGCGCTCGCCAGCCATCCGGCGGTCCGCGAGGCGGCAGTGGTGGCGCGGGAGGAGCGGCCGGGGGAGCCGGGGGAGATGCGGCTCGCCGCCTACGTGGTGCCGGCGGGACCGGGGCCCGGGCCGGAGGCGGGAGAGCTCCGCGACGCCCTCCGCCGCGTCCTGCCGGAGCACATGGTGCCCGCCGACTTGGTACTCGTCGACGCCCTGCCGCTCACTCCGAGCGGCAAGCTGGACCGCGGCGCCCTGCGCGCCCTCCGCCCGGCCCGCGAGCTGGCGCCCACGGCCCCCATGGCCCCCACCGCCGAGCCCAGCGGCGATCTGAAGACCGAGCTCGAGGAGCTCCTCGCCGGCATCTGGCAGGACCTCCTGAGGCGCGGGCCGATCGGCCTCGACGACAACCTCTTCGACGCGGGAGCGCACTCGCTCCTCGCCATCCAGTTCACCGCCCGCGTCTACGACGCCCTGGACCTCGAGATCCCGCTGCGCCTCCTCTTCGAATCCCCCACCGTCCGCCGGCTCGGCGTGGCGATCCAGGAACTCTTGATCGAACAGATCGACAGCTTGACCGACGAAGAGGCCGAGCTTCAGGCGGAGTGACATGACCCACGACTGTCCCCTCCTTGAATTCGATCCGGAGAGGTCGGCGCTGATCGAGCCCCACCGCACGATCACGCCGGTATCGATCCCGGAATTGGCGGTGGCGTGTTTTTTCAAGGACGTCGTGGACGACATCGTCCTGCGCGACAACCTGGTTCCGCTGACCACGCAGCGGAGCGAGATGGGGCAACACCCCATCTATGAGATCGCCTATAGGAAGCGCCGCATCGCCATTTTTCATGCTGGCGCCGGGGCGCCCATGGCTGCGGGTCTGCTCGAGGGGGCGATCGCTCATGGCGCCAGAGTGGTCATCGCTTGCGGCGGCGCCGGGGTGCTCGATCCGGCGATCCCGTTGGGGCAGATCATCGTGCCAACCGCCGCGATTCGTGACGAGGGCACCTCGTATCACTACCTCCCGCCCAGCCGCGAGGTGGCGGCGAATCCCCGCGGCTTGGAGATCCTCCGTGAGGTGCTCGAGTGCCAGGACCATCCGTACCGGTTCGGCAAGACCTGGACGACCGACGCGGTCTTCCGCGAGACGCGCGGGAAGATCCAGGCGAGGCGGGCCGAGGGGGCGATCGTCGTGGAGATGGAAGCCGCCGCGCTCTTCGCCATCGGCGACTTCCGCAACGTCCTCGTGGCCGAGCTTCTCTACGCGGGAGACAATGTCGGAGGCGAGAGCTGGGACCATCGAGATTGGGGCGCGCAGAGGTCGATCCGGAAGTCGCTCTTCTTTCTCGCTTGCGAGGCTTGCTGCAGCGCGGCGGACGTCGCGACTGATACAAAGACTTATTAGACCCCACTGCCGGCCGGCGACCCCGCCCAACCCCCTTCCCATCCCTCCGGGGGGGAAGGGGGTGCCCACGGGCCGTGGCTTCTCGAACCGCCTCGGCCTGTCACCCCCCGGCGGTCTCACTTCCTCCCTAGGATCGTGGCGATGTCGTGCTTATCCAGCGTGAGGTTCGCCGCCGCCACGATCGGATCGACCTGTTCAGGGCGCCGGAAGCCGGCGATGGCCCCGTTCACGGCCGGGTTGCGGAGGGTCCAGGCCACCGCGACCGCCCCCGGCGTGGTGTCGTGGCGGGCGGCGACCAGCCGCAGCCGCTCCACCAGCTCGAGGTTCTGGGTGAGCTGGGGCTCGCGGAACCACTCGCTGCGCCGGCGCCAGTCGTCCGCGGGCAGCGCCGCGATCCGCTCCCGCGTCATCGCGCCGGAGAGCAGGCCGGAGGCCATCGGCGAGTACACGATCATCCCGATCCCTTCCCGCTCGGCGACGGGGAGGATCTCCACTTCAATCCGACGGTCGATCAGCGAGTACGGCGGCTGCAGGGTCTCCACCGGCGCGATGGCCTGCGCTCGCCGAAGCTGTCTGGCGTTGAAGTTCGACACACCGATGTGGCGCACCACCCCGCGCTCCTTCAGCTCGGCGAGCGTCGACCAGCCCTCCTCGATCTCCGCATCGGGGACCGGCCAGTGGATCTGGTAGAGGTCGATGGCCTCGACGCCGAGGCGCTCGCGGCTGCCCTCCACCTCGCGCAGCAGCGAGTCGCGCCGGAGGCTCCGGGTCGTGGTCCTCCCCGGTCCCTCGGGCTGCCCGCCCTTGGTGAAGACGTAGGGGCGCGGTTCGAGGCCGGCCAGGGCGCGCCCGACGACCCGTTCCGAGTGCCCGAGGCCATACTGCGCCGCGGTGTCGATCCAGTTCACCCCGAGCGCCACCGCGTGGCGGATCGCCGCGATCGAGTCCTCGTCATCCTGCGGTCCCCAGCCCCACTCGTAACCACCGCCTCCAATCGCCCAGGCGCCGAAGCCGACGCGGGTGATCTTGAGACCGGTGGCGCCCAGCTCAGCTGTCCTCAGCGCCGTGGGCGTCATGGCGTCTCCTATCCAACCGGGCAATGATGGCCAGCAACAACTCTGATAGCCTATCTTCAATCGAAGTGAGCGCGCGAGATCGACCCGCGCTGTGGCGATTTGAGGACTGTAGGAAACGGAGTCTCACTCCGGCCGCCACCCCTTCAGCTTCTCCTCCACCTCCTCCGGCTTGACGCCTCGGCTTTCCCACAAGCGCCGGAAGTCCGCCTCCCTCCAGATCTCGCACTGACGTTGGGCGTCCTCGA